>NZ_CP059692.1:2828333-3142500 GCF_014058705.1 Aureimonas mangrovi
GACGGTGCAAAGCCGGTTGCAAGCACCGAGACGGGGACGTCCACCACGAGAAAGCCGTTGCCCGAGCGTCGACCAAGGCCCTGGCCACCGCCGTCCACTTCGCCGCCCGCCGTCACCAACGAGGCGACCTCGATGCGATTGGCGATGGCTTCGTGCGAGCCGGCGGACTCGTCGCTGGCAGGCTGCGCCGCCTGCCGCAGGACGCGACCGGACTTGCCGCTGAGCCCGGCCACCTGTTGCTGCGGCTCCTCCGCCGGCATTTCGGGGCTCTCGTTGAGGGCGGCGAGCAGCGCTGAGCGTGCTTCAGCCGGAATCTCGGCGGGCTGCCCCTCGGCGGGCGGGACGGCCGCGGCAATCTCCGCCGCGATCGCATCGCCCGGCAGCGCAGCGATCGCGGTTTCCCCGGCATCGGCCAGGTCTTCGACCGCGGATGACAGAGCGGACTCCCCCGCCGGCGCCGAGACCGGGATCGGGGTGGAGGCTGCTGCGAGCAACGCCTCGAACGCGGGCCGCTGGCTGGGCGTGGGAACGGCGTAGGCAAGCTGGCCTGGCGCAGCGGCGCTCGGTGCCGGCTCATCGAGCGCGGCCATCAAGGTCGATTCCACCTCGTCTTGCGGCTCTGCGGGTGCCGCGCCGGCCGCAGCTGCGGCACGGCTCGGCGCGCTGGTCGGGACCGGTACGCTGACGAGCGCGGCGATCTGGCGCTCGATGGGCGCGGCCGGCGCGGCCGGCTGTTGCGCCGCATTCTCGGGAATGCCGGCGCGCGGCGTCGGAATGCGGGCGCTGACGTCGAAACTGTCGCGATCGGGCATGGCGATGCCGGCCGGCAAGGCGTCCGGGCGCCGGGGCTCTGCGGCAGCCACCTGCACGGCGGGCTCGGGCGCACGGCGAGCCGGGGCCGCGGGCGCTGCCGGAGCCGCGGGGCGACGGGCCGGCGTCGGAGCGGCTTCCGCCTCGGCGTTGTCCTCGGCTTCCTCCGCACCACCACCGAAGAGGCGGGCAAGTAGCGTCGGGCCGCCGCGTCGGGCATCGGCCATCTGGATGCTCTCGCCGGAGCGGCGCTGGTTGTATGAGGCGAGCGCGGTCTCGTAGCCGGGGAGCGGCTTGCCGTCGGCAGGCATGTAGATCGTGTTGCCGTTCGGGAAGATGCGCGCAAGCTCGTTGCGGCTCATGCGCGGCCAGTAGCGGCCGTTGCCCGTATCGATATGGACGAAGGGCGAGCCCGAGCGCGGATAGTAGCCGACGCCGCCGACCTGGAGCTGCAACGCTGCCGAGCGCACGCGCGAAAGCGGCACGTCAGGAATGAAGAAGTCGATCGCCTTGCCCTTCGTGTGCTGGCTGTTCTCGGCGACACCCGAGGAACGCGAACGAAGGGTGCGATTGGTGGTGGGCGAGCGATAGCCGCCGATGATGTGGATCGGCCCGCGCGCGCCGGATCGGCGATAGGTCTCCCAGAGCATGTCGAGGAGATGCGGATCCATGTTGGTGGGCTTGCTCTCGCGCCAGTCGCGCAACGCCCAGTTCGCCTGCTTCAGCCCGTCGGGCAGGAAGCGCCCGTTGCGCTTGTAGGTGACCTCGGTGCTCTCGCGCAGATGCACGTGATAGAGCTTGAGGGTGCGGGTTTCCGCCTGCGCTGCGACGTTGGCCGTTGCCAGGACGACGAAGCTGGTGGCGGCGATCGCGACAACATGCGCCACGCGGCGCAAGGCGCGTCCGGTCAGTCCGAACATACGGCTTTCCCCTCGGATCAGCGATCTCGACGCCCACCGGTCCCCGGCATCGGATCGAAGGCAAGAACCAACGTTGACCGTGGTCGGTCGAAACTGCGGCATTTAAATGACACTTGCCTAATTTCTGCACGATTACAAACGAAACTGGTTAACAGGCCGTGAAGCGTGTTGCAGCCGCGACCCGCGATCACCAGGCGCGGCGCCACGCCTCGCCTTCCTGCTCTTTTGCGGTTAGACAGCGGCCCGTCGAACGAGACGCGAAGCGAGGCATCATGCAGACCATCACCCTCGATGCGGCCGAACCCGCGACGTCTTCCGGCGGCGCGCCTGAACTGCCGCGGTGGAACCTCGGCGATCTCTACGCCTCCCTCGACGCGCCCGAGATCGCGCGGGACCTGAAGGAATCCGCCGATCGTGCCGCCGCCTTTCAGGCGCGCTATCGGGGCCAAGTCGCGGCAGAGGCCTCCAAGCCCGGCGGCGGTGATCTGGCGGAGGCCGTGGTCGAGTTCGAGGCGATCGACGAACTTCTCGGCCGCCTCGCTTCCTATGCCGGGCTCGTCTACGCCAGCGACACCGCCTCGCCCGCCAACGCCAAGTTCTACGGCGACATCCAGGGCAAGGTGACGGACGTCTCGGCCCAGCTCCTGTTCTTCACACTGGAACTGAATCGCGTGGACGACGCGGTGATGGACGCCGCGATCGCCTCGAACGAGACGCTGGCGCGCTATCGCCCCTGGTTCGTGGACCTTCGCCTCGACAAGCCTTTCCAGCTCGAGGACCGCGTCGAGGAGCTGTTCCTGGAGAAGGCCGTCACCGGCCACGGCGCCTGGAACCGTCTGTTCGACGAGACGATGACCGGCCTGCGCTTCACCGTCGATGGGCAGACGCTCTCGCTCGAGGAGACGCTGAACCTTCTGCAGGACGACGACCGCCACAAACGCGCCGCCGCGTTCGCCGCGCTGGCCGAGGTCTTTGGCGAGAATCTGCGCCTCTTCACGCTCGTCACCAACACGTTGGCCAAGGACAAGGAGATCGCCGACCGCTGGCGCGGCTTCTCCGACGTCGCCGACTCGCGGCATCTGGCCAACCGCGTCGAGCGCGAGGTGGTGGACGCGCTGGCGCAAGCCGTGCGGGAGAGCTACGCGTCGATCTCGCACCGCTACTACGCCATGAAGGCGCGCTGGCTCGGCCTCGACGCGCTGGAGGCCTACGATCGCAATGCCCCCCTGCCCGGCCCCAAGCGCCCGGACATCGCATGGGATGCTGCAAAGGACACCGTTCTGTCAGCCTATGGCGGGTTCTCGAGCGACATGGCCGAGATCGCCTCGCGCTTTTTCGACAGGGGCTGGATCGACGCTGGCGTGCGCCCCGGCAAGTCGCCCGGCGCCTTCGCGCATCCCACGGTGCCAAGCGTCCACCCCTATGTGCTGATGAACTACATGGGCAAGCAGCGCGACGTGATGACGCTCGCTCATGAACTCGGCCACGGTGTCCATCAGGTGCTCGCCGGCGAGCAGGGCGGGCTGATGGCGCCGACGCCGCTGACGCTCGCCGAGACTGCCTCCGTCTTCGGTGAGATGTTGACCTTCCGCTCGCTGCTGGAGCGCACCACCGACAAGGCCCAGCGTCGCGCGCTCCTCGCCTCGAAGGTGGAGGACATGATCAACACGGTGGTGCGCCAGATCGCCTTCTATCTCTTCGAGAGACGCGTCCACGAGGAGCGGCGCGAGGGCGAACTGACAGCCGAGCGCATCGGCGAGATCTGGTTGGAGGTGCAGGCCGAGAGCCTGGGGCCGTCCGTGCGGCTCGGGCAGGACTACGCAGCTTTCTGGACCTACGTGCCGCACTTCATCCACTCGCCATTCTACGTCTACGCCTATGCGTTCGGAGACTGCCTCGTGAATTCGCTCTACGCGGTGTATCGCAGCGCGCCCGAGGGCTTTCAGGAGAAATATTTCGCGATGCTGCGCGCCGGCGGCACCAAGCACCATTCGGAGCTTCTGGCGCCCTTTGGCCTCGACGCGACCGACCCCGCCTTCTGGCGCCAGGGCCTCGGCGTCATCTCCAGCCTCATCGACGAGCTGGAAACGCTGGAGGATTAGGCTGCATCGGCCCTAGGTTGGATAGGGGCGCGAGAACTGCGACGCGAGCGACGACGCCTTCCTGGGTGGCAACAGTGATGCCAGTGGCCGCCACATTGCCCCGCGAGCTTTCGATAGCTCGGGCGCTCTCAGGACGATCCTCGGGCCAAGCCCGAGGATGACGAAGAAGCGACAGCGAATTTCCAGAGCCTCTTGCGGCCTACGGAGCAACACGGCAGCGGCAAGTTCCGCTGCTTCTTTCCCACCTCGTCATCCTCGGGCTTGGCCTGCGGAACGCGCAAGGCGCCGCTGTGCCATGTCGGGATTCGTCTACATCATCACGAACCGCCCGCGCGGCACGCTCTACATAGGCGTGACGTCCGATCTCGAACGACGCATCTTCGAGCACCGCGAAAGCTGCTCCGTGGCTTCAGCGAGAGATACGACATCACGATGCTCGTCTGGTACGAGGAGCATTACGATATCCGCACAGCGATCCAGCGCGAGAAGTCGCTGAAACGCTGGTATCGATCGTGGAAGATCGATCTCATCGAAGCGATGAACCCGAATTGGGAAGACCTCTACGTCTTTCTTGGACGCTGACGCTCGCCGATCGGTCCTTGGGTCAGCCCAGAACGGCGGAGGAATGCAGCGGAAGCGCCCGCAAGCTCACCAGGCATCGCCCCAGCCAGACTTGCGGGCGGCCTTGAACGTCGCGCCCTCGCGCTTCGTCACCACCCGCTCCTCCAGCATCCCGCCATGCGTGCAGAGCTTGAGCCGCACGAGGCCGCTCGCAGTCCGGGGCATGGCGAGGACCCGTTCGCGCACCGCCGAAGGCGGCTCGCGCGATACCGCGAGGTAGCAGAATTTCTCGTCCTCGAACGGCGCCTCGCCGCCCTTCACCTGTCGGTGCGTGCGCGAGCGCGCGAGGCGCTGGGCGAAGTGGCACCAGTCGGGCTCGCCCACCGGGCAGGCCTTCTCGTGCGCGCAGGGCGCGACGACATGCGCGCCCTCGCGCAAAAGCGCGTCGCGAACGGTGATGATGCGGCGCCAGCCGGCGGGCGTGCCCGGCTCCACGATCAGGAGCGTGTCCGTCGTCTTCGCCCACAGGTCCAGCACGAGACGCGCGCCTTCCTGCGGCGAGAGCTCGTCGAGGACATAGGCGAGCGTGACGAGATCGGCGGGGCGCGCCGCGTCCAGCGCCCGCCGTGCATCGCCGCTGACGAAGCGGGGACGGAACGAGAAGGCATCGGCCGCCAGCCGCTCGGCCATTGCGCGGATCGGCTCGCTCGCCTCCAGACACTCCGCTTCCGCGATGCTCTCCCACGTCTCGCAGGCCGCCCACAGCGCCGTGCCGGGCCCGGAGCCGACATCGAGAAGGCGCGTCGGCGCAAAATCCGACCTTGCGATCGCGACCTCCTCCATCGCGCGCCGCACGGCAGCGAAGGTCGCGGGCATCCGCGCGGCGACGTAGGCGCCCGCGTGAACCTCGTCGATCAGATGCAGCCGCCCGTCGCGGGTCTCGGCTCGGTAGCGGCTCGAAAGCGTCTCGCCCGCCGTCTTCAGCGCGGCGAGCGGGGTGGCGACGAGCGCCGCGTCGATGGCCGCGCGCAAGTGGGCTGGAAGGTCCATGGCGGCGAGCTTGTGACGTCTCGTCGCCGAAAAGTCACGTCCGGCTTCTACACAGGGCCGCCCTTTCAATTCCCGGCGTTCTGGTCTAGCCGAACGCCGACCCGGCAACGTGCCGCAGAACGACAGGAAGATCCGAGACGATGGCGAACGAGACCCACCCGATCCACGGAAAGATCACCGGCCCGATCGTGATGATCGGCTTCGGCTCCATCGGGCGCGGCACGCTGCCGCTGATCGAGCGCCATTTCGAATACGACAAGTCGCGCTTCACCGTCATCGACCCGCGCGACACCGACCGCAAGCTCCTCGATGAGCGCGGCGTTGCCTTCCGCCAGGAAGCCGTGACGCAGGACAACTACCGCGAACTCCTGACCCCGCTCCTCACCGAGGGAGAAGGCCAGGGCTTCTGCGTGAACCTTTCGGTCGACACCGGCTCGGTGGACCTCATGCGCCTGTGCCGCGAGCTGGGCGTCCTCTACATCGACACGGTCGTGGAGCCCTGGCTCGGCTTCTACTTCGATGAATCCATGTCGAACGCGGACCGCACGAACTACGCGCTGCGCGAAACGCTGCGCAAGGAGAAGCGCAAGAACCCCGGCGGCACGACCGCCGTCTCCACCTGCGGCGCGAACCCGGGCATGGTTTCCTGGTTCGTCAAGCAGGCGCTCGTCAATGTCGCGAAGGAAACCGGCCTCGACTTCGAGGAGCCGGGCCCGGACGATCGCGAGGGCTGGGCGAAGCTGATGAAGAAGGCGGGCGTCAAGGGCATCCACATCGCCGAGCGCGACACCCAGCGTACCAAGAACCCCAAGCCGATGGACGTGTTCTGGAACACCTGGTCTGTCGAGGGCTTCCTGTCGGAGGGCATGCAGCCGGCCGAACTCGGCTGGGGCACGCACGAGAAGTGGATGCCCAAGAACGCCAAGGAGCACAAGAAGGGCTGCCGCGCGGCGATCTATCTGGAGCAGCCGGGCGCCAACACGCGTGTGCGCTCATGGTGCCCGACCCCCGGCGCGCAGTACGGCTTCCTCGTCACGCACAACGAGTCGATCTCGATTGCGGACTACTTCACCCATCGCAACAAGGACGACGAGGTCACCTTCCGGCCGACGGTCCACTACGCCTACCACCCCTGCAACGACGCCGTTCTTTCGCTGCACGAAGTCTTCGGCGCGGCCGGCAAGATGCAGCCGGTGCATCACGTCCTCGACGAGGACGAACTGGTCGATGGCGTCGACGAGCTCGGCGTCCTTCTCTACGGCCACGAGAAGAACGCCTACTGGTACGGCTCGCAGCTTTCGCTGGAGGAGACGCGCCGCATCGCGCCCTACCAGAACGCCACCGGCCTGCAGGTGACGTCGGCGGTGCTGGCCGGCATGGTCTGGGCGCTCGAGAACCCGGAAGCGGGCATCGTCGAGGCCGATGAAATGGACTACAGGCGCTGCCTGGAAGTGCAGATGCCCTATCTCGGTCCGGTCAAGGGCTACTACACGGACTGGACGCCGCTGACGGACCGTCCGGGCCTCTTCCCCGAAGATATCGACGAGAGCGATCCCTGGCAGTTCAGGAACATTCTCGTCCGCTGAGGGAACCGATAGTCATCTCCCGTCTTCCCTTAGGGGGCCGTTAAGCATACCGGGCGGCTCGTTTCGCCCGGTTTTCTCGCGGCTCCTCGAGCGGCGGTCCCTTCTGCGGGCCGTCAAGGAGGCGGGATGAACGAGTTCTGGATCGACGATCGAAGAGAACACCGCGTCGTGCGCGAGGTGATGCAGGCCGTCATGTCGTCAGGATCGGCTGAGGATATCTCCCGCCATTTCGCGCCCGGCGCCGTCTTTTCGAGCCGCTCCAACGCCGGAGTCATCGACGCTCCCTGGTTCGGCCGTATGGAGGGCGAGTATCGCCTTGCCAGCCAGAATGAGGCGCGCGCCTTTCTCTCCGAACTGATGAAACGCGCGCGCTACATTTCGTTCGAGACACGCGGCATCCTCGTCGACGGGGAAAGCGCGGCCAGCCGTTGCGACTGGACGCGGCAGGACGAGAGCGACGGCTCGCTCGTCACCGGCACGACGATGTACTGGTTCTCCTTCACCTCGGACGGGCGCATCCGCTCGGTGGAGACCGTCGCCTCCGTGCACTCCGTCATCCCCGCGCGACGGGACCTGCCAGAGGCCGTCTGAACTCGCCTGTGCGACGCGGAATAATTGGCTTTATGCGCCCGCGCGCCTTCCAACGTCGGCCGGACGCTCCATAATGGGCGGATCAGAATTCAGAGCCGACTGCCGTGGAGAGACGCGACATGAAGAACATCCTGCCCCTCACCGCCCTCGCGCTGTCGGCCCTGACGCTGGCGGGATGTATGTCGCCGATGGGCCCCGGGGATCGAGCCGATATCGCGCCGCGCCAGACGGGCATCGAGGGTCGCTGGGCCGCTGTCGGCGGGCCTGTCGCCTACACCGCGAGTTTCTCTGGCGGCAGCTTCTCGTCGGTTGAGGACGGCACAGGTGCCCCGCTCGCCACCGGCAGCTATCGCAATGTCGGCCCCGGCCAGATCACCATTGCCTCGCGCTCCAACACCAGCGGTCAGGAATCGGCGATCAATTGCTCGCAGATGGCGGCAGACCGCATGGCCTGCGTGACCTCCGGCGGCAACCGCTTCGAGCTGACGCGACGCGTATGAACACGCAACCGCGACAACGCGGCCGCTGGCGCCGGCCGCCACGATAGGCCATATCGGTCCGCGTTACGGCATCGGCCCGAAGACCATATTCGGTTTTGGGACACCTGATGCGTCAATCAATAGGTTAGAGCGACCCTTGTGTGTCCAATAGGACGCGCGGCGCTCCGGCTCTCGTGCGGCCCCGTGCGAGGGCTTCTTCTTTGACGGCAAGACGCGGAGCCCCGCGATGAACGCACCCTTCTTCAACAGTCCGGCGACAGCCATCGGCCCCCTGCCCACCGGCCACCCACCGGTCGCGGCCAAGCGCGTCGGCGTCCTTCTCGTCAATCTCGGCACGCCGGACGGCACCGACTTCCAGCCGATGCGACGCTACCTGAAGGAATTCCTGTCCGACCGACGCGTCATCGAATGGCCGCGCGCCGCCTGGTATCCGATCCTCTACGGCATCGTTCTGAACACGCGGCCGAAGAAGTCGGGCCACGCCTACGAGCAGATCTGGAACCACGAACGAAACGAGTCTCCGCTGCGAACCTTCACGCGTGCGCAGGGCGAAAAGCTCGCCGAGCGGCTGGCCGGTCTCGAAACCGTCGTCGTCGACTGGGGCATGCGATATGGCAATCCGTCGATCGCCGAGAAGGTCGATGCGCTGATCGCCAAGGGCTGCGAGCGCATCCTGTGCTTCCCGCTTTACCCGCAATACTCGGCCGCCACGACCGCAACGGTGAACGACAAGTTCTTCGAGCACCTGATGAAGAAGCGCTGGATGCCGGCCGCGCGCACCGTCCCCGCCTATCATGACGAACCCGTCTATATCGACGCACTCGCCCGCTCCATCGAGGCGCATCTGGCCACGCTCAACTTCGAGCCCGAGCGCGTCATCGCTTCCTATCACGGCATCCCGCAGAGCTATTTCAAGAAGGGCGATCCGTATCACTGCCACTGCCAGAAAACCTCGCGGCTCCTGAAGGAGCGGCTCGGCTGGGCGGACGGGCGGCTGATGACGACCTTCCAGTCCCGCTTCGGCCCGGAGGAGTGGCTCCAGCCCTACACCGACAAGACGCTGGAGGCTCTGGCGAAGGACGGCGTGAAGTCGGTCGCGGTCTTCAACCCCGGCTTCGTCGCGGATTGCCTCGAGACGCTCGAGGAGATTGCCATGCAGGGCCGGGACAGCTTCCTGGAGAACGGTGGCGCGGACTTCTCCTATATCCCCTGCTTGAACGATTCGCCCGAGGGGATGGACGTCATCGAACACATGGTGCGCCGCGAGTTGTCCGGCTGGGCGGGGTAGGCCCCGCGGCTCCCCCTCTTTCGCTCGCCGGCGTCCCGCACCCCGGCACGGCCAGCGTCGCGGAATGCGACGCCTCTTTTCGCGCGGCTTTCCTTCTTCGACCGCGATGCGTATGCCAGAAGCACGGCAGACGAGCGGAGGAAAACGGCATGCCCCTCGATATCATCAGCGGTTTCGGCATCCTCGTGGTGGCGCTGGTCGTCCTCGCCATCATCGTCCTCCTGTCGACGATCAAGATCGTGCCGCAGGGCTACAACTACACGGTCGAGAATTTCGGGCGCTACACCCGCACGCTGACGCCGGGCCTCAACATGATCGTGCCCTTCGTGGAGCGCATCGGCCACAAGATGAACATGATGGAGCAGGTGCTCGACGTGCCGACCCAGGAGGTCATCACGCGTGACAACGCCTCCGTCGCGGCCGACGGCGTCGCCTTCTTCCAGATCCTCGACGCCGCGGCCGCCGCCTACGAGGTCTCGGGTCTCAAGAACGCCATCCTCAATCTCGTCATGACCAATCTGCGGTCCGTTATGGGCTCGATGGACCTCGACGACCTTCTCTCGAACCGTGATGCGATCTCCGAGCGCATCCTGCGCGTCGTCGATCAGGCGGCCCATTCCTGGGGCATCAAGATCACCCGCATCGAGATCAAGGACATCAACCCGCCCGCCAATCTCGTGGAATCGATGGGCCGTCAGATGATGGCCGAGCGCGAGAAGCGCGCCGAGATCCTCGAGGCGGAAGGCGCGCGCGCCGCCAAGATCCTGCGCGCCGAAGGCGAAAAGCAGTCGCAGATCCTGAAGGCCGAGGGCGAACGCGAGGCCGCCTTCCGCGAGGCCGAGGCTCGCGAGCGCCTTGCGGAGGCCGAGGCGACCGCGACGAAGCTCGTCTCGGAGGCGATCGCCGCCGGCGACGTTCAGGCGATCAACTACTTCGTCGCCCAGCGCTACACCGAGGCGCTGTCGAAGATCGCGAGTGCGCCCAACCAGCGCGTCGTGCTGATGCCGCTCGAAGCGTCCTCGCTGATCGGTGCCATCGGCGGCATTGCCGAGATCGCGCGCGCCAGCTTTCCCGAAGCGCAGGCGCCTGGCACGACCGCCCCGCCAACGGCTACGACGCGCCGCGCCGGCGTGCCGAGCGCCGGCGATCGCGGATAACGCCGATGGTCGATTTTCTTGCCACCTATGGCTGGTGGATCCTCGGGTTGTTGCTCCTCGGCGCTGAGGTCCTGGCGCCCGGCGTCTATCTTCTGTTCTTCGGCATCGGCGCGCTGGTCGTCGCGGCCAACTCCCTTTTCTTCCCGGACCTCGGCTGGCAGGGTCAGAGCATCGGCTTTGCCGTCGTCTCCATCGTCGCCGCGCTTCTCGGCCATCGCTGGTATGGCCAGCGCGGCGACACGACATCGGCGCAGGGACTCAATCGGCGCACCGAACGCCTCGTCGGGCGCACCGCCACACTCACGCAGGCGATCCACAACGGTCAGGGCCGCGTGTCGGTCGAGGACAGTTGGTGGACCGTCGAGGGGCCGGACCTGCCTGCCGGCGAAACCGTCGAAATCGTCGGCGCGAAAGGCAGCGTCCTTCTCGTGCGCCCCGTACCGCCTTCCACCTGACCTCAGACCACGCCGATCCGCAGAAGATCGTGCATGTGGAGGACGCCGACGGCCATGCCGCCCTCCTCCACCACCATCAGCGTCGTGATGTTGGAGGCGTTGAGGATTTCGAGCGCCTTCACGGCCAGCGTCGTCGGCGCCACCGTGCGGGGATCGCGCGTCATCACCTCGTCGACGTGCATCGAGAGCAGGTCGCCGCCGAGGTGCCGGCGCAGGTCGCCGTCCGTGACGATGCCGAGGAGGCGCCCCCGCTCCACCACCGCCACGCAGCCGAAGCCCTTGCGCGACATGGTGATGATCGCCTCGGACATCGGCGTGCCGCTCGCCACCAGCGGCAGGGCCTCGCCGGTGTGCATGATCTGGCCGACATGGGTCAGGCTCGCGCCGAGCTGCCCGCCCGGATGGAAGATGCGGAAGTCACCCGGCGTGAAGCCGCGCGCCTCCAGGAGCGCGACGGCGATCGCGTCACCGAGCGCGAGCTGCATGGTGGTGGAGGTCGTCGGGGCCAGCCCGTGCGGGCAGGCCTCCGCCGCGCGCGGCAGGATCAGCGCCTCGTCCGCCTGCACCGCCAGTGCCGAGGTCTCGCGCGAGGTGATCGCGACGAGCGGGATGGAGAAGCGGCGCGTATAGGCGACGATGCCCTTCAGCTCGGCGCTCTCGCCCGACCACGAGATCGCGATCACGGCGTCGTCGCGGCCGATCATGCCGAGATCGCCGTGGACGGCCTCGACCGGATGGACGAAGAAGGCCGGCGTGCCGGTGGAGGCGAGCGTCGCGGCGAGCTTGGAGCCGATATGGCCGCTCTTGCCGACGCCCGTCACGATGACGCGCCCGCGCACCTTGCCGATCAGTGAGAGCGCGCGTGCGAAGGGCGCGCGCATCTCGCCTTCCAAAGCTTCCGCCAGCAGCCGCAGGCCGTCTGCTTCCATCGCAATGGTCCTCACGGCGGAGGCGAGGACGCCCGTGTCATCCAGCGTATCCATCATCGACGTGACCTTCCCGCGTTTTCCGCTCCGAACCCGAGCGAGATAAAGCAAAGCATCACGCTGGGCAAAGCGGCCCCGCCGCCGCCGCCGCGTAAAGGCTCCGTTAACCATGCGCGTTTAGGAATTGGAAAGGATGCGCGACGGCGTCTCCACCCCGGTTCCGTTGGAAAGAGCCTCTCACCGTATGGCGAAACGCGCGCGCAACGCCGGTTTCCTCCTCGCGCTCGCGCTGGCAAGCGGCCCCGCGCTGGCGCAACTCAACGCGCCGCTCTCGACGAACGATGTCGATACGGACGGCGAACTGCGGCTCGAAACGCTCGACGCGAACGATCTCGGCAACGCGAACCAGAGCCTGCAGGACCCGTTCATTCCAGATGCGCCGGGCGATCCCGCTTCGCCGGCCCTGCCGGAGACGCGATCGACGCCGCGCGAGCCCGAGGCCCCGCTCGCCGGCGAGCCCGCTCTCGACTTCGACCTCTTCGACGGGCCGGACGAGCTGCCGCGCTCGCAGCGCCAGAACCTGCCGATAGATGGCGCCGAGCCGATCGATCGCGAGGTCGATGCGCAAGTGCCGGCCACCGCGCGCGATCTCGCGGTGTTCCGCGCGACAGGCCCGGTGCGCTCGCCCACCTTCGCACCGGCCGCGCGCGAGGATCGGCTGAACCCGGCGGCGATGGGTCTGCGGCCTTCCATCCCGCTCGGCGAGGAAGACCCCTTCGCGCCGGATGGCCTGCGGGCCGGCCGCTTCCTGCTGTTTCCCGTTCTCGAACAGGAGGTCGGCGTCTCCGACAATCTCGATGCGGCCCCCGACAGCCAGTCAGGTGCCTTCACAGAGACGCGCCTGTCGGCCCGCCTCCTGTCGGACTGGTCAAGGCACGAGGCCCAGATCAACGCCACTGCCGCCTATCGGCGCAATTTCGGCGGTGAGGCCGAGGAAGATCCGCGCCTCGGCCTCGATGGCCAGATGCGTATCGACATCAACCGCGAGCTCACGGCCCTCCTGCGCGGTGCCGTCAGCTATGCGCGCGAAGACCCGATCCTGGCCGATCCACTTCTCAACGTCGAAGACAGGCCGGACGTCCTCACCTACTCCTTCGGCGCCGAACTGCGGCGCGAGGCGGGGCGCTCGTCCCTCGCGTTCACCGGCGACATCGTGCGCGAAGAGCGCGACGTCGACGGCATCACCTCGGGCACTGACGATTTCTCGACCGCGAGCCTCGGACTGCGCGCCGGCTTCGACATCTCGCCAGCCCTTCAGCCCTTCGTCGCCGCCTCCATCGGTTCGCGCTTTTTCGACGAGGACAGCCCGATCACCGGCGGCAATCGCGATTCTCGCATTCCGGCCCTTCGCGGCGGCGTCGCCTTCGATTTCGGAGAAAAGCTCTCCGGCGAGGCGGCCATCGGCTACGCCTGGAACGTGCCGGAGGACGACGGCCTGCCGACCATCGGCGCGCCCACCTTCGACGTCGCGCTCAACTGGTCGCCCCGTCGCGGCACCGATCTGGCGTTGACCGCCGCGACCTTCTTCGATCCGGATTCCTCGAGCCTGTCGACCTCAACTGTCTACGAGACGGCGCTCGCCCTTCAGCATCGCGTGACGACGCGCACGCTCCTCAACGGGCGCCTCAGCGCCGCCTTCCGCAATCGCGAGGGCGCCGGCTCGATCGACGACACGACCTACGCCGCGCAGGTCGGCCTGGAGCACTGGCTGAACAGGACGATGGCGCTCACCGCTCTGGCCCGCCACGAACTGCTGGAGAGCGACTTCGCCCCAGCCGAATACACTGCCAATTCGGTGCGGGTCGGGGTGCGCTTCCAGCGCTAGGACGGAACGATCCAGCGCACCCCGCTATCGATCAGGCAAAGGCCCGGCGCCTCGAAGGCTCGACGTTTTCGATGAGTTCCTGAAGGTTGTCGTAGACCTTCTCGCGGATGTCGGGGCGCCAGAGGGCGAAGGCGACATTGGCCTCGATGAAGCCCTCCTTGGAGCCGCAGTCGAAGGTGCGGCCGGTGAAGTGGTAGCCGTAGAAGTCCTGCCGGGCGGCGAGCTTGAGCATCCCGTCGGTCAGCTGGATCTCGTTGCCCGCGCCCTTCTCCTGCGTCTCCAGGATGTCGAAGATCTCCGGCTGCAGGATGTAGCGGCCCGAGATGAAGAAGTTCGACGGCGCCTCGGCCGCCTTCGGCTTCTCCACCATGCCGTCGATGCGAAACCCCGTGCCCACGTCCTCGGCCCGCCCCACGATGCCGTATTTGTGCGTCTCGGCCGGGTCGCACTGTTCCACCGACAGGATGTTGCCGCCCGTCTCCTCGTAGAGCTCCACCATCTTCTTCATGCAGCCCTGCTCGGCCTGCATGATCATGTCGGGCAGGAGCAGCGCGAAGGGCTCGCCGCCGACGAGATCGCGCGCGCACCACACCGCATGGCCGAGGCCGAGCGGCGCCTGCTGGCGCGTGAAGCTCGCCGTGCCGGGCTTGGGCTGCAGCGAATCCAGAAGCGAGAGCTCGGCCTCCTTGCCGCGCTCGGTGAGCGTGTTCACCAGCTCGACCTGAATGTCGAAATAGTCCTCGATGACGCCCTTGTTGCGCCCGGTCACGAAGATCAGGTGCTCGATCCCCGCCTGACGAGCCTCGTCAACCACGTACTGGATCACCGGACGGTCCACCACCGTCAGCATCTCCTTCGGAATCGCCTTCGTGGCTGGAAGGAACCGCGTCCCCAGACCGGCCACCGGGAAGACGGCTTTACGAACTCTTCGCATCAAGTCCCTCTCGAATTGGGCAGAGGTCGCACGGCGCCTCGTTCTTCACATCCTAGGCCGCGACACGCGGAAATGAAGAGGTGACGCGCGAGCGCGGCAAAGGGAAGGCCGTCACGTCCGATTTGCAGAAAGCCGGCGCGCTTGACAGGCCCCCCAGTGGATGAGACCGGCTTGAAGAGAACATCGAGGGGGACGAGCGGTGGACGAGGCACATGGCACAGACATTTTCGGGGCGACCATCCCCTTTGCCCGCCATTGCGGGATCGAGGCGGTAGACGCGAACGAGGACCGCACGCTCCTTCGGCTCGAACTGCGCGCCGAGCACGGAAACAATCTCGGCAACGCGCATGGCGGGTTGATCTGCACGGCCCTCGACGTCGCGATGGGCACCGCCGCGCGTCTCAAGCTCGGCGCCCCGGTGATGACGCTCGATATGAATGTCAGCTTCCTGTCGATCGGACGCGGAACGCTCATGGCCGAGGGTCGCGTGCTGCGCGCGGGACGCTCGATCGTCTTTTGCGAAGCGGTCCTGACGGGCCCGGACGGGGGTGTCGTCGCCAAGAGCTCCGGCGTCTTCAAGACGGCATCCCACCGAAGCTCGGCCGCCGGCGACGGCTGACGATCGGCATTGCCTTTCGATCGCGCTTGAGACGCGTGATGGTTTCGGCTAGGCGGAGTGCGTGGGGCCTGTAGCTCAATGGTTAGAGCCGGCGGCTCATAACCGCTTGGTTGCAGGTTCGAGTCCTGCCGGGCCCACCAGTAAACCCACAAGCAGCTGCAGTCACTTAGCAATCGTCGCCAGAACAGTCTCGACAGAGGCCGAACTGCATGACATGGACGACGATTCGATGCCCCTGCCCTCTCATGTGCGCACCCGCGAACCCGGGACATAGCCGAGCCTGCGAGGCCGGCGATCGCCGCCAGGGCCGCGTTCCCCTCATGGTCGGTATCTTTGAGCTCTACGCCGTCCTGAAGAAGCCCTCGGCTTCCGTCATGCTTCCCGAAACGAAAGCTGAACCTTCACGGCCCTGCGGCGGTCGGCGGCAAGCGCGAAGGCGGCCGGCGCCTCGGAGACGTCCATCTGCGCCGTGATGATCGGCCTCACGTCGATCTCGCGCGTGTCGATCAGGCGCACGGCCTGCGCGTATTCCGCGAAGAAGCGGTGGGTGCCGACGACGTTCAGCTCCTTGCCGACGATGACGTTGAGCGGCACCGGGACCGTGCCGCCGACACCGACGGCGACGAGCGTCGCCCGGGGACGCAGGCAAGCGGCCGCAGACGCGAAGGCGGCGGGTGCCGCCGAGCACTCGAAGGCGAGATCGAAGCTGCCCTTCTCGGCCGCAAACGGCTCCAGACTTTCGGCCTGTGTGCGTACGTTGATCGTTTCGCTCGCGCCCATCCGCGCGGCGACCGAAAGCGTCTCGTCCTCAAGATCGGTGACGACAATACGTCCCGCGCCCGCACGACGAAGAGCCGCCACCGTCAGCGCTCCGATCGGCCCGGCGCCAGTGACGAGCACCGAACGCCCCTCGATGCCGCCGGCGATCCGCCGGGCCTGCTCCAGCGCGTGCAGGCAGACCGCAAGCGGTTCGGCGCAGGCGGCCTCGCCGAGCGAGATTTCGGCGTTCCGGATGGGCTCGCATTGGAAGGCATCGACCACCATCCGGTCACGAAAGCCGCCCTGCTCGTGGGGAAAGCGCATCGCCGAACCGAAGAACCGCATGTTCAGGCAGTGATGTTTCAGGCCCTCGCGGCAGTAGCGGCAGTCGTTGCAAGGGCGGCTCGGATTGACCGCGACGCGATCGCCGACCGCGAGCGAGGTAACGCCCGGGCCGAGCGCACGCACTGTCCCGGCGACCTCGTGGCCGAGGATGATCGGCTCCTTCACGCGGATCGGCCCGAAGCCGCCGTCCTGGAAGTAGTGGAGGTCCGAGCCGCAGATGCCGCCCGCTCCCATCGAGATGAGCACTTCGCCCGCGCCGGGCTCGCCGACCTCGATCTCCTCGACCCGAAGATCACCCTGCGCGTGCAGCCGGCAGATTCGCGTCTTCATCGCTCAGTTCCCCATCAGGACGGAAGGAAGCCAGGTGGCGAAGGGCGGATAGTAGGACACGAGAAGCAGGACGATGATGTTCGACAGGAGGAAGGGGATGACCGCCTTGATGACGGGCAGCAGCGGAATGCGCGCGATGTTGCACGCGACGAAGAGGCAGACCCCGACGGGCGGCGTCGTCAGCCCGATCATCAGGTTGAGGACGGCGAAGGTCGCGAAGTGGACGGGGTCGATGCCGACGCTCGTCGCCAGGGCCAGAAGCGGGACGAAGAGGATAATCAGCGCCGCGATCGTCTCCATGAACATGCCGACGATCAGGAGCAGGATGTTGATGAGGAGGATGACGAGGATCGGGTTGTCGGTGATCGTCAGCACCGTCGAGGCGAGCGCCTGCGGGATACGTTCGGAGGCGAGGATCGAGCCGAAGACGTTGGCGAAACCCACGAGGGCGAGGATGCCGGCAGAGGAGATGGCGCTGTCGAT
Source organism: Aureimonas mangrovi (assembly GCF_014058705.1). Classification (NCBI taxonomy): domain Bacteria; kingdom Pseudomonadati; phylum Pseudomonadota; class Alphaproteobacteria; order Hyphomicrobiales; family Aurantimonadaceae; genus Aureimonas; species Aureimonas mangrovi. The sequence goes on from NZ_CP059692.1 coordinate 2,845,635, forward strand.
AATGATCTTCGGCACCTTGGCCAGCGGCAGCTCGCGATAGACGAGCGTGCCAACGAGGAACGCGTAGATGCAGGCGACGACGGCCGTCTCGGTGGGGGTCGCGATGCCGGTGATGAGGCCGCCGATGATCAGCGCGATCATCGCGAGCGCCCACGAAGCGGAGAGCGCGGCGGCAACGAGTTCGCTCCAGCCTTTCCATGGCATGCGCGGGTAATTGCGACGAACTGAGATCACGTAGCAGGTGATGCCCATGCCGATGCCCATCAGGATGCCGGGAACGGCTCCCGCGAGGAAGAGCTGGCCGACGGAGATGCCGGAGAGGGCGCCGACGATGATCATCGGCACGGACGGCGGCAGCATGGGGCCGACCGTGGAAGAGGCGGCGGTGATGGCGGCGGAGAAGTCCGCCGGATAGCCGGACTTCTTCATGCCAGGGATCATCACCGAACCCGTCGCCGCCACGTCAGCGACGGCGGTGCCCGAGACGCCGCCGAACATCATGGAATCGGCGACATTGGCCATCGCGAGACCCCCGCGCATCCAGCCGACCATGGCATTGGCCAGGCGGATGATGCGCTCGGTGACGCCGCCGTAGTTCATCAGATTGCCGGCCAGGATGAAGCCGGGAATGCACAGGAGCACGAACACGTCCATGCCGGCATACATGCGCTGCGGCAGGATGACGATCGGCAGGCCCGCGGCGAGCATATAGGCGAGCGAGGCGAGCGCGAGACAGATCGCGACCGGAACGCCGATCGCGAGCGTGACGACGAAGGTGCCGAGAAGAAGCGCCAGTTCCATCGATCAGATTTCCTCGGGACGCTGGGGGCGCCCGTCATCGGTCCCGGCGAGCATGCCGACGACGCGCAGGGTGGCGAACAGGAAGAGGAGGATCGCCAGCGTGAAGACGCTTGCGTGGACGATGTCCATCGTGATGCGCAGGCTGGGCGAGCGCTGGAAGGCGCCGATGGAGACGAAGCGCCAGGCCGGCCAGATCATCACGGCGGCGAGCACGGCGGTCGCGGCCGTCGCGACGAGCCGCATCCACCAGGCGATGCGCTCGGGCACGGCCTCCTGAACGAGATCCACTGCAACGAACTCGCCCGTCATCAAAGAGAGGCCGATGCCGAAGGCGACCATGTAGAGGAGAAGGTATCGCGACAGCTCCTCCGTCCAGACATAGGAGGGCAGGTCGAAGGTGCGGGTGGTGATCTGGATCGTCACCACGACGATGAGCGCGAAGAAGGTCAGCCCGACGGCAATCCGGCAGGCGAGAGACAGAAATCGCGTGACATGACTGAGGAACGGCATCGCTCTCCCCTTTTCACCGGGTGGGGAGGCCTGCGGCCTCCCCTGTCTTTAGCGAGTTCAGCGCGCGAAGAGCTGTTCCACGATCGGGCGCAGTTCCTCGTCGACGGCGTCGATCACGGGCTGACGCGCCTGTTCGGCGAAGGCGCCCTGATCGACCTCGACGAAGGTCATGCCTTTCTGTTCCAGGTCGGCGCGGATGGCGTCCTCGTCGGCCAGGAACTGCTCACGCTCGAACTCCTGGGCGATGCGGGCCGCCTCCATGACGTGGCCCTGATCCTCTTCGGAAAGCTGGCTCCAGACCTGCTCAGCGATGGTGAGGTAGATCCAGGAGCGCACATGCTCGGTCTGATTGACGTGGCTCTGAACCTCGTTGAACGATGCCGACTGGATGAGCGCCAGCGGGTTCTCCTGACCCTCGATGGTGCCGTTCTGGAGCGAGGTGAAGACCTCGGAGAAGGCCATCGGCGTCGGCTGGGCGCCGAGCGCGGTCCACACATCAACGAAGAGCGGCACGTTGGGCACGCGCATGCGCAGGCGGTTCAACTCGTCCGGCGTCGTGATGGCGCGGTTGGCGGTCAGGTTGCGCGGCCCGCGGGCGAAATAGGCGATCGGCCGGACCTGGGCGCGCTCGACGATCTGCGCCTCGATCTGGTCGCCGATCTCGCCGGAGGCGACCTCGTCCATCTCCTCGAGGGTCTCGTAGGCATACGGCAGCGCCAGAAGGGCGGCCATCGGCGCCCAGTTCTGAAGGCTTTCGCCGGTGATCGTCATCTCGACGGTGCCAAGCTGCATGCCGTTGATCAGGTCGATCTCGCGCCCGAGGGAATCGTTCGGATAGACCTCCACGGCGATGCGCCCACCGGTGAGGTTCGACAGCTCCTCGCCGAAGCGCAGTGAGGCCTTGTGCCAGGAGTTCTGCTCGTTGGCGAGGTGCCCGAGCTTCAGCGTCAGCTCCTGCGCGAAGGCGGCGCCGGAGACGGCAGCGGACAAAGCGAGAGCGGCGAGCGTGGTTTTCAGAAGCGTCATGTTGGTTCCTCCCGGATGGTTCAGGTCGATGTCAGGAGCCCGCCCCGAACAGTTCGGGATGGGCGGCGGCTATGACGGGCAGCGAGATCAGGATTTCACGCAAATGGGTGCGCATCGTCTCCTCGGCGGCGTCGGCGTCGCCGCTGGCGACGGCCTTCGCCACGGCCTCGTGCTGGGCGATGAGGCGGCGCACATGCACCTCCTCGACGCTGAGAAAGCGGATACGGTCCATCTGCGCCTTCACGCCCTCGACGACGCGCCACGCGAAAGGGGTGCCGGCGGCGTCCGCAAGCGTGCGATGGAACAGTTCGTCGAGCTTCATGAAGGCGTCGACATCGGTGTCCGCGACGCGCTTCTGCGCCGCCACCTGATCTAGAAGCTCGCGAGCGGCGGCGGGATCGGCGCGGGTCGCAGCGGTGCGGGCAACGTCCGCCTCGATCGCCTCGCGCACGAAGCGCGCCTCCATGACGGAGGAGACCGAAATCCGGCTGATCATCGTGCCCCGCTGCGGGCGGATCTGCACGAGCCCAGCCTCGGAAAGCTTGATGAAGGCTTCGCGCACCGGTTGGCGAGAGACGGCATAGGCACGGGCGATCTCGGTCTCCGAGATCGTCTCCCCAGGCAGGAGCTCCGCGCGCACGATGCGCTCGCGCAGACGCTCGAAGAGCTGCGGCGCGATCGCGCCGACCGCGTCGAGATCGACGATGCGTCTTTCCGCCACGCTCACGGCCAAAGCCTCCCGCTTCCTCATGCCTCTTCTCTCCCATACTTCCATACTAGTCAACTCTGCGCTAGGAGAGTTGGTGAAAAGGGCGCGCCACGGCGCGTCGCATATAAGGGAGTGGCAGTTCAGTGCGACAGACATGGCGCTGGTTCGGTCCCAAGGACCTGACGACGATCGACGATATGCGGCAGGCGGGCGTCGAGGGCGTCGTCAGCGCCCTGCACCATGTGCCAACGGGTGCCGTCTGGACGCGCGAAGAGATCGCCCGGCGCAAAGGCGAGATCGCCCGCATGAAGGACGGCTCGCCTGCCGCTCTCGCCTGGGAGGTGGTCGAGAGCCTGCCGGTGTCCGAGGACATCAAAAAGCAGAAGGGCGACTGGCGCGCGCACATCGCCGCCTACAAGGAAAGCCTCGGCAACCTCGCCGAGGAAGGGCTCGAGACCATCTGCTACAATTTCATGCCGGTCCTCGACTGGACACGCACCGATCTCGCCTTCCGCGTGCCGCACGGCGGGACGGCGATGCGTTTCGACCTGATCGACTTCGCGGCCTTCGACATCCACATTTTGAGGCGCGACGGCGCGGCCGAGAGCTTCGCCGAGGATGTGGCGGAGGCAGCCGCAGAGCGTTTCGCGCAGATGAGCGAGGATCGCCGCCGCGAGCTCGCGTCGAACGTCACGGCCGGCCTCCCGGGTTCGACCGAGAGCATGTCCACCGACGACGTGAAGCGCCACCTCGCCGAATACGACCAGATCGACACGGACCGGCTGCGTGCGCATTTCGTCGCGTTCCTGGAAGAGGTGGCACCCGTCGCGGAAAAGCTGGGCATGCGCCTGTGCTGCCATCCCGACGATCCGCCCTTCCCTCTGCTGGGCCTGCCGCGCATCATGTCGGGAGCCGCCGACTACCGCGCGATCCTCGACGCCGTCGACAGCCCCGCCAGCGGCATGACACTGTGCTCGGGCTCGCTCGGTGCGCGCGAGGACAACGATCTGCCGGCGATCATGCGCGAATTCGCTCCGCGCGTTCACTTCCTGCATCTGCGCAACGTCACGCTCGAAGGGCCCGGCACGCCCGCCTCCTTCCACGAAGCCGAGCATCTGGGCGGCGGCACCGACATGGTGGCGCTGATCGCCGAGATCGTGCGCGAGGAAGCGCGGCGAAAGGCCGAGGGGCGCGCCGACCATCAGATCCCCATGCGGCCGGACCACGGGCAGGACATCATCGACGACCTCGGCCGGCGCGGCCAGCCCGGCTATCCCACGATCGGACGCCTGAAGGGCCTTGCCGAACTGCGCGGCATCATGACCGCTCTGACGCATCCCAGCGTCTCGGTGCAGGCGTGAGCGATCGCCTGACGGCCGCCTCCGCCTTCACGGTGCCGGGTGTCGAGACGCCGGGCTATGCGCCGGAGCAGCACGCGGTCGGCATCGTCCATCTGGGTCTCGGCGCCTTTCACAAGGCGCATCAGGCAGTCTACACCGATGCCGCGCTGGCCGCCGAGGGCGGCGACTGGCGCATCCTCGGCGTCAGTCTGCGGAGCCCGGACGCGGCGGCGGCGATGAACCCTCAGGATGGGCGCTACACGCTGCTCGTGCGCGGCGAGGACGGCCCGAAGGCGCGGATCGTTGGAAGTGTCTCGCAGGTGCTCGTCGCGCCGCACTCGCCCGAGACCGTGATCGAGGCGATCGCCCGGCCGCAGACGCGTATCGTGACCCTCACCGTGACCGAAAAGGCCTACGGGCTCGATCCGGCAACGGGCGGCCTCGATGCCGCGCACGAGGCCGTCGCAAAAGATCTGGCCGCGCCGGAAAGTCCGCACGGCGTCGTCGGCTTTCTCGTCGCCGGCCTCGCGCGCCGCGCCGGCAACGGGGCCGGGCCTCTCACGCTCGTCTCCTGCGATAACCTCCCGCACAATGGCGGCGTCCTGAAGCGCCTCGTCCTCGAATTCGCCGGGCAGGTGCGGCCCGAAATCACAAGCTGGATCGAGGCGAACGTCGCCTTCCCCTCGACGATGGTGGATCGAATCACGCCGGCCGCGACCGAGCGCACGCTCGCCGACGCCAAGGCGCTGACCGGCTTCGACGACGCGGCGGCGATCGAGACGGAACCCTTTACACAATGGGTCGTCGAGGACGACTTCGCGGCCGGGCGCCCCGCCTGGGAGGCCGGCGGCGCGATCTTCGTCGATGACGTGGCGCCCTTCGAGATGATGAAGCTGCGGATGCTGAACGGCGCGCACTCGCTGATCGCCTATGCGGGTTTCGCGGCCGGGTACGAGACGGTTTCGCAGGCGATGGAGGACGAGGCGCTCGTGCGCCTGGTCGAACGCCAGATGCGCGCGGCGGCCGCGAGCCTGCCGCCGATGCCGGGCATCGACCTCGATGCCTACCACGCGGATCTTCTGGCACGCTTTCGCAACCCGTCGATCCGCCATCTCACCTACCAGATCGCGATGGACGGCACGCAGAAGCTACCGCCGCGTATCTTCGCGCCGCTGGGCGAGGGCGTGGAGCCCGCGCCCTTCGCCTTCGTGCTGGCGGCCTGGATGCGATACGCGCTCGGCCTTCACGAGGACGGCGCGACCTATGCGCTGCGCGATCCGCGCGAGGGCGAGATCGCCGCGCGTCTTGCCGGGGTGCCGCGCGAGGCGGGCGCGATCTTCGAGGCGCTCGCGACGCTGCCCGGATGGATGCCCGCCGTCGTTTCCGGCAATGCGGCGTTCCGAGAGGGCGTCGTCGCGCATCTGCGGTCCATTCTGGCGGACGGCATGCGAACGGCCGTCCGGCGGGCGGTATAAGGGAGGATCGAGATGGCTGACGGCGAGACCATCACCCTCCTGCGCGACGGCGAACTGGAGGAGCTCAGTCGGGCGCTGCTATCGGCGGCCGGCGCCGACGAAGCGACATGCCTGGCCGCCACGCGCGCCATGATGCATGCCTCGCGCCTCGGCGTCGACAGCCACGGCATCCGGCTGCTGCCGCATTATCTCGCCGCGATCGAAGGCGGGCGGGTGAATGGCCGACCGACGCTCCGCTTCGAGGCGGGGGGCGGTGCGGTGGCGACGCTCCACGCGGACAATGCACATGGCGCTGTCGCCACCTTCGCGGCGATGGAGCGTGGCGTCGAGCTTTCACGTCGCTTCGGCATCGGCGCCGTCGCCATCCGCGACAGTTCGCATTTCGGTGCGGCGGGGGCCTATGCGCTCGCCGCCGCCGAGTGCGGCGTCATCGGCATCGCCACCTGCAATTCGGACAGTTTCGTGCGCCTGCACGGCGGGGCCGAGCGCTTCCACGGCACCAATCCGATCGCCGTCGGCGTGCCGGTTTCGGGTGCGCGCCCCTGGCTTCTCGACATGGCGACCAGCGCCATCCCCTACAATCGCGTCCAGCTCTACCGCAGCCTCGGGGTGCCGCTGCCTGAAGGCACCGCTTCGACACCCGACGGCCGGGATACGAGCGAGGCGGCCGAGGCCGACATGCTGGCGCCGCTGGGCGCAGCATTCGGCTTCAAGGGCGCGGGGCTCGCGGGCATGGTCGAGATCCTGTCGGCGGTGCTGACCGGCATGCGCCTCTCCTTCGAGATCGCGCCGATGCCCGGTCCGGACATGACGACGCCGCGCGGCATGGGCGCCTTCGTCATCGCCATCGACCCGGCGGCCTTCATTTCGCGGGCCGAGTTCGACGAGGGCATGCGGCGCTATCTGGACGGCCTGCGCAGCTCACGCCGCGCCGACGGTGTCGAGGCCGTCATGGCGCCGGGCGATCGCGAATGGACCACGGCCGAACGTCGCGCTCGCGAAGGCATTCCGGTCGATGTGACGACGCATCGAATCCTGCGGGAACGCTCCGAAGCCCTGGGCCTGCCGATCGGGCACGGCTGAGCGGATCGCAGCTTTCGTCTAGATGACCTGAAACCCTCGCGCGAACGGGTCGCGATCATCGACGAAAATCGTGTTGAGGCCGGTCATGCGCGCCCAGCCCGCGATGGAGGGCACGACGGCCGCGCGGTCTCCGACGCGTGTCGCGCTCTCGACGCGTCCCTCGAAGAGCGAACCGATGATGGACTCGTGGACGAAAGCGTCGCCCGGCCGCAGCTTGCCCTTGGCCGCCCACTGCGCGATCCGCGCGGAGGTCCCCGTTCCGCACGGGCTGCGATCGATGGCCTTTTGACCGTAGAAGACCGCGTTCCGCGCGCTTGCCCCGGCAACGGTCGGCGCGCCGGTCCATAGGATATGGGACAGGCCGGCGATCTCGGGCTTCTCGGGATGGACGAACTCGTACTTCTCGTTGAGCGCTTCGCGCAGCGCCCTCGACATCTCCACCAGCTCGCTCGCCGTGTGATCGGCCATGTCGCGGAAGTTCTCCTGAGGATCCACGATGGCGTAGAAGTTGCCTCCGTAGGCGACATCGACCCGCAGCGAGCCGAGCGCCGAGCTCTCAACCTCCAACCCCTCCGAGTGAAGAAAGGCGGGGACGTTCACGAGCCGCACCTCCTCCACATGCGCGCCCTCCTGCCGATAGGTGGCGACGACGACGCCCGCTGGCGTATCGAGCCGCAACGTACCGGGCTGACGCGGCACGACGAGGCCGTTCTCGATCGCCATCGTCACCGTTCCGATCGTGCCGTGGCCGCACATCGGAAGGCAGCCGGAGGTTTCGATGAACAGGATCGCGATGTCGCAATCGTCGCGCGTCGAGGGATACAGGATCGATCCTGACATCATGTCATGCCCGCGCGGCTCGAACATCAACGCGGTGCGGATCCAGTCGAACTCCGCGAGGAAATGCGCCCGCTTCTCGATCATGGACGCACCCTCGAGCCTCGGCCCGCCGCCGGCGACCAGCCTCACAGGGTTGCCGCAGGTATGACCGTCGATACAGAAGAAGGCGTGGCGAGCCATGGGCGCGGATCCTGTCAGAAGCGGCTTGCGCGAAAGGGCGAGAGGTCGATTGCGGGAGGGCGGTCGGCAACGAGGTCGGCCACGAGGCGCGCCGTGGCGGCGGACTGCGTGAGGCCGAGATGTCCGTGGCCGAAGGCATGGATCACGCGCGCGCTCGCCGAGGATCGGCCGATGACGGGAAGCGAATCCGGCAATGATGGGCGGAAACCCATCCAGCGGTGCCCCCCTTCCGTGCGCAGCGCCGGAAGAAAGCTCTTGGCCTTTCGAAGCATCGCATCGGAGCGCTCGAAGTTCGGCGGCAGGTCGAGCCCCGCGAACTCCACGGCACCGCCGATGCGAATGCCGGACGTCAGCCGCGTGACGACGAACCCGTGCCCGGCGAAGGTCAGCTGGCGCTTGAGGTCGAAGGCCTCGCCCGGAAGAGTCGTGTTGTAGCCGCGTTCAGTGTCGAGGGGCACGTGATCGCCGAGGGCCGCGGCCAGCGGCCTGGACCAAGCCCCGCACGCGACGACCGCGTATCGCCCCCGGATGCTCGATCCATCGGAAAGAAGAACCTTCGCGTGGTCCGGTTCGGCTTCGAGCCCGCGCACCTCGCCGCTCATCAAGCCGGCACCGAGGCGTCTCGCACTTTCCCACAGGGCTCGCGTATAGTCGCTCGGATCGGCGATCGACTGCCAGCCCGGCACGAAGGTCGCGTGCGTGAAGCGCGGGGACAGACCGGGCTGAAGTTCGGCGATCTCCTCGCCGGACAACTGGCGGAACTCGATTCCTTCCTCCTCGCGCGCCTGCCAGCCCGGCATCGACGCCGCCAGTTCCTCGGCCGATTCGTAAAGTTCGAGATTGCCGTCGGATCGAAGCATCGATGTCAGACCGGCCGTTTCGATCAGGCGCTGCGTTTCGCTCCGAGCCAAACGCATCAGCGCGGCCTGCGCGCTCGTCGAACGGCCGCAGGCTTGGGGCGCGCTCGCTCGCCAGAACCGCCAGAGCCACGGAGCGATCTTCGGCAGATACGCAGGCCGCACGCTCAACGGACCGAGCGGATCGATAAGCCAACGCGGCGCCTTGCGCATGATGCCCGGCGAGGCCAGCGGCATGATGTCCGAGAAGGCGAACGCACCTGCATTGCCGAAGCTCGCTCCGCAGGCGATCTCGCCACGCTCGACAAGAACGACCTTCGCCCCCTCCTCCGCGAGAAGGTGAGCGCAGGAAACTCCGATGACGCCGCCGCCGATGACGACGACCTCTGCATCGCGGTGCTGCGGCGTCATCGACGGGCTCCTTCCGTGGGCGTCAGGCCGCTTTCGCCGGCCAGCCGGCGTACCAGGTCCGGAAGAGGGCGTACTGGGTTTCGGCGAACGCCTTCTGTGCGGAACTCAAGGCATCCGTCTCGTTGAAGTGGAGGCTGTATTCCTCCTCGCCGTTCAGAACCATCAGGTGCTTGTAATAAAGGACCAGGTCCGCGCCCTCATCGAATTTCGAGAGGACGGTGAGCGCCGCTTCCAACTCGCGCGCGTCGCTGCGGGCCTTCGCGTCGCCCCTCGCCGCCCGTTCGCACAGCGAGACGAGATGCAGGACCTCGCGCGGCAGGGCGTTGCCGATCCCGGTGATCGCGCCGCGCGCTCCGCAACTGACATATCCATGAAAGACGCCCGTATCGACGCCGACCATCAGCGTCAGAGCCTCGTCGCCCGAGGTGATGTGCTCGGCCGCGTAGGAAAGATCGGCCGCACCGCCGAATTCCTTGAAGCCGACGAGATTGGAATGCTCGCGGCGCAGTTCGAAGAAGAGATCGGCGCGGGTGGCGAAGCCATAATAGGGGCTGTTGTAGATGACCGCCGGCAGCTCACCGCCCGCCTTCAGGACGGCCGAGAAATGCGCGCGCTGGGCGGAGGGCGAGGAGCCGCGCGACAGGACTCGCGGGATCACCATCAAACCCTGCGCCCCGATCTTCGCGGCGTGCGCGGCATGGGCGACGGCGGACTTCGTGTTCACCGCGCCGGTGCCCACGATCGTCGGCACGCCCGCTTCGACCAGATGCCGCACGCCCTCCATGCGCTCTTCATCGGTGAGCAGCGGCCAGTCGCCCATCGACCCGCAGTACACGACGGCGCGCATGCCGTGATCGACGAGTTCGCGGCCCTTGCGCGCGAGCGCCGTAAAGTCCGGCGTCCGGTCGGGCCGGCAAGGCGTCATCAGCGCCGGAATGACACCTTCGAAAACGGCAGACGACATTCGACGATCCTCGCACGATGAACGGGTGAAAGTCCGCCGGAAGACGACGGGTTCTCTCACTCTAAGCGTCTGCATAATCTGTGTCGACAGGAAATCGACAGATTGTCACTGAACTCGAAGCTCGGGATGCTGGCGAAGGTCCGAGGCGAAGAGGCGCCGGATCTGCCCGACGATCTGATCCGCGTGCTGACGTCCGAGCGCGTCCGCACGATCGATGTCGCGCGCGGCGATCGCCGCGATCATCTCGTCGTGCTCGCCCACATATTGGCGGGGCAGGTCGTCGTCGAAGGACTGGTAGTAGAGCCGCAGAAGACGACGTCCGTCGTCGAGAAGGCGGACCATCAGCGAGTGGTAATAGGGGTTGCGCCCGGCTTCGGCGATGGCGGCGTGGAACTCGCGATTGACAGAGATCATGGCCAAGGCGTCGTGCGCCTCGACCGTTCGGGTGTACTCGGCCTGCAGGACCCGGATGCGCGCGAGATCTCCCGCGCGATGGTTCTGGGCGGCCAGCCGCATGGTCACGCGGTACATCAAGGTGATCGCGTCGAAGAACGCATTGAGGTTCAGGACGTCGATATTGGCGACCATCGTCGAGCGGTTCGGCAGCATCTCGACAAGGCCCTCTCCGGCAAGGCGCACGAGCGCTTCGCGGATGGGCGTGCGGGACATGCCGAACCGCTCGGCAAGGTTCACCTCGTCGAGCGGGCTGCCGGGCGCCAGAGAGAGCTCCAGGATTTCGTCACGCAGGATGCCGTAGACATGTTTGACCCCCGAGCCGCGCTTGCGTTCGGGGGCCTCGATGCGATCGATCTCGTTCGACACGGGAAATCTCCAGGCGGTTCTGCGCTCCGCCGCCCTTGCGGCGGGCCCCTCAGGCCTCGTAGCCGAAGGGATCCTCGACGCTATGGCACGGCTGCGTAAACCAACGCACGCCATCTTCGGCCATATAGGCGCAATCCTCGAGCCGGATGCCGAACTCGCCGTAGATGCAGATCATCGGTTCGATCGAGAAGCACATGCCGACCTCGAGCGGTCGCTTGTTGTTGCGAACGATGTAGCTTTCCTCGTGGACTTCGATCCCGATCCCGTGGCCGGTGCGGTGTGTGAGGCCAGGCGCCCCGTACTCCTTCTCGTAGCCGGGCGTCGCCTCGATCAGGTCGCGGGCACCATAGTCGACCGCCTCGCATGGCGCGCCGAGCTTTGCAGCCGCAAAGCCTGCCGCTTGCGCCGCCTTCTCGAGATCCCAGACCTCACGCTGCCGCGGCGTCGGCTCGCCGAAGACGTAGGTGCGCGTCATGTCGGAGCGATAGTCGGCGACGAAGCAGCCGAGATCGAGGAGCACCATGTCGCCGTCGTTCAACGTCTGCGGATAGTCGACGCCGTGGGGATAGGCGGTTGCCTCGCCGAACAGGACGATCGGACGCCCCGACTGGGGCGCCTTGCCGCCAAGCCGGCGATAGGCCTCCAGCACGAACTCCTCGACTTCGACCGTTCCGATTCCCTCGCGAAGGATGCGCGCGGCTGCCTTGTGCACTTCCAGCGTGATCTCGTTGGAGCGCTGCATCAGCGCGATCTCCCGCTCTGACTTCACGGAGCGACACGCACCAGTGATGGAAGCGCCGTTCACAAGCTCGTAGCGGTTGCCGGCGCGCCGCAGCCCGTCGACGTTGAAGAAGGGAGCGTTGGGATCGATCGCGAGCCGGCCGCTCGGAATGCCGAGGCTTTCGATCGTGTCGATAACCAGCGCGCCGGGGTCCTCGTGCTCCTCCCAGACGCGGATGTCACCCTCGATCTTCAGCATGGAGCGCGTCTTCGGCTCCTCGAAGGCGGGGCTGAGATAGGTGATCGCGCCGTCGGCCGGCAGGATCGCGCCGTGCAGGCGCTCCGTGAGTTTCAGGTTCAGCCCGGTGAAGTAGTTCAGGTTGACCGTCGTATCGAGATAGAGCGCGTCGATGCCCTGCTCGCGCATCAGCGCCTGTGCCTTCGCAAGGCGCGCCTCGCGGTCGGAATTGTCGATCGGCACGATGCCGGCCGTCATGTCCCGCATGTTCGAGAATTCCGCTTCTGCGGTCGAGCCGCCCACGCCGATGGTCATCCGTTCGGTTCTCCGTTTTTTGGGGTCTGGTTTCGAGTTCAGGTCGCGTCGGCCGCGACAGTCTGGGCGCGGCAGGCGTCGAGCGCTCGGTCGATCGCCGCGCCGTTCATCGTCTCTCGCGGACCGATCGCCACGAAGATGCTGGCCGGACCGGGATCGAGGTCGACGGCGGTCAGGCGGCTGCGCTTGCCGACCTGCTGGTACTCGTAGAGCGTCTGGGTGCCGTCCGGGCTCCGCGCGCGCAGGAGGCCCTTCGCGCGAAGGAGGCCACGGCCGATCTTGCGCAATGCCGCGCGCAGGGCCGCTTCATCGAGGAGCTCTTCCGTTTCCCAGGAGCAGGAAACAAATGCATCGGTGTGAGATCCGTGATCGTGGTCATGGCCGCATCCGCAATCGGGCCCGTGGACGTGGTCCGCAAAGCGATGGCCCGGAAGTTGGCCCGTGGCGCCTCCGCGCGCAATTCGTTCGGCGCGGGCCGGTCCGAACAGGATTTCGCGCGGGACATCGCCGTACCGGGAGGTCACGATGCGCAGCGCCGGCATAAGGCCTGCGAGTTGCCCGCCCAGGCGCTCCACTTCGTCGTCGGGCACGAGGTCCACCTTGTTCAGGATCAGGAGATCGGCGCCGGTGATCTGGTCGATCGCCAGTTCCGTCGTCGCATAGTCGAGTTCGGGAAACGAGGCCGCGTCGACGAGGCAGAACATGCCGTCCAGCGAGACGACGTCGGCGAGTTCGTCCGACAGGAGCGTGTCGGCCAGCGGCAGCGAGCGTGAGACGCCGCTTGCCTCGATGACGATGCGGTCGAGGTCCGGGCGCGAGGCGACGAGGTCGCGGATCGCCGTGACGAGTTCGGTCTGGATGGTGCAGCAGACGCAGCCGTTGCTCAGCGAAATGCTCTCGCTCGTGCCCTCCACGATCAGCGCGGCATCGATATTGATCTCGCCGAAATCGTTGACGAGGACACCGATGCGCTCGCCTTCGGGAGTAGCCAGGATCGTTCGCAGGAGCGTCGTCTTCCCGGCTCCGAGAAAGCCGGTGAGAACCGTTGCCGGCAGCGGCTTTCGCTTCGAATTCGTCATCGAATGCCTCGAATTTGTGCGCTGCGTCATTCTCATGCAACGCCTATTGCGTTGCATATTATCTGTATGCATAGTCGTGGCAAGTCGGCTTCGCCATCCTGGATCACGGTCGGGCAAGCGACGTCGAAACATGTCCGGAACTGCGCCCGAAGCCTTGTCTGGCTGGGCATTCACCATTTGAGGGGGCCGGGTTGCGGCAGATCCTTTTCAAGAATTTCGCGATGCTCGACCCCGAGGTGGGTGAATTGCGCGGCGGCCATTCCCTCCTCGTCGAGGGCAGCCGTATCCGGGAAATCCGCGAGGGTGAGGTGCAGGCGACCGGCGCCGAGGTGGTCGATTGCGGTGGCGGCACCCTCATGCCGGGCCTCATCGACAGCCACGTCCACGTGGTCTTCAGCGAGGTCTATCTCCGCAATCTCGAAGCGATGCCGATCACGCTGATGACGGCGCACACCATGAACGAGATGCGCGCGATCCTCGATCGCGGCTTCACAACCGTGCGTGACACGGGCGGCGCAGACTGGGGCCTTCGGCAGGGCGTGGAGCAGGGTCTGATCACCGGGCCCCGACTGTTCATCTCGGGCCGGGCGATCGGGCCGACAGGTGGTCACAGCGATGCGCGTCGACGCACCGACACGTCGATCGGCTGCCCGTGCTGCAACGTCCTGTCCTTCGCCATGGGCATCGCCGACGGCGAGGCCGAGGTTCGCCGTATCGTGCGCGAGGAGATGCGCCAGGGTTGCGACCACATCAAGATCATGATGTCGGGCGGCGTCGCCTCTCCCTACGACCCGCTCTACTCGCTGCAATACTCGGAGCGCGAGGTGCAGGCGGCCGTCCAGGAGGCGAATGCCTTCGGCCGCTATGTGACCGCCCATGCCTATACGCCCGAAGCCATCACGCGCGCGGCCAACAACGGCGTGCGCTGCATCGAGCACGGCAACCTCATCGACGAGGCCTCCGCCGCCCTGATGGCCGAGAAGGGCATGTTCATGGTGGCCAATCTCGTCGCGTACTATGCGATGCGCGAGCGCGCGGCGGAGTTCGGCATGACGGCCGACATGCTGGAAAAGAACGACATGGTGATCGAGGGCGGGCTGCGCTCGCTCGAAATCTGCAAGCGAGCCGGCGTGCCGGTCGCTTACGGCTCCGATCTTCTCGGTGGCCTGCGCATCGACCAGAGCCGTGAGTTCACCATCCGCGCTGAGGTTCTTCCCGCGATCGACATCATCCGCTCGGCGACGACGATCGGCGCGCGCCTTCTGCGAAAGGAGGGCGAGATCGGCTGCCTGCGCGAGGGCGCGCTCGCGGACATCATCGTGGTGGACGGAGACCCGTTGCAGAACCTCGAACTCCTGACGGGTCAGGGCCAGCACCTCAAGGCGATCATGAAGGACGGGGTGTTCCACAAATGCACGCTCTGATGCCCATCCCCGCAAGAGACGCCCATCGCGGAGGAGCCGCACAGTGACGAAGACGGACGCAAAGACGGGCACGCCGCTGCTTTTCCGGAACCTGCGCCTTCTCGATCCCGCATTCGACGAGACGCGCGGCGGTTACGAGATCCTGATCGAGGGCGAGAAGATTCGCGAGGTCTCCGACAGGCCCATCGAGAGCGCTTCGGCGCAGGTGGTCGACTGCGGCGGCCGCGTGGTCATGCCGGGGCTCATCGACAGTCATGTCCACTCGATGCATTCCGAGGTCTTCACCCGGAAGCTGGAGGACATCCCGCTGACGCTGACGGCAGCGCGTGGTGCCAAGCGCCTGAAGGACATGCTGGATCGCGGCTTCACCACGGTCCGCGACGCCGGCGGCACGGACTGGGGCATGAAGCAGGCCGTCGAGCAGGGGCTGATCCCCGGCCCGCGCCTGTTCATCGCCGGGCGCTCCATCGGGCCGACGGGGGGCCACAGCGACGGGCGCAGCCGCACCAATCCGGGCTATCCATGCCTGTGCTGCAACGGGCAGGCCTTCCTGCGGCTCATCGTCGACGGCGAGGACCAGGTGCGCAAGGCTGTGCGCGAGCAGATGCGCCAGGGAACCGACCACATCAAGATCATGGTCTCGGGCGGCGTCGCCTCCCCGTACGACCCGCTGATGTCGGAACAGTTCTCCGACGCCGAGATCAGCGCGGCCGTCGAGGAGGCCGAGGCCTTCGGCCGCTACGTGGCGGCGCATGCCTATTCGGCAAGCGCGATCACGCGGGCGGTGAACCTCGGGGTGCGCACCATCGAGCACGGCAACCTCGTCGACGAGGCCGCCGCGAAGCTGATGGCGGAGAACGGCGCCTATCTCGTCGCGAACCTCGTCGCCTATGTCGCGATGAAGGAGCGCGCGGCGGACTACGGCATGCTGCCGGAGATGCTGGAGAAGAACGAGATGGTGATCGAGGGCGGCTATCGCTCCCTCGAGATCTGCAAGGCCGCTGGCGTCAAGGTCGGGTACGGGTCGGACCTTCTCGGCGCGCTGGCCGAGGACCAGAGCCGCGAATTCTCGATCCGCAGCGAGATCCAGCCGGTGATCGAGGTGATCCGGTCCGCGACGACGATCGGCGCGGAGATCGTGCGCCGCCCGGGCCAGCTCGGCACGATCGCGCCGGGTGCATGGGCCGACCTCATCGTCGTCGACGGCGATCCGCTCGTCGACATCACGTTGCTGGAAGGCCAGGGCAGGCATCTCGCCGCGATCGTGAAGGGCGGCGCCTTCTACAAGAACCGTCTCGGGGAAGCCGCGTGAGCGCGGCACGCGCCAGCGCGGGGAGTTTCCTCGGCGGGCGCCGGCTCGGCCGCTGGGCGCTGAACGGGATTGCGGCGCTCGCCTTCCTGTTCCTGCTGCTGCCGCTGATCTTCGTCACCTGGCTTTCCTTCTACGAGCAGGAGATCCCCACCTATCCGCCGGCAGGCTACTCGACGCAGTGGTATGGTCAGGCGATCGCCAACGACCGCTTCATCGACGCCTTCGTCCTCAGCGCGCAGGTGGGCATCGCAGCGACCGTCATCGGGCTTCTCGTTGCGATCCCCGCTTCGATCGCGCTGACGCGCTACAGATTCATGGGGCGCGGGGCGATCTCGAACCTTCTGCTGATGCCCCTCGTCATCCCCGGCATCGTGCTCGGTTTCTCGCTCTACATCTTCCAGGTGGAGACGGAGATCGCCACCGGCCTGCCGCTGATGGGCTCCTTCTGGGGCCTTGTCTTCGGCCACATCCTCCTCGTGATCCCGTGGAGCGTGCGGCTCATCACCGCGAGCCTCATCGGCTTCGACCGCACGCAGGAAGAGGCCGCGATGAACCTCGGGGCGACGCCGTTCACCGCGTTCCGGCGCGTGACCATGCCCGCCATCCTGCCCGGCATCGTCGCGGGGGCGATGTTCGGCTTCGTCAGTTCCTTCGGCAACCTGGAGGTCAGCCTGTTCCTCGTGGTGCCGGGCCAGACGACGCTGCCGATCGCAATCCTCCAGTATCTCGAATGGAAGATCGATCCGACGATCGCCGCGATCTCCGTTCTCCAGATCCTGATCATCATCGCCGCGATGCTGATCACCGACCGTTTCGTCCGAATTAGCCGAGTGGTGTAGCGATATGGCTGGCGTCAATCTTCAGGGGCTGTCCAAGCACTATGGCGAGTTTCAGGCCGCCGAGGACGTGAATCTCGACATCGCGGACGGTGAATTCCTCGTGCTTCTCGGGCCCTCGGGCTGCGGCAAGACGACGACGCTGCGCATGATCGCCGGCTTCATCGAGCCGACGAAAGGGCGGATCACGGTTGGTGGCGCGGACGTCACCCATCTGCCGCCCTGGAAGCGCTCGACGGGGCTCGTCTTCCAGAACTACGCCCTGTTCCCGCACATGACGGTGGCGCAGAACGTCGCCTTCGGGCTGGAAATGCGCAAGATCGGAAAGGCCGAGACAGCCGAGAAGGTGGCGACAGCCCTCGATCTCGTGCAACTCGGGCATCTGGCCGACCGCTATCCGCGCCAGATGTCCGGCGGCCAGCAGCAGCGCGTGGCGCTGGCCCGCGCGCTCGCCTTCCAGCCGGACGTCCTCCTTCTGGACGAACCGCTCTCCAACCTCGACGCCAAGCTGCGTCACGAGGTCCGACACCAGATCCGCAACCTCCAGCAGCGCCTCGGCATCACCACCATCATGGTGACCCACGACCAGGAGGAGGCGCTGACCATGGCCGACCGGATGGTCGTTATGAAGGATGGGCGCGTCCAGCAACTCGGCACGCAGCGCGAACTCTACGACGATCCGAACAGCGAGTTCGTCGCCTCCTTCGTCGGACGCTCCAGCTTCATAAAGGGGCGCTTCCAGAACGGCCAGTTCGTCAGCAGCGGCGGCATCACCGTCGAGACGGATCGCCGTCTTGTGGGCGAGGCCGTTCTGGCGTTGCGCCCCGAGCGTGTGACCCTTGCCAAGGGAGCCGGGATGGAGCCGCAGGGCGGCAACACCTATCGCGGACAGGTGGAGTCCATCTCCTATCTCGGCAGTTCGATCGATGTCGAGGTGAGGCTCAACGAGACCGATCGCGTCATCGCGCAGGTGGTCAACAGCGGGCGCCACAGCGGAGCCGCCGTGGGCGAGGAGGTTTCGATCACCTTCCCGCGCGACGTTCCCGTGTTCTCCGCCTCCGCTGCCTGAGGCCACTTGGCAAGCATTACCCGCAGACCTCGTTTCAGTGCCTTTCCGTCAACAACCAACAGGATGACGAGAATGACCAGACAGACGAACCGATTTTCGATCAGCCGTCGCAGCTTCCTGGCCGGCACGGCCGGCGTCGCCGCCTCCTCGCTCATCCTGCCCTCGCGTTCTGCCTTCGCGCAGGGCGGCGGCCGTGTGGTCGTGGGCACCTGGGGCGGCGATTATGCGCGCCTCCTCACGGAGAACATCGACCGGCCGCTGATGGAGCCTGCAGGTTACCAGATCATCCAGGATCAGGCGGGGGACCCCGAGCGCCGCGCCAAGATGCTGGCCGAGCGCCGGCTGCCGCGCGGTTCGGTCGACACGAACGGCCTCCAGGACGGCTCGATGTATCAGGTCTTCTCGCAGGGGCTGGTCGAGGAACTCGACTTCGACAAGATTCCCAATGCCGCGAACCTCCTGCCCAACATGCGCCTTGCCTACGGCATCCCGCAGATTTTCTCCGGCATGGTGCTGCTCTACAACCCGGACAAGATGGACGCGCCGGCCGCCTATGCGGATCTCTTCAACCCGGACCTCGGCAGCCGCCTCGGCATCATCGACATCCAGTATCGCCACAACATCGCGGTCGCCTCGCTGATCGCCGGCGGTTCCGTAACGGCCGTGGACGAGGGGAAAGCTCTGCTCATGGAGCTGCGCCAGGCCGGCGTAAGGGTCTACCCGACCAACGAGGCCTTCGCTCAAGCCTTTCAGACAGAGGAGATCGACGCCGGCCCGATGTGGAAGGCGCGCGCCCTGCAATGGCAGGATGCGGGGATCAACGTTCAGGCTGTCGTGCCCTCGGAAGGCATGGTGCCCTACGTCTCGGGCTTCGTCATTCCCAAGAACGCCCCCAATCCGGACGGTGCCTACGCCTATCTGAACGCGCTGCTCGATCCGGCCGCGCAGATCGGCTTCGCAGAGAACATGGGCTACGCCGGCACCACGAATGTCGAGCTGCCGGCCGAGTTGCAGGCGCGCGTCGGCTTCACGCCTGAAGAGGTTGAAGCGATGAACCCAATGGACTTCGAGTTCTTCTCCGAGAACGATCTCGACCTGAAAACCTGGTGGGACCAGGAATTCATCGGCTGACCATGCACGGCCCGTCCCTCAACCATTTCGTATTCAGACCATCCCGAAATACGGGGGACGGACTATGAGCGACATCGCCGCCCGCAAATCCAGGACGCTGACGGCCGCATCGCTGATCGGGCCGGCGACCTTCATCGCCGGCCTCGGGGTGATTGGGCCGATGCTCTATCTTCTGCGATACAGCTTCAATCAGTACGACCCGATGGAGTTGATGATCGAGACCTTCACGTTCACCAACTACGTGGAGTTCTTCACCAGCCCCTACTACCTCAACGCCTATCTGACGACGCTTCGGGTCGGGCTGATCGCAACCGCGATCTGCCTCGTCTTCGGCTTTCCGCTGGCCTACGTGCTGGCTCGCTCCACCTCGCGCTACAAGAACCTGATGATCATCGGCATCGTGGTGCCGCTGTTCGTCGGCAACGCGGTCCGCGCCGCCGGCTGGATGAGCTTCCTCGGGAGCCGGGGGCTCCTCTCCGTAACCCTGATGGACTGGGGCATCACCAACGGCCCAACCGACTTCATGTACACAGAGGGAACGGTGATCGTGGGCATCATCGCAGTGAACCTGCCCTATATGGTCCTATCACTGCAGAGCGTGCTCGAGGGAATCAACCGCAATGTCGAGGAGGCCGCCTTCTCGATGGGCGCACGGCCGCTGACGATGGCGCGGCGCGTTCTCCTTCCGCTGGCGCTGCCCGGCATCGCGGCCGGCACGATCCTGACCTTCATCCTGGCGATGAACGCCTACGCGACGCCGGTACTGCTGGGTGGCCCGAGCTTCAACATGATGGCGCCGCTCGTCTACGGCCGCTTCCAGCTCAACCATTGGCCGGGCGCGGCCGCAGTCGCTTTCGTCCTGATGGCGACGACGCTGCTCCTGACACTTCTCGTCGGAGTCATCACGCGCCAGAAGTTCCGGGAGGGCTGAGCCGCCCTCACCCGGGTGAGGCCGAATGCTCTCGGGCCTGAAGCTTGCTGTAGGCGATTCCATCGCACACCCACGCTGCCTCGATTCGGCATGTCGCCGCGGACGCGGGCGAACCTCTGATCGCGCCGAAGAGAGCCCCAATGGGAAGCGTAAACGCAGGGCATCTCATGGCGGAGACGAACCGCGGTGGAAAAATCCGCCGATGCACAGCGCGCATGCAGTCTGGTGAGACTAGAGCCCTCTTCTTCAGCAGGCGGCCGATTGACAGCGACGCGGTACCGATCGAGCATGGGTGACCTTTTGACTAAATGGTTCCGCTCCTCGATTGGCAACGTCCTTCGCCCCACGCTCGGTAACGAATTCCTCGCTCGCGCTCGAAGGACTGCGCGCGCTGATCCACGAGCATCGGAACCGCGTGGATATCCCCCTTCCGTCGGAGCGGGAGCTCGCCCTTTCGATGTCGGTCGGCCGCCGTGCCATTCGGCGGGCGATGGAGGTTCTCGAGGCGGAGGGCACGATCTGGCGACAGCAAGGCAAGGGAACCTTTGTCGGCAGTCGTCCCTCGCGGGCATCTCTTGATCTGAACGGCCTCCTGGGCCGCACGAGCCCCGCCGAGGTGATGGAGACGCGGCTTCTGCTGGAGCCGGGCCTGGCTCGCCTGGCCGCGTTGCGGGCCACGCGGGAGGACATCGAGGCCTTGGAGCGCCTCGCCCACAAGACCGAGACGGCCAAGGACGACGATGGCTGGGAATTGTGGGACAGCGCGCTGCACCGCCGCATCGCGCAGGCGGCAGGCAACCAGATGATGATGTCGATCCTCGATGTCGTACAGCGCATCCGCCAGGAGCCCGAATGGCGCCATCTGCGTGCCTCCACCCGGACCGAAAGCCGCCGGGCGCGCATCTTCGCGGAGCACGACGAGATCGTCGCCGCGATCTCACGGCGCGACGGCGCGGGTGCCGAGCGGGCGATGCTCCGCCACCTCGGCACCATCGACGCGAACCTGCGCGCCCATATCGCGGGCGACATCGCCCCGATGGCACCGCAGCCATCCACCGACGACGAAATCGTGCCCGCATCTCATCTGCAAAGGACGGACGCATGACCGCCTCCGCCGCCCCTTCCGACATTGCCGGGGCACCGCTCCTGTCGGTCGAGAACTTCTCGCTCTCCTTCTCGGCCAACGCGCCGGCCAATCTTGTCGACGGCATCTCGTTTTCGGTGCGGCGCGGAAAGACCCTGTGCATCGTGGGTGAATCGGGCTGCGGCAAGAGCGTCACGTCGCTGGCGCTGATGGGGCTTCTACCGACGCCGCCTGCCCGCATCGAGAGCGGTCGGGCGCTGTTCGAGGGCCGCGACCTCTTCACCATGAACGAACGCGAGCGCTCGGACCTGCGCGGCAACGAGATCGCGATGATCTTCCAGGAGCCGATGACCTCCCTGAACCCGGCCTTCACGGTCGGCCATCAGATATCGGAGGGCATCCGCCGCCATTCGAAGAAGTCGAAGGCGGAGGCGCGAGCCGAGGCGCTCAGTCTTCTGGAACGGGTGCGCATCCCGGCGCCCGAAAAGCGCCTCGATGCCTTCCCGCATCAGCTTTCGGGCGGCATGCGCCAGCGCGTGATGATCGCGATGGCGCTCGCCAACCGGCCGAAGCTCCTCATCGCGGACGAGCCCACCACGGCGCTCGATGTGACCATTCAGGCGCAGATCCTCGCCCTCGTCTCGCGTCTGCAGGAGGAGACCGGCACGGCGATGATCCTCATCACCCATGATCTCGGCGTCGTCGCCGAAGTCGCCGACGAGGTGGCGGTGATGTACGCCGGGCGGATCGTCGAGCAGGGTCCGGTCGCCCAGATCTTCGACAGCCCGCAGCATCCGTACACGATCGGCCTCCTCGGCTCGATGCCTTCACTCGGGCGCCGCGAAGCGAGCCTCGCCACGATCGAAGGCTCGGTTCCGCCGCTGGCCGAGATGGCCGCCGGCTGCCGCTTCGTCGATCGCTGCCCATTCGGCGACGGACACTGCGCCGCCGAGGTGCCGCCGCTGCGCGAGCTCGGGCCCGGCCATCATGCGGCCTGCTGGCATGCGCCGCTTGAAGAAAGCTTCGGAGCCGCGGCATGAGCCCCACCGTCACGCCCGCTCCGATCATCGAGGGCCGCCATCTGCACAAACGCTTCGGCGGCGGTAGAAATCTGTTCAAGACCGCTCCGGTCGTCCACGCGGTCAACGATGTGTCCTTTGCCGTCGGCAAGGGTGAGACCTTCGCGATCGTCGGCGAGTCCGGCTGCGGCAAGTCGACCCTCGGGCGCCTCCTGCTTCGCCTGATCGAGCCGAGCGAAGGCAGCGTCATCTATGAGGGCCGCGACATCACCGCGATCCCAGCCGGCGAGCTGCGCCGGCTGCGACGCGAGATGCAGATCGTCTTCCAGGACCCCTTCGCCTCGCTCAACCCGCGCATGAGCGTCGGCGCGATCGTCGGCGAGCCGGCGCGTCTGCACGGGCTGGCGAGCGGCCGGGCCGTCAACGACCGCGTCGCGGAACTTCTGCGTCTGGTCGGCCTGCGTCCGGAATTCGCCGAACGCTACCCGCACGAATTCTCCGGCGGCCAGCGCCAGCGCATCGGCATCGCCCGTGCGCTGGCGAGCGAGCCGACGCTGATCGTCGGCGACGAGCCCGTTTCGGCGCTCGACGTCTCCGTGCAGGCGCAGGTGGTCAACCTCCTGGAGGAGTTGAAGGGAAGGCTCGGGCTCACGCTCATCGTCGTCGCACACGATCTGGCGGTGATCCGCCATATGAGCGACCGGGTGGCCGTGATGTATCTCGGCGAGATCGTCGAGCTCGCGCCGGTCGACCAACTCTACGACGCGCCACTGCACCCGTATACGCAGGCGCTTCTCAAGGCCATTCCGGCCCCTTCCGTCCATCGACGCACCGCCCGCGAACTCCTGCAGGGCGATGTGCCGAGCCCGACCGCGCTGCCCTCGGGCTGCCGCTTCCACACCCGCTGCCCCCATGCCCGCCCGCGCTGCTCCAGCGAGCACCCCTCGCTGACAGTGGTGGAGGGCGGACGCTCGGTCGCTTGCCACTTCTGGCGCGAGATAGCCGATGCCGGCGGCAGCGCGCCCGTCGCCGCCGCCCATGTCAGCGCCAAGCGCGAACAGCGTCTCGACCTCTATCGCCGCGCTCAGGCCGGCGATTTCGGCGCGGCGAAAGCAACACGGACAGCTGCCGGCTGACCGCCAACTGAAACCAAAGATGACGGCCGGAAGCGGCCGAGCGGGAGAAGGACGATGAAGGCAACGATCAATCGCAGCGCCGAGGGCCGCGCAACGCGCCTCGGGCTCGCCGCACTGGCCGCCGTTCTGGCGCTCGGCGCCGCCCCGGCAGCGGCGCAGACCCTGACCATCGGCCTTCAGGACGACCCGGACATCCTCGATCCGCACCGCGCGCGGACCTTCGTCGGCCGCATCGTCTTCACCTCGCTTTGCGACAAGCTCGTCGACATCACGCCAGAGCTCGACTTCGTGCCGCAGCTCGCAACGGACTGGAGCCTCGACGAGGCGCGCACGACGCTGATCTTCGATCTGCGCGACGACGCCGTGTTCCACGATGGCTCGCCGATCGACGCCGAGGCGGTCAAGGCCAATCTCGACCGCGCGCGGGAACTGCCGGACTCCCTGCGTCGCAGCGAACTGGCCTCGGTCGAGAGCGTCGAGGTGACCGGCCCGCACCAGGTGGCGCTGCATCTGGCTGCTCCCGATGCCGCGCTCCTGTCGCAGCTCTCCGACCGCGCCGGCATGATGATGTCGCCCGCCTCCTTCGAGAACGGCTCGCCCAGCGCCGATCCGGTGTGCTCGGGCCCCTACCGCTTCGTGGAGCGCGTCCAGAACGACCGCATCGTCCTCGAGAAGTTCGCCGATCACTGGGACGCGGAGAACTATCCGACCGAGAACGTCGTTTTCCGCGCGATCCCGGACAACACAGTTCGCTTCGCCAATCTCCAGTCGGGCGACCTCCAGCTGATCGAACGCATCGGTGCGAACGACATCGCCGCGGCCGAGTCGGCGGCAGGCATCACGGTGGTGCCGGTCACGGGGCTCGGCTACCAGGCGCTCACCTTCAACC
The DNA here is from genome assembly GCF_014058705.1 of Aureimonas mangrovi. NCBI lineage: Bacteria > Pseudomonadati > Pseudomonadota > Alphaproteobacteria > Hyphomicrobiales > Aurantimonadaceae > Aureimonas > Aureimonas mangrovi. The sequence goes on from NZ_CP059692.1 coordinate 2,869,836, forward strand.
TGCGCGATGCCGACAGCCCGCTCACCGACGCGCGCGTGCGCCGCGCTTTCGATCTCTCGATCGACCGCGACATCATCAACCAGGTGGTGGGCGCGGGCACCTTCCAGCCGGCCTACCAGCCCTTCCCGCCGGCAAGCTTCGCCTACGAGCCGGGGCTCGAGCGTCAAGGGCGCGACGTCGAGGGCGCGAAGGCCCTTCTCGCCGAGGCCGGTCAGGAGCGCGTCGCCTTCGAGCTGTCGTTCGGCAACAACACGGCCATGCAACAGGTGCTGGAACTGGTGCAGGCGATGGGCGCCGAGGTCGGGTTCGACATCTCGCTGCGTCCGACCGAATTCGCCGCTCTCCAGGGAGAGCTGCGCGAGGGCCGGTTCGAGGTCGCCCAGTCCGGCTGGTCGGGCCGTGTGGACCCCGACGGCAACATCCACCAGCATGTCACCTGCGAAGGGGGCCTCAACGACGGTCGCTACTGCAACGAGGAGGTCGACCGCCTGCTCGACGAAGCCCGAGAGACCGGCGACCCGGCCGACCGAGCACCGCTCTACGCGCAGGCGCAAGCGATCCTCGGTCAGGACAAGCCGGTCAGCTACCTCTACTACCTGCCATACCCCTTCGCTCACACCAACGCGCTGACAGGCTTCGTCGGATATCCGGACGGCATGATCCGCCTTCGCGGCGTCAGCCTCAGCCAGTAAGGGAGCAAGACGCCATGACCTTCAGAACGACACTTCTCGCCGCCGCGCTCATGGCCGGTGCCGCCATGCCGGCCGCTGCGCAGACATCGACCCTGCGGATCGGGCTCGCCGAGGATCCGGACCTTCTCGATCCGCACCGCTCGCGCACCTTCGTCGGCCGCATCGTCTACGCCTCGATGTGCGACCGGCTGATCGACATCACGCCAGAGCTCGACTTCGCGCCGGCATTGGCGACGGACTGGTCCTGGAACGAGGGCGGCACCGAGCTGACCTTCAATCTTCGCAAAGACGCCGTCTTCCACGACGGCGAGCCTTTCAACGCGGAGGCCGTGAAGGCGAACATCGAGCGGGCGCAGACGCTGCCGGACAGCCTCGTGCGCACCGACATCGCCGCCATCACCGGCGTCGAGGTGGTGGACGAGTACACCGTCCGTCTGCTCCTCGACGAACCGGACGCTACGTTGCTCGCCCAGATCTCGGACCGCGCCGGCATCATGATGTCGCCCGCCTCCTTCGAGCAGGAAGGGAACTGGACGCCCGTATGCTCCGGCCCCTACCAGTTCGAGACCCGCGTTCAGAACGACCGCATCGTCCTCTCGAAGTTCGACGACCACTATGCGGCCGACGACTACAGCTTCGACGAAGTGGTCTTCCTGCCGATCCCGGACGGGACGGTGCGCCTCGCCAACCTCCAGTCGGGCGATCTCGACATGCTGGAGCGGATGACGCCGAGCGACGCGCAGGCAGTGGAATCCAACCCGGACCTTCAGCTCGTCGTCGCCCCCACGCTCGGCTATCAAGGCATCCGCATCAACACGAACAACGGCCCGGCCGCCGAAAACCCGCTCGGCCAGGACAAGCGGGTGCGACAGGCCCTGCAACTGGCGATCGACAAGTCGATCATCACGCAGGTGGTAGGCAACGACATCTGGGACCCCGCCCAGCAGCCCTTCCCGCCCGCCAGCCCCTACCACGACGAGACGATCGAGCCCTCGACGCGCGACGTGGCGGCGGCCCGCGCCCTCCTCGACGAGGCCGGCGTCGACCGCCTCGCCTTCGAGCTGACCATCGCGACGTCGACGCAGGCCGCCCAGCTCGGCGAGCTCATCCAGGCGATGGTCGCCGAGGCCGGCTTCGACGTCTCGTTGCGGCCGATGGAGTTCGCCTCGCTGCTCGCCGAGATGAAGGCCGGCAACTTCACCGCGACGGCCAGCGGCTGGTCGGGCCGCGTCGACCCGGACGGAAACATCTACTCTCATCTGGCCTGCGACGGGGCCAACAACGACTCCCTCTACTGCAACGAGGAGGTCGACCGGCTCCTGAACGAGGCGCGCCGCGTCTCGGACGTCGCCGAGCGCAAGGCGCTCTACGATCAGGCACAGGCGATCCTGCAGGACGAGCTGCCGCTCATCTACACCTACCATCAGAACTCGCCCTTCGTGCTGCGCACCGGCGTCGAGGGTTTCACGCCCTATCCGGACAATTTGATCCGCCTGCGCGGCATGACGAAGGCGCAATAGCATCGAAACACGGTGCCGGCCGCGTGCCGGCGCCCCCATCCATCCTCTCGCGGAGACCTTCGACATGCGCATCGCACGCCCTCTCCTCCTCGCAGTCCTTCTCGCCGGCACAGCCACTCAGGCGATGGCCCAGGCCACGACCCTGCGCATCGGCCTGCAGGAAGACCCCGACGCGCTGGACCCGCATCGCGCGCGCACCTTCGTCGGCCGCATGGTCTTCACCTCGCTTTGCGACAAGCTTGTGGATGTGGCGCCCGACCTGTCGATCGTGCCGCAACTGGCGACGGAATGGTCCTGGAACGAGGACTTCACCGTCCTGACCTTCACGCTGCGCGACGACGCCACCTTCCATGACGGCGAGCCGGTCAACGCCGAGGCCGTGAAGCTCAACATCGAGCGCGCCCTGACGCTGCCGGACTCGCTGCGAAAGAGCGAGCTCTCATCGGTCGAGAGCGTCGAGGCAGTGGACGAGTTCACCGTGGCGATGACGCTGAGCGAGCCGGACGCGACCCTCCTTGCCCAGCTCTCGGACCGCGCCGGCATGATCCTCGCGCCCTCCGCCTTCGAGGAGTTCGCCTCCAACCCCGTCTGCTCGGGCCCCTATTCCTTCGTGGAGCGCGTGCAGAACGACCGTATCGTCCTCGAGAAGTTTCCCGAGCACTGGGATGCGGACTCCTACTCCTTCGAGGAGCTCGTCTTCCTGCCGATCCCGGACACGACCGTGCGCCTCGCCAACCTCCAGTCCGGCGACATCCAGCTTCTGGAGCGTCTAGCGCCGTCCGACATCGCGGCCGTGGAAGGTGATTCAAATCTCGCCTTCCTGCAGGAGGCCGGCACCGGCTACGTATCATTGCGCCTGAATCTGGCCAACGGAGAGCGTGCGCAGACGCCCTTCGGCCAGGACAAGCGGGTGCGCCAGGCGTTCCAGCTCTCGATCGACCGCGAGGTGATCAACCAGGTCGTTGGCTTCGGCACCTATACGCCGGCGCAGCAGCCGTTCCCGCCGGCCAGCGAGTTCTACGACGAGGCGTTCCCTGCGACGACGCGTGACGTCGAGGCGGCCAAGGCTCTCCTCGCAGAAGCCGGCGTCGAGCGTGTCGCCGTCGAACTCGCCTACGGCAACTCGACGACGACGCAGCAGATCTCGGAGCTGATCCAGGCGATGGCCGCCGAAGCCGGGTTCGACGTGACGCTTCGCCCGACCGAGTTCGCCGCCATGCAGCAGGAGATGACGTCCGGCAACTTCCAGATCGCGCAGATCGGATGGTCCGGCCGCATCGATCCGGACGGAAACATCCACCAGTTCGTCACCTGCGAGGGCAGCCTCAACGACGGCGGCTATTGCAACGAGGAAGTCGACCGCCTGCTGAACGAGGCGCGGCGCACGACGGACACCGCCGCGCGCATCGCGCTCTACGGCCAGGCGCAGGCGATCCTCCAGGATGAGCTGCCGCAGATCAACCTCTACTATCAGCCGCGCGCCTTCGGCGTCTCCGCGCGTCTCGAGGGCTTCACCGCCCATCCGGACGGCATGATCCGCCTGCGCGGCGTGACGCTGGCGAACTGACGACACGGAACCGGTGCAAGGCCCCGCCGGCCTTGCCCCCGCACGCACCGACGAAGGACGGCCTCCATGCTGCAGATCATCGCAAAACGCGTCGCGATAGCGATACCGACGCTCGTCCTCGTCTCGATCATCGTCTTCGCGCTCCAGAAGCTCCTGCCGGGCGATCCGATCCTGACGCTCGCCGGGGAAGAGCGAGACCCGCAGGTGCTGGAATACCTGCGCGAGCAGTACCGCCTGAACGACCCGATCTACGTGCAGTACTTCTTCTGGGTTCTGGAGGTCCTTCGCGGAGACTTCGGCGTCTCGCTGCGCACCGACATCCCGGTGACGACCCTGATCATGCAGAAACTGCCGGTGACGATCCAGCTTGCGACGATGGCGATGTTCTGGGCCATCGTCATCGGCATCCCGGTCGGCATCCTCGCGGCGGTCAAGAAGGGCACCTGGATCGACTACGTCGCCAACGTCTTCGCCCTTTCGGGCCTGTCGATCCCCAATTTCTGGCTCGGAATCCTGCTGATCTTCTTCGTCTCGGTGCGCATGCAGTGGCTGCCGGCCTCGGGCTACGTGCCGCCCTCCGAAGACCTCTGGCAGTCCCTTCGCACCATGCTGATGCCATCGATCGTGCTCGGCACCGCACTGGCCGGCAATCTGATGCGCCACACCCGCTCGGCCATGCTCGGCGTCTTGAAGGCGGACTACATCCGCACCGCGCGCGCCAAGGGCCTCCTGCCGGCGATCGTCATCTACAAGCACGCGCTGCGCAACGCGCTCGTGCCGATCGTCACGCTCCTCACGCTGATCTTCGGCGAGCTGATCGCCGGGGCGGTCCTGACGGAGCAGATCTTCACAATCCCCGGCTTCGGCAAGCTGATCGTCGACGCCGTCTTCACCCGCGACTACGCGGTGGTGCAGGGCGTCGTCCTCGTCACCGCCATCGGATTCATCATCATGAACCTCATCGCGGACGTGCTCTACGTCCTGATCAACCCCCGCCTGAGGCACGCCTGATGAGCACCGTCGCCTCCTCCCACAAAGCGGTCGTGCCGCCCGTCCTGCCGCACAAGGCCAAAAGCCGTGCGATGACGAAATTCATGCGCAACAAGGCGGCCGTGGCCGGCGCGCTGGTGGTCGCTTTCTTCGCGCTCGCCGCCATCTTCGCGCCCCTGCTGGCGCCCTACGACCCCTTCCAGACGAGCTTCCTAACGATCCGCCAACCGCCCTCGGCGGAGTTCTGGTTCGGCACGGACGAGCTCGGCCGGGACATTTTCTCGCGGATGCTCTACGGCGCGCGCGCTTCGCTCATGGCGGGCGTCGTCTCGGTCGCGATTGCGGTCGCGATCGGCGTGCCGCTCGGGCTCGTCGCCGGCTATTTCGGCTCGTGGACGGACATGGCGATCTCGCGTCTGACCGACGCGCTCCTGGCGATCCCGTTCCTGATCCTCGCCATCGCGCTCGCCGCCTTCCTCGGCCCCTCCCTCACCAACGCGATGATCGCCATCGGCCTTTCGGCCGTGCCGATCTTCATCCGCATCACCCGCGCGCAGACGCTCTCGGTGAAAGCGGAGGACTATGTGGAGGGCGCGCGGGCCATCGGACTGCCGAACCTCTGGATCCTCCTGCGCTACGTGTTTCCCAACACGCTGCCGCCGATCATCGTTCAGGCGAGCCTGACGATCGCCGCCGCGATCATCGCCGAGGCGTCCCTCTCCTTCCTCGGCCTCGGCCAGCAGCCGCCGAACCCCTCCTGGGGCTCGATGCTGAACACGGCCAAGAATTTCATGAGCCAGGCACCGACCATGTCGGTCTTCCCCGGCGCGGCGATCTTCCTCGTCGTCCTCGGCTTCAACCTCCTCGGCGACGGCCTGCGCGACGCGCTGGACCCACGCGAACAGTAAGAACGATCAGAAAAGCGAGAAGCGCAGCGATGTTCACGACCCGCCCCGAACTCATCGGCACCTTCGGCGCCGTCACCTCCACGCACTGGCTGGCGACGGCGAGCGGGATGTCGCTTTTGGAACGCGGCGGCAACGCCTTCGACGCTGGTATCGCCACCGCCTTCGTCCTGCAGGTTGTGGAGCCGCATCTCGTGGGCCCCGGCGGCGAGGTGCCGATCGTCTTCTATTCGAAGAAGACCGGCCGCATCGAGGTTCTGTGCGGGCAAGGCCCCACCCCCGCCGGTGCCACGATCGAGCACTATCGCAGCGAAGGGCTCACGCTCGTCCCGGGCAACGGCCTGCTCGCCGCCGTCATTCCCGGCTCGTTCGACGCCTGGATGACGCTTCTGCGCGATCACGGCACGATGAGCATCCGAGACGTTCTGGAGCCCGCGATCTACTACGCGGAACACGGCCACCCGCTCCTTCAGCGCATCTCCAACACCATCGCCGGCCTGAAGGACTTCTTCGAGAAGGAGTGGCCGACGACGGCCGCCATCTACGTGCCGAACGGCGCGGTGCCGCAGGCGCGCCGCCTGTTCCGCAACGAGCCGCTCGCCAATACCTGGAAGCGCGTTCTGAAGGAGGCCGAGAGCGCCGGACCGGACCGCGAGCGCCAGATCGAGAAGGCGCGCGAGGCCTTCTACAAGGGCTTCGTCGCCGAGGCGATCGACAGGTTCGCGCGCGAGAACGCGGTGATCGATCAGAGCGGCGAGCGCCATCGCGGCGTCATCAACGCCGACGACATGGCCGGTTGGCAGGCGAGCTATGAGGCACCCGTCGCGCTCGACTACGGCGATTGGCGCGTGAACAAGATCGGCCCCTGGGGTCAGGGTCCGGTCTTCCTCCAGACGCTGTCCATCCTGAAGAATTTCGACCTCGCCTCGATGGGTCCGCGCTCGGCCGAATTCGTCCACACAATGACCGAGGCGATGAAGCTCGCCTTCGCCGACCGCGAGGCCTACTACGGTGACCCCGCGCAGGTAAACGTGCCGCTCGATGCGCTGCTTTCGGACGCCTACGGCACCGAACGCGCAAAGCTCATCGGGCATCAGGCCTCGCGTGACCTTCGGCCCGGCACGGTGCCGGGCTTCGAGGCACAGGTGGAGCGCTTCATGTCATCGCTCGACCGCCTGTCGAAGGTCGGCACGGCGTCCGCCGCCAACGAGCCGACGACGGCCGAAATGCGCTCGGCGCGTCGCGGCGATACGGTCCATGTCGATGCGATCGACCGCTGGGGCAACATGATGGCGGCGATGCCGTCCGGCGGCTGGTTCCAGTCCTCGCCCGTGATCCCCGAACTCGGCTTCGGCCTCAACACGCGCGCGCAGATGTTCTGGCTCGAGGAAGGCCTGCCGACCTCGCTCGCGCCCGGCAAGCGCCCGCGCACGACGCTGACGCCGACGCTCGCCGAGAAGGACGGCGAGCCGCATATGGTCTTCGGCACGCCCGGCGGCGACCAGCAGGAGCAGTGGCAGCTCCAGTTCTTCCTGCGCCACGTCCATCACGGGCTGAACCTGCAGGAGGCCATCGACACGCCGATGAGTCACACAGGGCACTTCCCCTCCTCCTTCTACCCGCGCGAGCGGCGGCCCGCGAACCTCACCATCGAGGAGAGCTTCGGTGAGGAGGTTCTGGCGGATCTCGCAGCGCGCGGCCACGAGCTGGAACGCTCGCCCGAGTGGACGATCGGCCGTCTCGTCGCCGCCTCGCGCGACCCCGACGGGCTGATCCACGCGGCCGCCACGCCGCGCCTGATGCAGGCCTACGCCGCTGCGCGGTGACCTGAAGCCCGCCGATGGCGGCCTTCGCTCCGGTGGGCGGGCCGGGTTCGCCGAGGGCGGAAGCGTCGGATCGTCGCCTTTATTCCGGGCCTTGCGAACCCAGCAGTCGATCCAACGCGCGGGCGATGTTCTCCAGCGTGTACGGCTTCTGGATGATCGGCCGCTCGCGATGCTCCGACGGTAGCTGCGCCTGCTCGCCGTACCCGCTCGCGAACAGAAAGGGGATGCCGAGTTCAGTCAGGCGATCCGCGATCGGGAAGCTGTTGCGGTCGCCGAGATTGATGTCGAGCATGGCGACCGTCGGACGATGCGCTTCGATGCTGTCGAGAGCGGCGTCGACCGTGGCCATCGGCGTGATCGAGGCGGCCCCGAGACGAGACAGGATATCCTCGGCATCGAGGGCGATAATGAGACTGTCCTCCACCAGAAGGGCATCGTGCCCGGTCAGCATCTTCGGCGGCGGCGCGGTCGGGTGTCCCCTCGACGAGCGCGGAAACTTGATCGTCGGCCCCGCGAACGACCGGGCTTCCGAGACATGACGGGCGGGAATTCGGAACGTCGCCTCGACCCCCTCCGGCTTGTACTGGATGTCGGATCGACCACCGAGATCGTAGGGAACCGAGCGATCGATGATCGTCGAACCGAACCCGCGTCGCGTCGGCTCGTGAACCTCGGGACCGCCGCTTTCGACCCAGCGCATGAGGAGATCGCCGTCGCCTTCACGCTCCCACGAGAACCTGACCTTTCCGGTCGTCGACAGGCTGCCGTACTTCGTCGAGTTGGTGACCAGCTCGTGCAGGACCAACGCCATCGTCGAATAGGCCTGGGGGTTCAGGAGGATGGGCTCCCCATCCGAAATGACGCGTTCATGCTCGTCGACGAAGGCTCGGGCCTCGGCATCAACCAGCGCCTGGAGTGGCGCGGGACCCCAATGGTCATCGGTGATCTGGTTGTGGGCCCGCGCGAGCGCGTGAACACGGCCGTCCACCACCTGGATGAACTCGGCGGCCGCAGGATCATCGGGCCGCGACTGGCGGATCAGTCCGCGGATGACGCCGAGAATGTTGCGGACGCGATGGTTGAGTTCGGCGATCAGGAGCTCTTGACGCGCGCTGGCCCGCTGCCGCTCCACGGAGGCCTCGTCGGCGAGGCGGAGCACGACTTCGATCAGCGTCGCGCGCAGCGTTTCGGCTACCCGCAGTTCCGACTCGTGGAACGGCTTCGAGCGTCCCTGAACGAGCTCTTTCCATTCCGCGAAGCTTTCCCGGGGAGACAGGCGCGGTCCGTTCGGCCCGTATTCCACCGGCTTGTGCGGATCGCCGCCCCAGCGCACGGAGCGAACCAGCTCGCGCCGGAAGAGGATCACGTAGTCGCGTGGGGCGCGGGAGATCGGGATGGCGAGCATGCCCGCGGCCAGCGAGACGAACGCCTCAGCCCCCTCGACGATCGAGCCGATGCGATCGGTCGCATAGACCCGACCGGACGCGGTGCCGTTCAGGGCGCGCACGATCCGGCGAAAGTTCTCAGCATCCGGCGTTATGCCTGAGGCGGCATGCTTGCCGTTGATCCAGACGCCAACGCCATCAGCGTCGATCACGCTGGTCAGGATGTCCGCGAGCCAGTCGGGATCGCGCAGCAGGGTCTCGTCGGTCGCAACCGCGCTCAAAAGCTGGTCGGAAACGTCGCGTGCCCGACGCTCGTATTCAACCACCGCCAGACCCTCGCGGCTCTCGAGCCGCATCGAGAACATCTGCGCGAATAGCTCGGCCACCGACCGGCGCGAGACGTCGGGCCACCTTGGAGCGTAGTGATGGCAGGCGAAGAGCCCCCACAGCTTGCCGCCGACGATGATCGAAATCGACAGTGAGGCGTCGACCCCCATGTTGCGCAGGTATTCGAGATGGATGGGGGAGACCGAGCGCAAGACCGATAGCGAAAGGTCGAGCGGCTGGCGGCGCTCGTCGAGTTGCGGCACGACCGGTACCGTCTCGGCGCGCACGTTGGAGATGATGCGCAGGATGTTGCGTTTGTAGAGTTCGCGGGCCTGCGCCGGAATGTCGGTCGCAGGATAGCGCAGGCCCATGAACTGGCCGATGCCGGCGCGACAGGTCTCCGCGACGACCTCTCCGGATCCGTCTGCCGAGAAACGATAGACCATGACGCGATCGTAGCCAAGCAAGGCCCTGACCTGCCGTACTCCCTCGCGAAAGAACGTCGTCATGTCCTCGCACTGGTCGAGCCGCGAGATCATGGAACGCACGGTGCCGCTGATGTCGCCCATGTCCCCGACGGAAGGTTCGGCCTCCAGGACCAGTTGCCTGCCGCTGACATGGATTGCGACGTCGAACGGGTCGGCACCCTCGACAAGCATGCAGCGCGCCAGTCGCTCGACCGCGTTGGGTCCGCGCAGCGTCGCCGTCCTGTTTCGCAGGTCATGGACGGTCTGGGCCGGAATGAGATCCATCAACGGGCGACCGAGCACGGCATCCGGAGCAAGCCCGAGGAACTGCGCGACATTGGCGGAAACGCGCGCGACCATCCAGTCGGAGGTCAGCGCCAGCAGGAAGCCCGCGGGCTGGATCGATCCGGGGACATGGATCGGCTCGCGGTCGCAATTGCTCAGATCAACCGTCTCGGACAAATCGGACAAAGCGTTCGGGCTCTCGTTCTCGTTATTCCGTCGGCAAGCCGCGGCGTGTGTCAGGCATCACTCGTCGTCGGCGCTCGACAAAGGTTATTGGAACCCGCCCTCTCTGATCGCTGTTGCACGCTCGCAAAGCTTAGAGCGCGACTGCGCAAAAGCGCGCAAAGCGTGCGGACAACGTTCTTCGGTCGCCTATGTTCTCGGCGAGACGCGTGCCGCCCGCTCTCGCGTTCTGTGCGCGAGTAACATAGCGACGAGGGGTCGTCTGCGCACTTGTGCACATTGGCAACGACGGCTCCGTAGCCCCCGGGAGAAAAGCTTGGTTCCAACATCCGATGACCTCGCCAGCAATATCCTGCTGGGAACGCTCAAAGACGATGACCGACGGCGGCTCGCCCCGCAGATGAAGGTGATGGACCTGACGAGCCACCATGTCCTCCAGCAAGCTGGAGACGAGGTGGTCAACACGTGGTTCCCCTGCGGCGGGGCCATGGCCGCATTCTGCATCGCGACCGACGATGACAGCACGGCGGTTGAAGTCGCCCTGGTCGGTAGTGAGGGGGCGATCGGCGGGATCGTCTCGAACGGCCACGTGCCAGCCTACGCGACCGCGCGCGTTCGTCATGGCGGACGGTTCCTCCGCATCAAGACGACCGCGCTTGAGCAGGCGAAGCTCGACTCCATCGCCCTTCGGCACTGGTTCTCGCGCTACTCCGACTGCCTTCTCGCCCAGGTGTTTCAGACCTCGGCCTGCAACGCCACCCACACCATCACCCAACGGACCGCCAAGTGGCTGCTGGCCGCGATGAGCCGGACGCAATCCTGCGAACTCCAGATGACCCACGAGCAGTTGGCCGACGTGCTCGGAGTGGGCCGGACTTTCGTGACCCGCATCATCAGCCGCCTAAGGCAGGAAGGGACGATCGAGACGCGCCGGGGCGTGTTCATCGTCAAGAACGAGCAGGTTCTGCGCGATACGGCGTGCGGCTGCACGACCGCGATCGAGGAGCATTTCGATACCGTCATGCATGGCATCTATCCCAGCGCCTGATGCCGAGAGCCATGCTGCGGCTTTGAGTAGGCACCACGCACCGCGATGCGGACACGCGACGCGCTCCTGACCCGCCCGCGCCGCCTTGATCACAGGGCTTCGGTTGCCCTGGGGCGCTGGTGAGGGGCGTCGGTACGCACGCTTTCCTCCGGCACGTTCAAGGGCGGAACAGCACGGGATCGCCTGACCTCGGATCCCCCGGACCTTATCCCATCGCCCTAGCCTTGGAGGGGCCTCACGCCCCTCGCAGGGGCATCCAGACACGGTTTATCCCTTCGCGCAGCGGTCAGATCGCGACGCGCAGAGGGTTGTCGAACCACGCGACGCTCTCCTGGACGAAACGAATCTCCACGAACGCGCCCCCGTTCTCGCGAGCGACGGTCGGGACCGTGACGGCGAAGTAGTTCGGGTCATTCGGCGCGAGCACGAGCGGGAAGATGGTCCGGCCGCCGTCGCCATCTATGATCGCGCCGCTGGCGTCGAGAACGCGGTAGGCGATCCGCACGCCGAGCGCGCCGTCCGTGGGGCCTTCACTGGACCACGACCGTTTCGTTCGGTTCACCGCCCTTACGGTGATCTTCAGCGTGGCGCCGTCGTCGGAAACTGTCGGCCCCTCGACCAGCTCGATGGTGCCTTGGCGCTCGTCCGGCGGCAACGCCGCGTCCATCCGGGGGCGTGCCATGACTTCCGAGGAAACGAAGGTCGGCCGATCCCGGGGCTGATACGTGCGATACCAGTCGTCCTTGGTGATGATGTCCTGCAACTGCCGGGCGCTCGTGCGCCAGCTCGGCCAGGCCGTCGCCTCCGCAACAGGTTCGACGGCACGTGTCTCGATGTCGCCGATGAAACGTTCCAGCACCTCGGCAAGGGAGTCCGGAGAGCCGACGTCGAAGAAGTGTGCGCCCCGCGCCCCGGCAGCCACCTCACGGAAGACGGCGATGTCGCTGGCGATGACGGGTTTGCCGAAATGGCCGGCTTCGACGATCGGAAGGCCGAAACCTTCGGCGAAAGACGCGGCCAGAAGGCAGTCGCACCCCTCGTAAAGTGCGGCGAGCGTGGCGTCGTCGACACGCTCGTGCCAGGACAGTCGCCGACCGTACTCCATGTGGTCGCGCAGTCGTTGCGCCAGAGCCCCGGTGCCCCAGCCGGGCTTGCCCACGATCACCAGTTCCGCGTCGAAACCACGCGCCCAGAGCTTCTCGAAAGCGTCCAGCGCGACCCTGTGGCCCTTTCGCGGCTCCAGCGTGCCGACCATGAGGAAAACCGGACGCTGCTTGGCCGCCTGCGGTCGTGCGGGCGCCGAGTCGAGCGCGGTGAAGTCCGCGCCGAGCTGCCAGTAGCCGATCTTGACCGCGCGCGGGAACGCGATCGCCTCGAGGATCGCATGGAGTTCGTCGGCGACGGCGCGCGAGATGCACACGAAACCACTCGAATGGGTCAAGGCGGTGCGGAACCATTCGGCGAAAATGATCGGCATTCCCGCGTCGCAGAAGCCGGGCGTGCGCAGCGGGACCGTATCGTAGAGGCAAGAGACGATCTGGGCGCCTTTCAGCCGTGCCTCGGAGAACAGACGCTGGTGGATCGTGTGAAAGGCCCAGGAACTGTCGAGCATGAGAAAGGTGTCGCCGCGCCGCGCGCTGACGAGGTTGGCCTTCGTCTTGACGATCGGCCGGGCCTCCCAACGGCGCGATGCGTACCAGCCCGAGTGGTCGTCGCAGAACAGGATCCGGGTATCGACCTCGGGATCGGCATCGAGGATATGCTGGCAGATGCGGTTGACGACACGCTGGATGCCGGTCTTGTGGTCGACGAGCATCGTGGACGACCCTTCGACGAACAGCCTGCGGCGCCCTCCATCGGTCTGCAACTCCGACAGGGCCATCATCTCGGCGACGTGTTCGCTCGGGGCCGTCGAATGCGAAGCGCCGATCTGCGCGAGCGCCAGGCTTCTCGGGTCGTCCTTGCGAACGGTGGAAGCACGGGGGGCCGCGTCCACGAAACGCTCCGCGGCACGGCTCCACGTAAAGCGGTCGGCGGCCTTTCGCTCGTGTCTCACGGCCTTGGCGCGGTCGAAGGCCGGCGATGACACCTCCCTCATCAGGCCCGCTAACATGCCGGGGGACGAGGGATCGAAGACGAGGTCGCTGTCGCCGACGATCTCGGGCACCGCGCCCGCGTTGGCGACGATCGCGGGCGTGCCGCAGGTCAGTGCCTCCAGCGCCGTCAGCCCGAACCCTTCCATGAAGGATGGCTGGATGAGAGCGAGCGCGCCGCGATAGTGAGACACCAGCTCCTCGTCGGAGACGTGCGACAGGAAGCGAACTTTCGTGTCGTCGAGCCCCCTGTTCCGTGCATGCTGTCGAATGTCGTGAACGATCGACGGGGAATGATCGCCGACGATCCGCAACGTCGTGCCGCTCGTGTCGGATTGCGCGAACTCGGCGAAGGCGTCGATCAGGACGGCGAGGTTCTTCCGCCAGTCGAGGCCACCGACGTAGAGAAAGTAGCGTTCGGTTCCACGCGGAAGCCCACGCATCCTGGCGACGATCTCCAGCATGTGGCGGGAAACGCCTGCGCCGATATCGACGGCGTCCGACACCCCCGCAACGCTCGCCGCCTCGCGTGCGGCGAAGTCCGAGATCGCATAGACCCGGTCGAACCCGGGCAACATTGCGAGCCGCCGGCGATAATACTCGCGGCTCGCCCGGTTCGGCAGGTAGTGCTCCGCGAACCGCCACGGGATCGCATCGTAGAAGATGGCAGCGGTGGGGACGATGCATTGCGGCCCTCCCACGAAGGGAACGGCAACGTCGAACGTCCCCTCGAACGGACTGGCCGAAAGGGCGAGATCGGGCTTCAGCGTGTTGACGTGATGCACGAGAGCGATCTCGCTCAGGCGGCGCCATTCGGTAAAGCCGGTCCCGACCTCGCCGCCTTCGACCTTGCCGTGCCATACGTGGGTGTCGTCGGGCGCGACGAAGTCGGACAGAACGCTCCTTGCGATCAGAGCGGCATCGGACATGGCGGCATTGAAGGAGACGCTGATCCGTACCCCATCGATATCCGACAGGGCGCGGACGAGTTCGTGCATGTACCTGCCGATGCCGCGGCTACGACTTGCGGTCTGAAAGCATTGGCCGTCGAGCCAAAGATGCATCACGCGTCCGCCCTTTTGCTGGCCGAGCGCAGGGCCCGGCTCCATTCACCCACCGCCTTCTGGTCCGGTTCGACGTTCCAGCGGGAGGACCAGCCGGGCTGGAGGCCCCGCGAGGTGCCGTCGAGGCCGGCAAGGGCGCGGACACGGCGATCGAGCGGCGGGAAGATTCGCAGGACGAACAATGCGGCCGCCCTGGCGCGCGGGCTACGCTTGGCCAGATCGACGGCGTACCGTACCCCTCGCCGAGCCGCGCGGCCCGGCGAGGACAGGACGAAGCGCATCGCTCGGATAGCGAAGCGCATCGGCGCCGTCATTCGCCACGAGGTCGACCGCCTGAGCGCGGCGACGTCCGCCTCGAGCATTGCGACCCGCGCGCTTTCACCCTCCAGACGGGCAACCATCTCGCCAGCCCGCGCCTGCTGTACGGCCGCCGTCTGTTGCGCGAGAAGAATGGACGCTTCGACGGTTCGCCTTTCGGCCAGTTCCTTCTGGATTGAGGCGAGAGCGTCCATCATCTGGTGCGTCGTACCCGCCGACGCCGCCCCTGCGACAGCCGCAAGGAGATTGGTGTGCTGCTGCCGCAGCTCGGCCTCGACCGCCGACATCCTCTGGCGGACGGATTCCGTCTCATGCTTGGTCCGCTGCACTTCGTCCGCGAGGGCGGCCCGGCCAGCTCCCAGTTCCCCGATGCTCGCCTCGAACGTCCGGGCCAGGCGGTCGAAATCCGCTGAGAAGCGAAGCTCCAGCGTTTCCAGCGACATCTCGACCGCTTGCCGTTCGGCGCTCGCCTGCCTCGTGGCGGCCGCCATCTGGGCCAGAACATGTTCATTCGCGGCCGCAAGGCCGGCGTGAGCCGTCGCCGTTTCGGCAATGATGCCTTCGAGCCTTTCGGACAGCCGCGCTCCGCCGGCGACATCGTTCGTGGCCAACGCGGCGACGGCGGCATCGAGGCTTCGCGCCAGGCGGTCGAAATCCGCCGCGAAGCGAACCTCCAGCGTCTCCAGCGACGTCTCGACCGCTCGCCGTTCGGCGCTCGCTTGTTTCGCGCTCAAGGTGAACTGCGCCAAAAGATGCTCGTGGGCGGCCGCGATGCCGGCATGCCTCGTGCTGGTGTCGGCGGCAATCCCTTCGATCCGTTCGGACAAACGCGGGAGGGCATCGACGCTGTCGGAAAGCGCGGCGATCTGCCGGTCGGCGCTGCGCAACTGGTCGAGAACGGCCACGAGATTGGCGGGGTTGGGCTGTGAATGAGCCTCGGCGAAGGCTGCAAGGACCGAAGGGGCCTCAGCGCTCGCGCCTTCCCGCTTCTGACCGAGGCAAGCGTAATCGCGCGAGGCTTCCCACACGACGCCCATCGCGCGTTCGATCGGACCCGCCTCGACGTCGGGCATCGTGCCGTTGATCCGCAGGATTGCGTGATCGGCGAAACCGCTTTGCTCCGCCAGGAATGCCAGCAGCGGCGGTGGCAGCGGCCTGCGATGCGTCGGGTCGAAGTGGAAGGTGTGGGCACCAACCGAAAGGTTTTCCGGATTGGGCGTTTCGAGAATGAGCAGTCCGCCGTCCGCTAGAACGCGATAGGCTTCGCGCAGGAGGTCGAGCACATAGTCGATCGGCACGTGTTCCACGACGTGGAACGCGCTGACGATGGCCGCGCTCGCATCGGGCTCTTCCCGCAGGAACTCGACAGCGTCGCGCAGGAACACCTGCGCGCCCCCTTTCCGCGCAACCTCCAGCATGCCCTCGTCGGTGTCCACGCCGACCGCCTCGAAACCCGCCTCTGCGAGGATGCGCAGCCACTCTCCCCGGCCGCAGCCCAGGTCGATCGCCCGAGCCGCAGCACGCGCCTCCGGTGGAAGTTCGTCGAGAAGCGGCCCGTATTGCGCGAGCCGCGCGGCGATCGTGTCCGCGCTGCCGCGAAAGCGATCCTCGAACTGGCGGTAGAGATCGGAGAAACCCGGACTCATCGTGAAACCGCGAAGCGGAGATCGAGACGCGTCGAGCCGATGAAGAACGGTTCGGAGCCGTTGATCACGTCGAACACTTCCACGTTGTCGATCCAGGCGAAGTTGCTTTCGACATGGACGTCGCTCGCGTGCAGCGCGAGCGATATGCCGTAGGAGCCCTGGCCGAGAGAGCAGGGAAAACGGAGATCGTAGAGGATGTGCTCGCCCGCCTCGAGCGCCTTCACCGTCTGGCGCGTGTGCCAGGTGTTCGTTCCGAAGACGACATGACCGGTCCGATCGCGGATCATGAACCCCAGAACCAGTTCGGGAATGGCCTTCGATACTTCGACGCTCACACGCAGAACGAGATCCTGGCCGGTCTGCGCGGTCTTCAGCGGCGCGAGCGTCGCGGCATCGACGAGTTCGGTCGTGACGATCCTCGCCTCGCCGCTGCCGCTCTTGCTGTAGAGCCAGCCGTCCTTCTGGCGACGCTGCTCGACGGTCAGCTTCTCGTTCTCCTTGGCCGTGACGAGTGCGTTGTAATAATCGACCACCTCGTCGGGCGGGCCGTCCTTCAGCACCCTGCCTTTGTCGAGCAGGATCACCCGGTCACACAGCGCGCGAACGTCGCTCATTGCGTGCGAGACCAGGATGATGGACGTGCCTTCCGCCCGGAATCGGCGGATCCGCTCGAAGCTCTTGTGCTGGAAGTAGCTGTCCCCGACGGACAGGATCTCGTCGACGATCAGGATGTCCGGGCGCCGGGCCGTGGCCAGTGCGAAGGCCAGGCGCGCCTGCATTCCGCTCGAATAGACGCGCAACGGCTGCTCGAAGAAGGCGCCGATCTCGGCAAAATCCTCGATGGCGGGCATCATCGCCGTCAGTTCGTCCTGCGAAAAGCCCATCATGCCGCCCGCCTGATAGACATTCTCACGGCCGGTGAACTCGGGATTGAAGCCGAGGCCGAGTTCGAGGAGCGCGCTCACGCGCCCGGCAATGCCGATCGATCCGCGCGAGGGGCGGACCGTGCCCGTCACGAGCTTGAGGAGGGTGCTCTTGCCAGCGCCGTTCTGGCCAATCAGCGCGATCGACTCCCCCGGTGCGACGCTGAAGGAGATGTCCTCGACGGCCCAGAACTCGCTCTCGGGGCGCAGCCGGGCTCCGAACCAGTTGGCGAAGCGCTGCAGGTTGGTGGCATAGGTCGTATATCGCTTGCCGATGCCACGCACGTCCAAAACCGGTGCCGTCATAGCGCGTCCACCAGTTCGGGGCTGGCGCGCCGGAAGACCAGGAAGGATAGGACGAACGTCGCCGCCCCGAGAAGCGCGGGGACGAGAAGCGGCCCCATCGCGGGCAGTCGGTCGAAGAGCAGCGCGTCTTGGTAGACGCCGACCAGCGGCGTCATCGGGTTGATATGGATCAGCCACTCGAAGCGGGCGGGGACGATGTCCGCGTGGTAGACGATCGGCGTCAGCCAGAACCACATCTGGAGGACGACGGTCATCACCTGCCCGACGTCGCGCGCAAAGACGTTCATGATGCCGCACAGAACGCCGATGCCGAAGCCCAGAAGCGAGATGAGGACGATGCCGAGCGGCACGGCCAGCCAGCCGCTGCCCGGCGTGTGTCCCATGAAGGCGAAGACGACGACGATGGCGAGCAGAAGCAGCGCATGATTGATGAGCGCGCTTCCCCACACGATGACCGGCAGGCACAGGCGCGGGAACGCGATCTTCTTCATCGCCGAGCCCTGCTCGAGAAAGATCGTCATCGAGCGGTTGACGATCTCGGAGAACAGGCCCCAGGCGGCGATGCCGGACAGGAGATAGATCGCGTAGCTGGCCGTGTCGTCGACGCCGGGCAGACGCGCCCCGAGCACTTCCGAAAGAATGATGGCGAAGATCAGAGCCTGCGCCAGCGGGTGCAGGATGAACCAGAGGGCGCCGAGCCGCGAGCGCGCGAAACGCCCCCTGATGTCGCCGCGAATGGCCGCGAGGATGAAGTGGCGGTAGCGCCAGAGCCCCCTAAGCATCGCGGCACCTTGCGCGCCAGTCGTCGAGCGTGTCGGCGAGCGTCTTTTCAAA
Organism: Aureimonas mangrovi; assembly: GCF_014058705.1. NCBI lineage: Bacteria > Pseudomonadati > Pseudomonadota > Alphaproteobacteria > Hyphomicrobiales > Aurantimonadaceae > Aureimonas > Aureimonas mangrovi. The sequence goes on from NZ_CP059692.1 coordinate 2,888,215, forward strand.
CGGGATGCGCGGCTCCCAGCCCAGCGCATCGCGGGCGGCCGAGGCATCGCCCGAGGCCCTCGCTATGTCGTTCGGCTTCAGCCGCGCGGGATCACCCGTCACGGTCACCGGCACGCGCGCCATCGAAAGCAGCGTCTCCAGAATTCGACGGATCGACCAGGGACTGCCCGTGGCGAGGTTGAACGCTGCCCCAGCCGCGGGCGCTTCGCGCCCGCACGCCGCCTTCGCATACGCCTCGACCACGTCGCGCACGTCGAGAAAGTCGCGCTCAGCCTTCAGATTGCCCACGCGGATCGACGGCTCCTCAAGTCCTGCCTCGATGCGGGCGATCTGTCGCGCGAAATCCGAGACGACATAGCGCGCGCTCTGTCCGGGCCCGGTGTGGTTGAACGGCCGGAAGCGCGTCACCGCGAGGCCGTCGCGGGCCATCTGGCCGAGCATGAGGTCGGCGGCCGCCTTGGTCGCGCCGTAGACGCCCAGCGGCTCGAACCCGGAATTTTCGGCGATGGGCGTCTGGCTGCGCACAAAGGCACCGCCATAGGCCTCGGAACTGCCGGCGTAGACGAAGCGGGCGGACGGCGCATGCTTCATGACCGCCTGCGCGAGATGCAGCGTACCCATGAGGTTGATGTCCCACGCCTCGCGCGGGTCGGCACGGGCTTCCGCCGGCGCCGCGACGGCGGCCAGATGGACGACGGCGAAGGGCCGCAGCCCCGCGACCGCCGCCTCGACTGCCGCCGGGTCCCTGATATCGTCGCCAGCGACCGCGTCACGCGAGAGGATTGGAACGACCTCAACGCCGGTTTCACGCAGCCGCCGGCAGAGCCAGCCGCCGACGAAGCCCGAGGCGCCCGAAACGGCAACGATCCTCTCCTTCAACTGCACTCTTTCACCCCGGTGGTTATTGCGCGGGCGCATACGGCCCTCGGCCGCACGGACGCCCCTCGTCTCGATCTTCGGGACCAGCAGCGCCCCGAACTGGCGGCAAACGGCGCGCGAAGCGGTCGAAGGCTCTCACACTCGTCCTGCGCAGCAGGCCTCTGCGCCCCATCGACGGATCAGGCAGCGGCCGCGAGCGTCAGCCGCCGCAGATCGGCATCGACCATCTCGCGGATCATCTCCTCCAGCGTCGTGGTCGCCTCCCAGCCGAGCTTTTCCTTTGCCTTGGCCGGATTGCCGAGAAGCACGTCGACCTCGGCCGGGCGAAACAGTTCGGGATCGATCACCAGGTAGCGGTCCATGTCGAGGCCCGCGTGTTCGAAGGCAATGCGGCACATCTCGCGTACCGTCGTGGTGCGGCCGGTCGCCACCACGTAATCGTCCGGCTCGTCCTGCTGCAGCATCAGCCACATGGCGCGGACATAGTCCTTCGAATGCCCCCAATCGCGCTTGGCGTCGATGTTGCCGAGCCTCAACTCGCTGACTTGCCCGCGCTTGATGCGCGCCACACCGTCGGTGACCTTGCGCGTTACGAACTCGATCCCGCGCAGCGGCGATTCATGGTTGAACAGGATACCGCTGGAGGCGTGCAGACCGTAGCTTTCGCGATAGTTGACGGTTAGCCAGTGGCCGTAGAGCTTGGCCACCGCGTAGGGCGAGCGCGGATAGAAGGGCGTTTCCTCCGACTGCATCGGCTCCTGGATCAGGCCATACATCTCCGAGGACGACGCTTGGTAGAAGCGGGCTTCGGGGCGCTCGAGACGCATTGCCTCGAGGATGTTCGCAACGCCGATGGCCGTGACCTCGCCGGTCAGGATCGGCTGCTGCCAGGACGATTTGACGAAGGACTGCGCACCGAGATTGTAGATTTCGTCCGGCTGCACCGTGCGGAAGGTTCGGATGAGACCCGACAGGTCCCGCAGATTACCGTCCACGAGCCTCACGTCGTCGGCGATGCCCAGCCATCGAAGCCGCACGTCGTTCACATCCGCCGTGCTGGAGCGACGTACGAGGCCGAAGACTTCGTACCCCTCGTTCAGCAAGAGCTGGGAAAGATAGGCACCATCCTGACCGGTGACGCCTGTGACGAGCGCGCGCTTTCCCAAACCGACGTCCATTCCTGCAAGGCACCGCGAACGATCTCGAGATCGCCCATGAGTTGAGCGGAAGCTCGCTCAACTTGTAAATGCCTTCGGTTGTACAGGTCAACCGGAAGTGGATGAGATTTGCGTGTGTAACCGGATGTCCCGCGCATTACCGACTAGAGTGGGATGACCATCGGTGTCCCCGCGACGGGGTCGGGCATCACTTGGGCGCGCAGTCCGAACGCGCGCATCAGGTTCTCCGCCGTCAAGACCATGTGCGGCTCGCCGAGCGCGACGAGCCCCTCGGCCCCCAGCAGAACAAGGTGATCGGAGAATCGCGCGGCAAGGTTGAGATCATGCAGGACGCTGACGACAGTGGTGCCCTCGTCCCTGTTGCGCTGGCGCACGAGCGTCAGCACCTCGATCTGATGCGGCAGGTCGAGAAAGGTCGTCGGCTCGTCGAGGAGAACCAGCGGTGTCGACTGGGCAAGCGCAAGGGCGATCCAGGCCCGCTGGCGCTGCCCACCGGAGAGTTCGCCCAGCGGTCGCTCCGTCAGATCGTCCATCGCCACGGTCGAGATGGCCCTCGCGCAGGCCGCCTCGTCGGCGGCGTTCCAGGGCTGGAGAAAGCCGCGCCAAGGGGCACGCCCGCGCTGCACGAGTTCGCCGACCGTGATGCCGTCCGGCGCCAGCGGCGATTGCGGCAGGATGGCAAGGCGGCGCGCGAGGGTCCGCGTGTCCTGCGCGTGGACGTCCTGCCCGTTGAGCGTGACCTTACCGGCGAGCGGAGCGATCAGACGTGCGAAGGCGCGCAGCAGCGTGGACTTGCCACAACCGTTGGGGCCGAGGATCGCGGTTACGCGCCCGGCCGGCACGTCGAGCGTCAGGTTCTCGATCACGGTGCGGTCGCGATAGCCCAGCGTCAGGTTTTCCGCGCGCAGATGCATGTCGGTCAAAGTCCGCCCCTCTCCATTTCGCGCGACAGCCGCCACAGGAGATAAGGGGCGCCGAGAATGCCCGTCATCACGCCCACCGGGAGCTGGACACCCGGGATCGCCGCGCGCGCGACGAGGTCTGCGAGGACGCAGATCGCTGCGCCCGCTGCGGCCGCTGCCAGAAGCCTGGCCGCCGGTGTCCGCGCACCGGTGAGCGCCGCGCCGAGCGGCGCGGCCATCAGCGCGATGAAGGGAACGGGCCCGGCAGCGGCAACGGCTGCGGCGGCCAGCAGCACCGCCATCATCACGAGCCCCCAACGGGCCCGCTCCACGCGAAGCCCCAGCCCTGCCGCGAGATCCTCGCCCAGTTCCATCAGCTTTAACGACCGCACCTGCGTGGCGAGGATGACGGCGAGAACAGCGCCGAGCGCCCAGACCTGCCCCGCCTGCGCCCAGCTTCGCGCCGCGAGCGAGCCCGACAGCCAGCGCTGCGCTTCCAGCGCCTGCGAGGCCGGCAGCGCCAGGATCAGGAACGAGCTCAAAGCGGCGGCGGTGAAGCCGACGCCGAGACCCACGAGGATGAGCGTCAGCGTCGAAGTCGAATGGCCCGGCCGCCATGTGAGCGCGACGAGAACCACGGCCGCCGCGATCCCCCCGCCAGCCGCCAGCAGAGGCGCGGGCCAGGCGATGCCGAAGGACGTCGCCGCGATGATGGCGAGCCCGGCGCCGGGGTTGAAGCCAAGAAGATCGGGCGAGGCCAGCGGATTGCGCAGGAGCGACTGGAGGAGCGCGCCGGACAGGCCCAGGAGCGCGCCTACGGCGATGGCCGTGACGACGCGCGGGCCACGGATCACCCACAGCGTCAGCGCGCCCGGCCCCTCCCTCGTCCACAGGCCACGCCACAGATCGGCGGGAGATACCATGACGTCGCCGATCGCGAGCGCGGCGACGATACCGGCGATGAGCATGACTGAAAGGGCGATCGTGCCGGACCTCATGCCCGCCAGCCTCCCTTGAGACCGCGTGCGATCCATATGAAGACAGGCCCGCCCATGAGTGCCGTCATCACACCGACGCGCACTTCGGCGGGCGCCAGGAGGAGGCGGCCGATCGTGTCGGCGAAGAGGAGGATCGTCGCGCCGATGGCCGCCGCCACCACGAGCTCGGCCCGCAGATTGTGACCGGTGATGCGCCGCGCGAGAGGCGGCACCATCAGGCCGAGAAAGGCGATCGGCCCTGCGACGGCGACGGCCGCACCGGTCAGCACCGTGACGAGGAACAGCGCGCCGGCCTGCGCGCGCATCAGGCGCGTGCCGAGCCCGCGCGCCATCGCCGCGCCGAGCGAAAGCGTCTCGATCACGGGCGCGAGCACAAGGCCGAGAAACGCGGTTGCGGCGACGACGAGCCCCATGGCGAGAAGCGGACGCTGCCCTGCCTGGGCCAGCGAACCAGTGACCCAGAAGCGGTAGACCTCGAGGGACTCGCTGCGCAGAAGGACGAGCGCGGCGACGAGCGAGATCAAAAGCGCATTCATCGCCGCACCCGCCAGCGTCAGGCGAACGGCGCCGACATCGCCGCGCAGGCCGCCGCCGAGCGCGAACACCATCCCGGCCGCGATCGCAGCACCCGGAAACACCAGCGCCGTGACGATCCCCGTATCGGCACGGCCGAGAAGGAGCGAGCCCAGAACCACCGAGAAGGCCGCTCCCGCACTGACACCGAGGAGCCCCGGATCGGCAAGCGGGTTGCGCGTCAGCGCCTGCATCACCGTTCCGGCCATACCCAGCGCGGCGCCGGCGACGAGGCCAGCGACGAGACGCGGCAGGCGGATGGAGGCAACCGTCAGATGTGCAGGGTCGCTCGGATCGAAGGCCGTCAGAATCCGCCAGAGTTCCGCTGGGCCCACGCCGCGCGCCCCGACGCCGAGCGTCAGCGCGCAGGCGACGACAAGCAGCGTGGCAACGACCACACAGGCTCTCAAGGCGCGATGCCGGCCTCGACGGCGGAGGCGACGGGCGTTGCCGGATCGCCGTCGAGCGCTGCGGCAATGTCGCCCTCGAGCTGCGTAAGCGCATAGGGCAGCGACAGGATGCTGCCGAAGGATAGGGCGGCCGCCGTCACCTCACCCGCGAAGACCTCGCGCCCCTGCGTGTGGGCCGCCAGAGTGCGGCGCATCGGCAGCGCCACGAGATCGGGCGCGGCGTCGAAGGAGGAGATCCAGACGAGAAGGTCGACGTCGAGCGGCGAAAGGTCCTCCGGCGAAAGCGCGGCGTAGAACGTGTCCGCACCGAGGGTGTCGATCGTCTCGCTCGGCCGGAAGCCGAGTTCGGCGAGGAAGCGTCCACGCCCGTCATTGCTGGTGAAGGCGCCGGTCTCGCCCGCGAAGTGATAGGCGGCGACGGCCGTCTGCCCCGCCCAGTCCGGGTGGCGCTCGCGGGCGGCCTCGAACTGTGCTTCGGTCTGCGCGATCAACTCTTCGGCCATCGCGTCCTTGCCGGTGGCGCGGGCGAGAACGCGCGTCACCTCGTCCCACGGCGTCCCGTAGACCGGCGCCCCGCGCGCATGCATCACCGTGGGCGCGATCTGCGAGAGGATCGCGTATTCGGCCTCCGAGATGCCCGAGCCGATTCCGACGATGAGGTCCGGCTGGAGGGACGCCACGGTCTCGATGGCGACCTCGCCCGAGATCACCGGCGGTTGCGCATCGCCGAGCTTCTCGCGCGCCCAGGGCCAGACGCCGAAAGGCTCGTCGCCGAACCACTGGCGGGTGGCGAGCGGCACCACATCCAGCGCCAGCAGCGTGTCATGGGTCGTATAGCCCAGCGAGACGACGCGCGTCGCGGGCCCCGGCAGGACGGCCTCGCCGAAAGCATGCTCAATGCGGATCTCGCCGGCCGCGAAGGCGCGCGGGGCGAACGCAGCGGTCGCCGTGCCCGCCAAGGCGCCGCCCATCGCGGCGAGGATAGCGCGGCGTGTCGGGCGGATGGCATCGAGCCTTGGCGTTCTCATGGTTCGGACCCCTTCGCCTCAGAAGCGGTAGCGCAGCGAGCCGATGACGTTGCGCCCTTCCTCGCGATAGCAATAGCCATTGTTGCACAGCGCCTCGCGGTCATCGAAGATGTTCGTCGCGTTGAGTTGCGCGCTCACGCCTTCGAAATTTCCGCCCAGATGGCTGAAGTCGTAGGAAATCGCGGCATCGACCAACGCTCGGGCCGAGTTCTTGTCGAGATTGGCGTCCGTCTCGTAGGTCTCGCCGATGAAGCGCACGCCGAGGCCGAGGCCGAGGCCCTGCGCCGGGCCGCTGAGGAACTCGTAGTCACCCCAGATCGAGAACTGATGCTCGGGCGTGCTCGCCGGCACATTGCCGAAATTGGCCTCCTCCCGGATCTCCATGTCAAGGAAGGTGTAGGCGGCCGTCAGGCTCAGCCCGTCCGTCAGGCCCGCGGTCGCCGAGAGCTCGAGCCCCTGCGAGCGCCGCTCGCCGGTCTGCACCGTCGTGTTGTCGCCGAGCGTCTGCGTGGTGTTGGATTGGGTGATGCGGAACAGCGCCGCGCTCATCGAAAGGTTGAGGTCGGTCGGCATGTAGCGCACGCCGATCTCCTGCATTTCGCCCGTCGTCGGCACGAAAGCCTCGCCCGTCGTCGTGTTCACCCCCACAGTCGGCGTGAAGGACGTCGAGTAGCTGACATAGGGCGCGATGCCGTTGTCGAAGAGATAGGCGAGGCCGATGCGCCCCGTGAACTCCTCATCGTCCTGGTCGCTGCTCGAATCCGGGAAAACGAAGTTGTCGCTCCTGTTCTCGGCCCAGTCGTACCGTCCGCCAGCCGTAAGCACGAAACGGTTGTACTCGATCTGATCCTGCAGATAGAGGCCGATCTGGCGAAGCTCGGTCGCGGTCGAGGCGTCGTCGTGCGAGGACGGCCCGTCAATTGGCTGCCGACCGTAGTTGCGCGTCACGAGATCAAGCGGCGGAGCTTCCACACCGCCATAGCGGTAGGTGCTGTCGAGATAGGCGTAATCCAGCCCGCCGAGCACCGTGTGGGCGACCGGTCCGGTGGCGAAGCGTCCCTCGATCTGGTTGTCGATTGTCAGGGCCCGGCTGTCATCGAGGATCTGGCCGGCCGTTCGAAAGCCGGTAAGGCCATCGTCGCTGATGCCCGTCACCGAAACGAAGCGCATGTTGGTGTCGACGTTCTGATAGCGCAGGTTCTGGCGCACGGCGAGTTGGTCGCTGAAACGGTGCTCGAACTCGTAGCCGATGCGCCACTGCTCGTTGTCCAGATCGCGGAAGGCCGGATCGCCCTGCTCGATCCCTGTGATGTCACCTTCCGGCGTCGTGTAGAAGCCGCGCCCACCGCCCGACTTCAGGTCGCTGTACTCGCCCAGCACCGTCAGATGCGTGTTGCGGTCGTCGGAGCGGAAGGTCAGCGCCGGCGCCACGTAGAAGCGGTCGTTGCGGGCGGCGACGAACTCGGTGTCGGCCGAGCGCCAGAGACCCGTCAGGCGATAGAGGACGTTGTCGTTCTGGCCGATCGGACCTGAGAGGTCGAGCGCGCCCTGGTAGCGGTCGTGCGAGCCGATCTGCGTTTCGACTTCCCGGAAGGCTTCCTCGGTCGGGCGCTTGGAGATGACATTGACGAGGCCACCCGGGGAGCCCGCCCCATACAGCACCGAACTCGGGCCCTTGAGGATGGTGATGCCCTGCAACCCGTAGGGCTCGTGGCGGAAAGTCGAGAAGCTGCCGCCTAGATTGCGAAGTCCGTCGCGGTAGTTGCCGATATAGGAGACGTCGAAGCCACGGATGTAGAGCGTGTCAAAGGCCGGATCGAAGCCGAACTGGCCGGCACGCACACCCGCCGTGTAGCGCGCGGCGTCGACCACGGACTGAACCTGACGGTCCTCCAGCTCTTCCCGGGAAACAGTGCCGATCGACTGCGGCACCTTGCGGATGTCGGTGTCGGTCTTGGTGCCGGTGGTCGTTGCGCGCGCGACGTAGCCCCCGCTCGTCAGGCCGCCACCGCCGCCCTCGCCGGGCGTTCCGCCAGTGCCGCCCTGTCCCTCGACCACGACGGTGTCTAGCTGGATCGTCTGCTGCGCCACGGCCGGCGCGCCTGCGCAAAGCGCCACGAGCGAGGTGGTCAGCGCGCTCCAGCGCGTGAAACGGCGGGTGGCGGAGGAAGGCGCGGGCATGCTGCAGGACCATCGTCTAGAGGAGCGAATGTCCGTTGGCTCTCGCTTTGTAGAGTGAAAAAGTCAACATTAGAGCGCGGGGCTGCCCGCATCTTCGCGAGCCGACCCGAGCTTTTCGCCGGCCTGTGGTATTTGGGCAGCCCTGCCCCGCACCCCTCGCGCGGCCAACGTGTGCGCCGCCGCGCCTTGCGCGCAGAGCCGGTCGGCCAAGCCCTTCGCGAGGTCTGAACGCGACGCGCGGCGAGGACGTCTTCGCCCTTCGCCGCGAGCCATGTCTTCTGTGAGATCGCCGCTGTCAGCCGGCGATTGCCCGGATCACCAGATACATCAGCGAGGGGCCGACGAGGCAGCCGAGCCCGGTATAGAAGGTCGCGGTCATCGCCCCGTAGGGCACGAGCCTTGCGTCCGTTGCGGCAAGACCGGCGGCCACGCCGCTGGTGCTGCCCATCAGCCCGCCGTAGACCATCGCCGTCCTCGGACTGTCGAGGCCGATGGTCCGCGCCGCGAGCGGCGTCGCGATCATGATCAGGACCGCCTTCACGAGACCGGCGGCGACCGAGATCGCGATCACGTCGGACGAGGCGCCGAGCGCGGTGCCCGTTACCGGGCCGACGATGTAGGTCGCGGCCCCCGCGCCGATCGTCGTCATGCTGACGGGATCTGTGTAGCCGAAGGAGAAGGCGACCACCGCTCCGACGAAGAAGGAGACGACGACGCCGAAGATCAGCGACAAGGCACCGCTCAATCCCGCGCGGCGGATTTCGGCGAAGTCCACGCCGAAGGCCGTCGCCACGATCGCGAAGTCCCGCAGCATCGCCCCGCCCATCAGGCCGAGGCCGGTGAAGAGCGGAATATCGGCAAGGCCCTTCGAGCCGCCGGTGGTTATGCCGCCGAGATAGGCGAGCACCAGGCCGATCAGGATGGCGATCGCCGAGCCGTGGATGCGCCCGCGCGTCAGCCACGCCGAGAGACGGTAAGAGACGAGCATCACGAGGCCGACGAAGACGAAGGCGAAGAGCAGGCCGTTGGCGGCCAGCAGCCTGGTGAGTTCATCCATGGCGCGCAGCCTCCGCGCCGGCCGGTGCGGTATCGTCGCTTGCGCCGACGCGGGCGATCACGGGCACCAGCGCCATGCAGGCCGCGACCGTGAGGACGCCGGCGATGATGGCGACAGGGCCGCCGCTGAGCGCGGCGACGACATTCTGCTGTGCCGTCATGGCGACGACGATCGGGATGTACATTGCGCTCCAGAAGGCGATGCCGCCTTCCGAAACCGGACATAGCCGACCAGTGCGCCGCAGGTGGTCCGTCACGAAGATCAGGACCAGCATGGCGAAGCCGACGCCGCCGACATTGGCCTCGACGCCGATCAGGCGTCCGAGCACGTCGCCCGCGGCGACGCCGAAGATCATGGATGCCGCGAGGATCGCGACGCCATAGATGACCATTGTTCTTTCCTCCCAAGGTGGTTCGGCGCCGGCGGCCTCCTCCAAGGCCGTGCGGCGCCGTATTCTCTTTTCCCTATTGCGCGGCGCTCGCCTGGCCTTCGGCGTAGAGATCGGCGAAACGCTTGCGCAGCTCGGCCTTCTGCACCTTACCCATGACGTTGCGCGGCAGGGCGTCCACCACGATCACGCGCTTGGGCTGCTTGTAGCGGGCGAGCGAGCCGGCCACCGCGGCGATCGTCTCGCGCTCATCGACGTTCGCGCCGCCCTTCGGCACGACGATGGCCGTCACCGCTTCGCCGAAATCGGGATGGGGCAGGCCGATAACCGCCGATTCCTCGACGCCCGGCAAGGCGTCGATCAGCGTCTCGACTTCCTTCGGATACACGTTGTAGCCGCCCGAGATCACGAGGTCCTTGTCGCGGCCGACGATGCGCAGATAGCCGTCCTCGTCGATCGAACCGACGTCGCCGGTCTTGAAGAAACCGTCCTCGCGGAACTCCGCGGCAGTCTTCTCCGGCATGCGCCAGTATTCACGGAAGACGTTCGGCCCGCGCACCTCGACGGCGCCGATCTCGCCGTCCGTCAGCGCCTCGCCGCTCTCACGATCCGTCACGCGCAGCTCGATGCCGGGAAGCGGGCGTCCGACGGCGCCCGGCTTGCGCGCGCCCTCATAGGGGTTCGACGTGATCATGCCCGCCTCGGTCATGCCGTAGCGCTCGAGGATGGCGTGGCCCGTGCGCTTTTCGAACTGGGAATGGTCCTCGGCCGAAAGCGGCGCCGAACCCGAAACGAAGAGGCGCATCCCCTCGCCCACTTTCGCATCGAGGCGGGGCGAGCGCAGGAGCCGGGTGTAGAAGGTCGGCACGCCCATGAGGACGCTCGCGTCGGCCATCTCGTCCAGCACCTCGTCGGCATCGAACCGCGTGAGGAAGATCATCGTCGCACCGGCCGCGAGCGCCATGTTGCAGGCGACGAACAGGCCGTGGATGTGGAAGATCGGCAGCGCGTGGATTAGCCGGTCGGCCTGCGTGAAGCGCCACGTTTCCAGAAGCGTGCAGCAGTTCGAGGTCAGGTTCTCGTGGGTCAGGACCGCGCCCTTCGAGCGCCCGGTCGTGCCCGACGTGTAGAGGATCGCGGCCGCGTCCCGCGCGCCCACCGGTTCGACCTCGGCGCTCGGCGCGGCCCTCTCGGCACGCTGCATGAGGCTGCCGTCGGCTTCCGCGCCCAGCGTCTCGACATGCATCGTCGCCGTGCGGCGGTGGGCGTGCGCGCCCTCTTCACCCGGCGAACAGACGAAGAGCGCGGGCTCGGCATCGCCGAGGAAATAGTCGATCTCGCCGCCCGTATAGGCCGTGTTCAAGGGCAGGAAGATTGCGCCGACCTGAAGGGTGGCGAGGTAGAGGCACACGGCCTCGGTGCTCTTCTCCACCTGCACGGCCACGCGGTCGCCCGGCCGGATGCCGAGCTCGTGCAACGCGCCGGCGAGGCGATGCGTAGTCTCCAGCGCCTCGTCATAGGTAACGTTGGGTCGACCGGGGCGTCGGAACAAAGCCTTGGCGCCATCGCGGGCCGCGCTTGCGGCGAACATCGTATAGATCGTGTCGGTCATCGTCGTTCCTCCCTTGCCGGGGCGTTTCTTCGCGGGGCGCTTCTTCAGGCCGCCGGCTGGCGGCGGCGGGCGAGCGCCTTGTCGAGTTCGGGTCCGCGCGCGATCCGGCCGTCACGTGCGAAGGCTTCCTGACGCTCTTCCACGGCGTCGAGTTCGTAAAGGTAGTTGATCATCAGACCGTGCGCACGCTTGAGCGCGCCGGGCGCGAGGTCCGCCGGCCAGTTGACGCGATGAGCGGACGCGCCGTTGCCGAGATGGAAGCGGGCGACCGGGTCGCGCGGGGCGCCGCGCTTGTCTCGCGCCTCGGTGAAGTAGCGCGCTGCCGCCGACTGAACGAGCGGTGCCAGTTGCGCCACGCGCGCCTCGTCGCCGCGCCAGTTCGACCCGGAAAGTTCCGCCGCCAGAGCGCGGCCCGCCTCGTCGCTCTCTTCGGAGAGCCAGCGCGCGAAGTCCGGCGCCGGCGAAAGCGTCACGAAGGTCTTCACCACGGGCAGTTCTTCGGCGAGATCGCGCGCCACCTGCTTGATGAGGTAGTTGCCGAAGGAGACGCCGCGAAGCCCCGGCTGGCAGTTGCTGATCGAATAGAAGACGGCCGTGTCGGCTTCTTTGCCGGCCGCTGCGCGCCCCTCCTCCAGAAGCGGCGCGATCTTGTCCGGGATGCCGTGGCACAAGGCGACTTCCACGAAGATCAGGGGCTCGTCGCCGGTCGCCGGGTGGAAGAAGCCGTAGCAGCGCCGGTCGAGCGGGTCGAGCCGGCGTCGCAGGTCCCCCCAGCCCTGGATCTCGTGCACCGCCTCATACTCGACAACCTTCTCAAGAAGCGCGGCCGAGGTGTTCCAGTCGATCCGCCGCATCACCAGGAAGCCGCGATTGAACCAGGATGCGAAGAGATGCGCGAAGTCGGTGTCGAGCGGCGCGAGGCTCTGATCCTCGCGCATCAGCGAGAGAAGGTCGGCGCGCATGCGCACGAGTTGCAGCGTTCCGCCGACGGCCATGTTCAGGCGGCGCAGGAGCGCCTGACGCTGCGGCTCCACCGCTTCGAAGAGATCGGCGAGATGCGCGTGGGAAGGCTCGTCCTCCCATGCGCCGTAACGCGCGCGGATGGCCTCGGCGTCGGCGCCGTAATCGTCGAGAAGCTTGTGGAAGAAGGCGAGCTTGCCCGCGCTGTCGAGCTCGGCGAAGGCGTCGAGCGCCTCTCCGGCCACCGCGATCCGGGACGCCTCTCCGCTCGGCCGCATGATCCGGGCCAGCGCTTCGTCCAGCCGCAGGCTCGCCGCGCGTCGCGACAGCTTTCGACGCTGGGGCTCACGCCGCACGCCGGCGCCGAGCGACTGGAAGAAATCGTTCAGGAACGCGATGTTCGAACGCACGGGCCTATCTCCTCCCAGGACTTGCCACGCTCGTCATATACACAACATGCGGCGCTGTTGTATATAACAAAGTGATGACAGGCGTTGGCCCGGCGATCGCGGGAAGATCCCCCGGAGCCTCGGATTCCCGTTTCACGGCCGATGCTGTAGGCTTTCCCGGCCGGAGGATCGGAAGCGTCGAAGGAGGCGAAAACGGAAATGCGCGCGCGTTCCAACAGCGCCCGAGTGCGACAGGCGCTGGAGAACGAGATCATCCAGGGGCGTTACGCCCCCGGTCAGAAGCTCGACCCGGAGGAGCTGGCGCACGACCACAATTGCTCGCGCACGCCCATCCGCGAGGCACTCCAGCAGCTCGAGAGTTCCGGGCTCGTGCGGGTGGTTCCCAAGCGCGGCACCTTCGTGTCCAAGTGGAGCGTCGCCGAACTCGCCGAGCGGTTCGAGGCGATGGCGGAGATGGAGGCGGTGTGCGCGCGCCTCGCAGCCGCCCGCGCCCAGCCCTCCGAACTGACCCGGATCGAGGCGCTGCACGAGACGTGCCGCCGACGCGCCGAGGAGGGCGACGTCGACGGCTACTACTTCGCCAATTCGGATTTCCACGGCGCGATCTACCGCGCCAGCCACAACGGCTTCCTGGCCGGCGAAGCCGCTCGGCTCCATGCCGTTCTCCAACCCTATCGCCGGATGCAGCTTCGCGTGCGCGGGCGCGTCTCCCGCTCCTTCGACGAGCACGACGAGATCGTCTCCGCGATCCGCGCGGGCGACGGCGAGCGAGCCGCGGTCGTCATCCGCGATCACGTGCGGATCCAAGGCGAGCGCTTCCACGACCTCGTGGCGGCGCTCAGCGAGGCGACGCCGGCCTGAGCGCTACTCGGCGGCCGCGCGCATCGCCGGTTCGGCCGCGGCGGCGGCCAGATGGTCGAGTGCGGCCTGCGCGCCTCCGGCCCGATGCTCCACGCCGGCGAGCTTCAGCCCCATCTCGACGCCCGACAAGGTGCCCATCAGCGTCAGGTCGTTGAAATCACCGAGATGGCCGATGCGGAAGATGCGGTCGGCGAGCTTCGTCAGCCCGGCGCCCAGCGACATATCGAAATGGTCGAGCACGACCTTGCGGAAGGCGTCCGCGCCCTTGCCGCCCGGCATCATCACAGCCGTCAGCGAGGAGGAATGGGCCGCCTCGTCGGCGCACAGCACCTCGAGGCCCCAGGCCTCGACGGCGGCGCGGGTCGCCGCGGCATGCCGGTCGTGGCGCGCGAACACCTCGGCAAGCCCTTCCTCCTCCAGCATGTCGAGCGCGGTATCGAGCCCGTAAAGAAGGTTCGTCGCCGGCGTGTACGGGAAGAAGCCGTTGCGGTTCGGCTCCAGCATCTCGTCCCATGCCCAGTACGACCGCGCGAGGCCGGCCGTCTTCGAAGCTTCCAGGGCCTTCTCCGAAACCGCGTTGAACGACAGGCCCGGCGGCAGCATCAGGCCCTTCTGGGACCCCGCGACGGTGACGTCGACACCCCACTCGTCGTGGCGATAGTCGATCGAGCCGAGCGAGGAGATCGTGTCGACGAGAAGAAGCGCGGGATGGTTCGCGGCGTCGATCGCCCGGCGCACGGCCGCGATCGGCGAGACGCAGCCGGTCGATGTCTCGTTGTGGACGACGCACACCGCCTTGATCTCGTGCGCGTTGTCGGCAGCGAGACGCTCTCCGATGGCGTCGGCATCGGCGCCGTGCCGCCAGTCGCCCTCGATGAATTCGGGCTTCAGGCCCAGCCGCTCGGCGAGTTTCTTCCAGAGCGTGGCGAAATGTCCCGTCTCGAACATCAGCACCCGGTCACCGGGCGAGAGCGTGTTGACGAGCGCGGCCTCCCAAGCCCCCGTTCCCGATGCCGGGTAAATGAACACCGGGCCAGCGGCGCCGAAGACCTTGCCGATCTTGCCGAAGATGCGTTCGCCCAGGGCCCGGAAATCCGGCCCGCGATGGTCGATCGTCGGATAGTCCATCGCGCGCAGAATGCGGTCGGGCACGTTTGTCGGGCCTGGTATCTGCAGGAAATGGCGGCCGGCCTGATGGGTCATCGCGGGGTCTCCCGTTGGCGGGCGGCGCGGTTTTCCTCCCGGCGCGACCCTGTTGCATGCGACGGCGCCCTTGCGCCGCGCCTTCGTTTCGGCTCTCATTGGATTATGAATTCATAATGCAGTCAAGCCGCATGGCTTGGCGCCGGCCGGGAGGACCGTGATGGGAGAGATGCTACGCCCTGCGCTCGTGCAGAAGCTGCGGCGGCGTGTCGAAGGAGACGTCCTGGCCGATCTCTTCTCGCGCGGGCGCTACGCGACGGACGCCTCCATCTACCAAATCATGCCGGCGGCCGTGGTCGTCGCGCGCGGCGCGGACGACGTGGCGGCCGCGCTGGACGCGGCGCGCGAGGAGCGCCTTCCGCTCACCATGCGCGGCGGCGGAACATCGCAATGCGGCCAGACGGTCAATTCGGGCATCGTCGTGGACACGTCGCGTCACATGAACCGGCTCCTCGAACTCGATGTCGAGGGGCGGCGCGCGCTGGTGGAGCCCGGCATCGTGCTCGACGACCTCAACCGCCTCCTCAAGCCGCATGGGCTCTGGTTCCCGGTGGACGTCTCCACCGCCTCACGGGCCACGATCGGCGGCATGGCCGGCAACAATTCCTGCGGCTCGCGTTCGCTGCGCTACGGCACGATGCGCGACAACGTCTTCGCGATCGAGGCGATCCTTGCAGACGGCAGGGGCGCGCGCTTCGCCGAACTCGACCAGTCCGCATTGCGCGAGCCCCCTCAGGACCTCGTCGCGACGCTCCTGTCGCTCGGCCGGCGCGAGGCGGACGAGATCGTGGCGCGCTTTCCGTCCGTCCAGCGCCGCGTCGGTGGCTACAATCTCGACGCGGTCCTGCCGGATGCGGGGCCCGTGAATCTCGCGCATGTCCTCGTCGGGTCCGAGGGCACGCTCGGCGTCTCGACCGCCGTCGAAATCCGGCTGTGGCCCCTGCCCTCCTCCGACAAGGTGCTCGGGGCCTGCCACTTCCCGACCTTCCGCGCGGCGATGGAGGCGGCCCAGCATATCGTGCCGCTCGCGCCTACCTCGGTCGAGTTGGTCGACGCGACGATGATCGGCCTCGCCCGGCAGATCGAGATGTTCGTGCCGACGCTCGACGCGTTCGTGCGCGGCGATCCGGCTGCGATCTTGCTGGTCGAATTCGCCGATACGCCCGAGGAGAACGAGCGCTCGCTGGAGGCGCTCGGGGACCTGATGAGCGATCTCGGCTACGGGTTCGGCAGCGGCGGAGCGAAGGAGGGCGGCGTCGTCAACGTTCGCGAGACGAAGCTGCAAGCGGCGATCGCGGAGCTGCGCGCCTCCGGCCTCAATATCATGATGTCGATGAAGGAGGAGGGAAAGCCGGTCTCCTTCGTGGAAGACTGCGCCGTGCCGCTGGAGCATCTGGCCGACTACACCGACCGGCTGACCGCGATCTTCGAGCGCTACGGCACACGCGGCACCTGGTACGCGCACGCCTCCGTCGGCTGCCTCCACGTGCGCCCCGTCCTCAACGTCAAGCTGGAGAAGGACGTCGCCACCATGCGCGCCATCGCGGAGGAGGCCTTCGCCATGGTCCGCGAGTACAAGGGCTCGCATTCGGGCGAGCACGGCGACGGCATCGTGCGCTCCGAGTTCCACGAGGCGATGTTCGGTGCTCGGATCGCCGGCGCCTTCGGCGAGGTGAAGCAGGCTTTCGACCCGGCCGGCATCCTCAACCCCGGCAAGATCGTGGATGCGCCGAAGATGGACGACCGCCGGCTCATGCGATACCCGCCCGGCTATGGCGTGAAGCCCTTCGAGACGGCCTTCGACTGGTCGGCCTGGCCGGGCGCATCCGGCGGATTCCAGGGCGCCGTCGAGATGTGCAACAACAATGGCGCCTGCCGCAAATCGGCCGGCGCGGTGATGTGTCCGAGCTACCGTGTCACCCGGCAGGAGAAGGACGTCACGCGCGGACGCGCCAACACGCTGCGTCTTGCGATCTCCGGCCAGCTCGGCCCGGATGCCCTCCTTTCCGACGAGATGGCCGAGACGCTGAAGCTCTGCGTCTCCTGCAAGGCGTGCCGGCGCGAGTGCCCGACCGGCGTCGACATGGCGAAGATGAAGAGCGAGATCCTTCACCAACGCGGCAAGGCGAAGGGCTTCTCGGCCAAGGATCGGCTGATCGCCGAGCTGCCGCGCTACGCGTCGAAGGCCGCGAAAATCGGCGGCCTGCTCGCGCTGCGTGACAGGCTTCCCGGCGCCGCCGCCCTCTCGCAGAAGCTCTTCGGCTTCGCGGCTGAACGCTCGCTCCCCGCCTTCCGCAAAGACTGGTTCCGGGACGAGGAGGGCACGGTCCCGCCCCGCGCCAAGTTGGCCGACGACGCTCCGACCGGCGTCGTCCTCTTCGCCGATACGTTCGGGCGCTGGTTCGACCCGCAGACCTTGCGCGCGGCCGTGAAGGTGCTGGCCGCCGCGGGCTATTCGGTGGAAACGGCCAGCGCGCCGGCCGGCCCCAAGCGCCCCTTGTGCTGCGGGCGCACCTATCTCGCCTCCGGCATGGCCGATCGCGCTCGCGAGGAGGCCGCCCGCACGATCGAGGCGCTGCGCCCGCATCTGGAGGCCGGCAAGGTGGTGGTGGGGCTGGAGCCCTCCTGCATCCTCACCTTCCGCGACGAGTTCCCCGCGCTCGTGCCGGGCGAGGACGCCCGCCGGCTCGCCGCGCGCTCCTTTCTGTTCGAGGAATTTCTCGCTGCCGAGGCCAAGGCCGGGCGCTTGTCGATCCCGTTCGACGAGGCGCCGCGCAAGGTCATGCTGCACGGCCACTGCCACCAGAAGGCTTTCGGTGCGATGCCGGCGGTGGAAGCCGCTTTGCGCCTCGTGCCGGGGCTCGACCTCACGGTGATCGAATCGTCCTGTTGCGGAATGGCGGGTGCTTTCGGCTACGATGCGGAGACGATCGACGTCTCGCGCGCGATGGGCGAGCTCTCTCTTCTGCCGGCCGTGCGCGCGGCGCCGGCCGACACGATCCTGGCGGCGGACGGCACGTCCTGCCGCCACCAGATCGCGGACGGAAGCGGGCGCGAAGCCCGGCACGTGGCGCAGATCCTCGCGGACGCGCTGAGGGAGGACGAGCCCGCATGAGCCTTGCAGAGCCGATCGGAAAGATCGCGCGCCCCGCGCTTTCGGTGGAGATCACCGATCGCCTGCGCGCGATGATCATGGAGGGCGAGCTCGCGGAGGGCGAGAAGGTGCCGGAGCGCCGGTTGACCGAGCTCTTCGCGGTCTCGCGCACGCCGCTGCGCGAGGCGATCAAGGTTCTCGCGCACGAGGGCTTCGTGACCCTCGTTCCCAATCGCGGCGCGGTGGTCGCGCCGCAGAGCCTGCGCGAGGTCGAGGAGCTGATGCCGATCGTCGCCGCGCTCGAGGGCGCGGCGGGGGAACTCGCCGCCGAGGCCGCGAGCGCGTCCGAAATCGAGGCGATCGGCGAAATGACGCGCGCGCTGCGCACAGCCTTCGAGGCGGGCGACCGGCCGGCCTATTTCGACCTCAACCAGCGCATCCACGCCGCCATCATCGCCGCGGCGCGCAACCCGACGCTCGCGCGCACGCACGCAACGCTCGCCCAGCGCGTCTACCGCGCGCGCTATCAGGCGAACCTTTCATCCGAGCGGTGGCGCGAGGCGACCGAAGAACACGAAGCCATCGCCGTCTCCCTCGCTTCGCGAGATGCGGCCCGGCTCGGCGCGGCGCTGCGCGCGCACCTGACGCACAAGCTGCGCTCGCTGCGCGTGGTGCTCGGCTGAAAGGTCAGGCACCGCTCCAGCGGGGACTGCGCTTGGCGAGGAAGGCGGCGACGCCCTCGCGGAAATCGGCGCTGCCGTAGACGCGCGAGACGATGTCCTCGTCGGGCGGCGCGGCGGATCGCAGCCGGCGGAAGGTTTCGCGTGTGGCCGCGACGGTGAGCGGCGCGGCATCGCGCAGCCGCCCGACGCATTTCTCCAGTTCGCCCTCCAGCTCCTCCGGCAAAACGCACGCGAAGGCGAAGCCGAGGCGGTGAGCCGCCTCCCCGTCGATCATCTGCGACAGGATCAAAAGCGCCTTTGCCGGCCCTTCGCCGAGCGCGCGCACCAGCCGGGCGACGTTGCCGGCCGACAGGCAGTTGCCCACCGTGCGCGCGATCGGCACGCCGAAGCGGGCGCGCGGCGTCACGAGACGCAGATCGCAGGCCGCCGCGATAGCGAGGCCGCCCCCCACCGCCGCGCCGTCGATCACCGCGAGCGTCGGCGCCGGCAGCGCCTCGATGCGCGCCAGCGCCTCGTCGATCCGCCGCTCGTAGGCGACGCCATCGCTGCCGTCCGAGAAGGCGGTGAACTCGGAGATGTCGGTTCCCGCGACGAAGGCGCCGCCCGCCCCGCGCAGGACGATGGCCGAGAGATCGCGACGGCCGCCAAGCTCTTCGCAGATCTCGGCCAGCCGCCCGTACATGGCGAAGGTCATGGCGTTGCGCGCCGCCGGCCGGTCGAAGACGATCGTGGCGACGCCGTCCTCGACGCGAAGCTGGACATCGCCCGCCGGGCTCCCCGCGTCAGGCATCTTCGGACGCCCCCTGCCGAGCGAGGCCGATCTCGGCGAGGATTTCCTCGCGGTGCTCGTCGAGAAGCGGCGGGTGGCGGCGCACCTCCTGCGGCGTGCCCATGAGCTTCACCGGGAAGCCGATATTGTTGACGCGCCCCTCCACCGGATGGTCGATCGGCATCACCATGCCCCGCGCCTGCGCATGCTCATTGCCGAGCGCCTCGGCGTAATCGAGGATCGGGCCGGCCGGAATGCCGGCCGCCAGCAGCGTCTCCACCCACTCCTCGCGCGTGCGGGTGCGGAAGCTCTTTTCGAGTTCCACGATCAGCGCCTCGCGATGTTCCAGGCGCTTGGCGTTGGTCACGTAGTCGGGGTGGTCGACGAGGTCCGGCCGTTCCAGAAGCGCGCAGAGCTTGCCGAAGGCGCGGTCGTTGTTGGCGCCGAAGACGAAATGCCCGTCGCTCGCCTGCACCGCCTGATAGGGCGCCGCCATGCGGTTGCCTGTGCCGATGCGGCCCGGAATACGGCCCGTGCCCCAGTAGTCGCAGATGTCCCACACGGCGAAGGAGAGGCCCGCCTCGTAAAGCGAGGCGTCGATATACTGACCCTCGCCGCTCTTCTCGCGCCCGATATAGGCCGAAAGGACGGCGTAGACGGTGAAGAGCGAGCAGCCGATATCGGCGACGGGCGCGCCGGCCTTCGTCGGCGGGCTGTCCGGATGGCCGGTGATCGACATGACGCCGCAGGCGGCCTGCGCCATCAGGTCGAAGCCCGGCCGCTCCCACCACGGGCCGCTCTGCCCGAAGCCGGAGATGCTGGCGTAGATGATCTTCGGGTTGATCTTCGAGACGACGTCGTAGCCGACGCCGAGGCGCGACAGCGCGCCCGGCCGGTAGTTCTCGATCACGACGTCGGCCGTCTCGACGAGCTTGAGATAGGTCTCGCGCCCCTCCTCCGACTTCAGGTCGATGACGATCGAGCGCTTGTTGCGGTTCATGGCGATGAAGCCGAGGCTGTCGTCGCCCTTCATCTTGAAGCCCATGGAGGAGCGCGTCTGATCTCCCGTCGGCGGCTCCACCTTGATGACGTCGGCGCCGAGGTCCCCGAGCAGCATGCAGGCGAAGGGGCCGGCCATCACCTGGCTGACATCGATGACGCGGATGCCCTCGAGCGGCAGTTTCCTTGCGGGTTCGGTCAAGTCGGTCTCCTTGGCATGCGAAGAAGGATCGCCCGGCGCGAGGCCGGGCGAGAGGTCATCCGTAGATGAGGTTGACGAGGGCCAGCGAGATGCCGGGCAGGTAGGTGCACACGATCAGAAGCACGAGCAGCGCCAGGATGAAGGGCACATTGACCTTCGTTGTCTCCCAGATGTCGGACTTGGCGATCGAGCAGGCCGCGATGAGCACCGAGGCGACGGGCGGCGTCTGCTGGCCGATGGCGAGGTTGAGCGTCACGATCAGCCCGAAATGGACCGGATCGATCCCCGCCGCGAGCACCATCGGCATCACGATCGGCACGACGAGAATGATCGCGGCCGCCGAGTGCAGGAACATGCCGAGCACCAGGAAGGCGACGTTCAGGAGAAGCAAGATGAGATACTTGTTCTCCGTCAAGTTGCTGATCGCCATCGCCAGGCGCTGCGGCACCTGCGCTTCGGTGAGAAAGCCTCCGATCAGGTAGGACGCGGCGACGAGCAGCATCACCACCGCCGTCTGCAACCCGCTGTCGACCAGCGCCTTGTAGAGCGCGCGGATGTCGAACTCCCGATAGATCACGATCGAGATGAACAGCGCCGCAAGCACCGCGAGGCCCGCGCCCTCGGTGGCCGTGACGATGCCGCCGAAGATACCGCCGAGGATGATCACCGGCAGCATCAGCGCCCAGCCCGCCTCCTTGAAGCGCAGCCAGACATTGGAGAGCTGGAAGCGCTCTTCCACCGGGAAGTTATAGCGCCGCGCCTGCACGTAGGCGGCCACCGCCAGGCAGATGGCGCCGACGATGCCCGGTCCGAAGCCGGCCACGAACATCTTCACCACCGACTGCTGCGCCATGACCGCATAGAGGATCATCGGGATCGACGGCGGCAGGATGATCGCCAGCGAGGAGGCCGACGAGCAGATCGCCGCCGCGAACTCCTTCGAATAGCCCTTGCGCCGCATTGCCGGAATGAGGATCGAGCCGAGGGCGGCGACGCCCGCGACCGCCGAGCCGGAGATCTCGGCGAAAAACATCGAGGCGCCGATTGTCACGAAGGACAGGCCGCCGCGCACGAAACCCACGAGCGAGGACGCGAAGGCGATCAGCCGCCGCGA
Source organism: Aureimonas mangrovi (assembly GCF_014058705.1). NCBI lineage: Bacteria > Pseudomonadati > Pseudomonadota > Alphaproteobacteria > Hyphomicrobiales > Aurantimonadaceae > Aureimonas > Aureimonas mangrovi. Next base: position 2,909,716 of record NZ_CP059692.1, read on the forward strand.
GATCGACGAGGCGTTCATGATCGAGCCTGCGAGGACGAAGAGCGGGATCGCCAGAAGCGGGAAGCTCGACGCGCCGTCGAACATGGTCAGCGCCATGTTCGGCAGCATTTCCGCGCCCTGCACGAGGACGATCGCCACGATCGCCACGATGCCGAGCGCCACCGCGATGGGAACGTTGAGAAGCGCCAGGGCGAACATCCCGGCGAGCATGTAGCCGATGGTCATACCGCGCCCCTCCCCGTCTCGCGGGCGGCATTGCGCGGCTCTCCTGTGGCCGGCGCGTGGCCGTCCTCCAGCGGTGTGTTGGAAAGATCGCCGAGCGCTTCCTTGAGCTCGTGGTCGACGAAGCCTTCGCTGCGCGCGTCGGCAAGGATTTCCGGCAGGCGCAGGGCCTCGGCAACGATGAACATGGCCGCGCCGAGCGGGATGATCGCCTGCGTGATCTGCACCGAGATGCTCGGCAGCGAGGTCATCGTCATGCCCTCGAGGATCACCAGCACTTCCCACCCCGCGTAGGCGAGCAGGATGAAGAAGGCGAAGACGCACAGTTCGGAAAAGATGACCGTCGGCACCCGGAAGCGGGGCGGCATGGCGTTCACGATGCCCGGAAAGCCGATATGGGCCCCCTTGGCCGCCGCCAGCGCGCTGCCGAAATAGGTCATCCAGACGAGCCCGACCGAGGCGACCTCGTCGTACCAGGTGAGCGAGGCGCCCGTGTAGCGAAACACGATCGCGAGGACGATGAGGATCGTCAGGGCCGCGACGATCGTCGCGGTGGCGATCTCAAGGAAGGTGGTGAAGCCCCACCTCACTTGCCGAAGCGTTTCCATGAAGGTCTCCCGGAAGGTCGAGGGTCCGAACAGGGGGCGGGACCGAAGCCCACTGCCGCCCCCGCTCTCGGCTTTCGTCAGTCGGCCCGCAGGGCGCGGATCTGCTCGATCATCTCGCCGCCGCCGTCCACGGCATCGGCGAAGGCGGCATAGACGGGCTCGCTCGCCGCGACGAAGGCCTCCTGATCGACCTCGTTGATCTCCATCCCGGCTTCCGTCAGGCGCGCCAGAAGTTCTTCGTCGAGCCTCGCGGCGGTCTCGGCCACGAAGTCCTGCGTCTCCACGGCCGTGTCGCGCAGGATCTCCTGCACCTGCGGGTCGAGCCTGTCGAAGGAACGGCCGGCCGTCACATAGGCGGGCGTGAAGACGTGGTTGGACTTCGAGAGGTAGCGCTGCACCTCGTAGAGCCGCGAGGGATAGATCTGCGCGTAGGGGTTCTCCTGTCCGTCCATCACGCCCGTCTGCAGCGCTACGAAAACCTCGGAAAGCGCCATCGGACTCGGGTTGGCGCCGTAGGCCTCGAACATGCGCATGCGCCACTCACCGCTCGGGGTGCGCAGCTTGATGCCGCCCAGATCCTGAGGCTGCACGATCGGCCGGCGGTTGTTGGTGATCTGCCGGAAACCGTTCTCCCAGACGGCGAGGACGTTGAACCCTGCCTCGGCGGCGGCCGGTGCCATCTGCGGCATCACGACCTCGTCGCGGATGCGAGCCATGTGCTCGCGATCGCTGACGAGGTAGGGCATGTCGAACAGACCGAAGATCGGCACGGTGGACGACATGATCGAGGACGGCAGCGCCAGTTCCACGGTGCCCAGGCGCAGCTTGCGCATGAGTGTCTCGTCGTTGCCGAGCTGGCTCGAGCCGTAGACGCTGACGCGCGCCATGTCGCCGAGCTTCTCGTTCGCCCGGCGCGCGAATTCCTCCGTGCTGAGCGCCATCAGCGAGCCCGGCTCGCCGACATGGCCGAAGCGGATTTCCGTCTGCGCCTGCGCGGCCGACGCCCAGCCGAGCGCCGCCAGCATGGCCGCGGCCACGCATGTCCTGATACCCATGACTTCCTCCCAAACTGTCGGGCGTCGCTCGCCCGGCCTCCCGTCGCAGACGCTCTCCCGTGCGCCTGATCCTCCTGCGCCTCGCCGGCTCTCCACCTCGCTCCGCGCATATCGCATACTGTATAAAGTATTAGGCGGCGACTTGGAACGCTTGTCAAGCGGCGCCCGACAGTGCAGGCGGATGAGGCGAGATCCCCGCTCGGGGGCTTGCCGAGCCTTACCGTCCAAGGCATCTGAGCGGAATCAAGGACGACGGCGGCGCTGCCGCCTCACAGGAGGGCACTTCGTGTCCCAGGCCATCCAGAGACAGTACCTGCACGACGAGGCGGCCTCGCGGCTTCGCCGGATGATCTCCTCGGGCGAGCTGAAGCCGGGCGATCGTGTGAACGAGAGCGACCTCGCAGAAGCGTTCGGCATCTCGCGCACGCCCATGCGCGAGGCGATCAAGATGCTGGCGGCCGAAGACCTCCTCGAGATCCTGCCGAACTACGGGCCGCGCGTGCGCCTCATCAGCGCGCGCGAGCTGACGGACATGCTGGAAGTCATCGCGGTCCTCGAGGCGACGGCGGGCGAACAAGCCTGCCGGCTCATCACCGACGAAGCCGTCGCCGCCATTGAGGCGGTGCACCGCGCGATGGTTGCGGACTGGAAGGCCGGCAACGCCTCCGGCTATTTCGAGAAGAACCGGCGCATACACGATTCGATCATCGAAGCGAGCGGCAACGAAACGCTGGCGCGGCTCTATCGATCGCTCTCCGGCCGCATCCAGGTCGCGCGCTACTCGGCGAATAAGACCACCGAACAGTGGGAGAAGGCCGTCGGTGAGCACGAGGCCATGATCGAGTGCCTGCGCGCACGCGACGGCGACCGGCTCTTTACGGTCCTGCGCGGCCATATCCGCAGCCAGGAGGGCGTCATCGCGGCCGCCTACGGCGCCGGGCGCGCACCGAACTGATCCGCCGCCCCTCGATAGGAGGTCCACGGCGTATGAAGGGGTCGCGATAAGCCGCGAGGGGACGCCGCCACCGATGCGCGAGGCGTCGGCGGCCGCCGCCCACGCGTTCCATATCCGGCGGCAACGGCTTAGCGAGCGACCATGCGATCCGCCGCGTTCTCGCCGATGAACGCATCCTCAACCTCTTCGAGGGCGCAGGCGAGGTCCAGATTCAGCATGGACCGCCGCCTGCTCGAGGCTGCGGGAGCAGCCGTCAGGCCATCTCGGAAAGTCGCTCTGCGCCCGACCGAACAGGCGGCGCTGGCCAGGCGCGCATCGCGGTCTCGGCGATGGCAGCGAGCTGGTCACGGCACGCGCCGCCGCTTGCCTGGACCGACATACCGTTGGCGACCGTCATGATGTAGCTCGCGAGTTCCGCGCTGGAGGCGTCCGCCGGCAGGTCGCCGGCCGCCTTCCACTCCTCGATCCGCACGCGCAGCGCTTCTTCCTTCTCGGAACGGCGCCGAGACAGTTCTTCTCGAGCGTGCGCGGCCTCTTCGCCGCAGGCCAGAGCGCCCTGCACCAGAAGGCAGCCGCGCGGTGCATCGGTGGAGGCGCCGAGCTCTACATACATGGACAGGATGCGCTCCACGCCCCGGCGCGAAGTCTCTTCCTTCAGCGCCTCTTCGAACGCAGCGAACTTCACGCAGAGATAGCGCTCCAGCACCTTGTTAAAGAGCGCGCTCTTGTTGCCGAAAGCGGCATAGAGGCTGGGCCTCGTGATCTGCATGGCGTCGGTGAGATCTGACAGCGACGCGCCTTCATAGCCCTGACGCCAGAAGACATCGAGCGCACGGTCAAGTGCCTTCTGCGTATCGAATTCTCTCGGTCTACCCAGCGCCATGGTGCTCGTTCTCCGATCCTGACCAGACTGTATCCCGTTTCCATACCGACCGGTAGCGACAGTCTCTTGACGATCCGCGACCTTCACACCAATTGCTTCCATACCAAACGGTATTGAAAGCGTGAGAGGCTGCGAGGAACTGGTGTTGATATGGGGTAACAAGGAGGACTGTTCCAGTGTTCGCTCAGAGCGCCGATACAGAATAATTATTTAAATCAATTAGTTATTATTTTTATACCGATCGGTATTGATCGCCTCTTGAAGGATTTCTCACCACTCCCCAGATAGGGTTCCATACCGATCGGTACTGATCGATGTTCGACGAGTTCGGTGATCGGGGGCAAGGAAATGAAACATCGCTAGATGCCGATCGCTCATCGGCCGGCCCACGACCGGTGAGCGATGCGCATCGAACGCATCCAACGAGGGGATGGGACGTCCCCACCTACGAAACGACCAGGCGCAGGGCCCTACGAGCCGACGACCAACATGGGTCGCGGACGCGGCCGAACACGCCCGAACACAAGGTTCAGAACCATGATCCGCAAGACCTTCCTGACCGCTGTCGCCGCCGCTGCCGCCCTGTCCGCAGCTCCTGCCATGGCCGACGTCTATCTCGGCACCTACGGCCGCGAGGACAACAATGCCGACATCATCCGCATCGAGCAGGCCGCGCCTCTCGTCTCTGCCTTCGCAGAGGGTGACCGCGCGTTCGGCGCTCCGCGCATGACCGTCGCGACCACGCAGAGCCACCGCCCGAACGTCGCGCCCGAGCAGGCCAACGACAACGAGTACCTGGGCACAGCTCGGCGCTACCAGAACAACGCCGACGCGAACCTTCGCTGAACACGCTGGCTCCCCAGCGCACCCGATCCGCAAGTCATAAGGATACCGACATCATGATCCGCAACACCCTTCTGGCCACCGTCGCCGCCGCCATCGCCTTGTCTTCGGCTCCCGCCATGGCCGACGTCTATCTCGGCACCTACGGCCGCGAGGACAACAACGCCGACATCATCCGCATCGAGCGGGCCGCGCCTCTCGTCTCTGCCTTCGCAGAGGGTGACCGCGCGTTCGGCGCTCCGCGCATGACCGTCGCGACCACGCAGAGCCACCGCCCGAACGTCGCGCCCGAGCAGGCCAACGACAACGAGTATCTGGGCACAGCTCGGCGCTATCAGAACAACGCCGACGCGAATCTTCGCTAAGCGCTGGTTCGCTCTCGCGCCTGTCGCACAAGGCCGCGGATCCTCCGGGATCCGCGGCCTTTTCGTTTTTAACCATCCGAAACGATCCCTGGAATCCTGCCGTGTTTAGCCGTATTCCGGTGCGACAGAGAGCTTCCCGAACGGCCAAACGAGGTGCCCCATGGCGATGCCCCGCCCCCTTTCCCTTCTCGCGTTCATTCTTCTCGCCTCGGGCCCGGCCCTCGCGCAACCGGCCGATCGAGGGCCCGGCCCTCGCGACGTGCCCCGCGTGACCGTCGTCGGCGAGGGTGAGGCCCATGCCGCGCCGGATCTCGCCGTCACCAATCTCACGGTCCTGCGCACGGCCGAAACGGCCGAGGCCGCGGTCACCGACGCCAACGGCGCCATCGCCGCCGTCACCGATGCGGTGCGCGAGATGGGCATTGAAAGCCGCGACGTTCAGACGGGTCGCTTCTCCATCACACCGCAATATCGCTATGAGAACCGGCAGGACGGCACCTCTGCCCCACCTGAACTCGTCGGCTACGAGGTGCGCAACACGCTGACCGTGCGCGTGCGCGATCTGGACCGTCTCGGCGATCTCCTCGACCGTGCGGTCGAGCTCGGCGTCAACGAAGGCGGCGACATCGCCTTCCAGATCGAGGATCCCTCCTCTCTTCAGAACGAGGCCCGCCGCCAGGCGGTAGAGCGCGCCCGGGCGAGCGCCGAAGTGCTGGCCGATGCCGCCGGGCAGTCGCTCGGGCGCATCATCCGCATCACCGACGATCCCGTTCGCGTCTTTCCGCAGCCCGAGCGCGGCCAGATGATGATGGCCGCCCGCGCAGCCGACGCTTCCGTGCCGATCGAAGCCGGCGAGAACACCGTCAACGCTCGCGTTGAGGTCGTGTTCGAACTGTCTGACGACACGGCCGAATGAGGCTTCTCGCGGCGGCGCGATGACAGCGCCGCCGCGCCCTGCCTGCCGGTCTTCCAGCACTTGATAACCATGTCGAAGGGAATGCGCCCACCGCTGTTTCCTTTAAGGCATGTTAGCCCAATGCGATCTATCCTCGGTTGCGCATAGGAAAGAGGATCCGGCCTCGAGCGGTGGGGTGAAGCAGTGCAGGCTCGCAGTTTCCTCCGGCCCTCCTTCTGGGCCTACGCGCCGATCACCTTCTGGTGCCTCCTGGCGATCGCCGTCCTGTCGCTGGCCGACGTCATCCGGCCGCACCCCGGGCCCACCGGCCATATCCTCGTCTCGGTGCTGGCTGCGGCTGCGCTCTTCGCTCTCGTTCGTGCCCATGTGGAGCGGGCGCGACGCCGTATAGCGGCTGGTCGCCGCGATCTGCAGCGTCAGCACGACCTGTCGCACGACGTGGGCACGGGTCTGATGATCCGCCGCGTCTTTCTGGACGCCTGCGAAAGACGGATCGCGATGCGTGGCGAGGCCGAGAGCCTGGCCTATTTCGCCGTCGACATGGATTTCCTGAAGACCTTGAACGACAGCCTTGGCCACAAGGTCGGTGATGCCGCCCTGCGCCGGCTGGCGGAGGCGCTGCGCGACCTGGCGGGCGACGAGGACGCCGTGATCGGGCGTCTTGGCGGCGACGAATTCGCCATCCTCGCCCCCTGCGCCGACGAGGCCGCGGCGCTCCAGAAGGCTCAGGCGCTTCTGTCGCGCATCCGCATCTCCACTCTCGTCCACGGACAGGAGATCGCACTGTCGGCCACGATCGGGATCGCGATGCTGCCGGCTCACACGATCTTCCTGGCCGAGGCGCTGCAGTTCTCCGATCTCGCGCTCTACGAGGGCAAGAACGCCGGTCGCAACCGCGCCGTGCTCTTCACCAAGCGCATGCTCGGCCAGTTCCGGCAGGAGCGCCAGATCGAGCGCGAGTTGCGCATCGGGCTCCTGCGCAACGAGCTGACGCAGCTCTACATCCCCGTCGTCGATGCTCAGGGCAGGATGGTCGGCGCGCGCTCGGTCGTCGAATGGCAAAGCAAGTGGCTCGGCACCGTTCCGAGCGAAACCTTCTTGCGCGTGGCGGAGACGACGAACCTCATCGACCATCTGGGCGAGTGGTCGCTGCGCCGGGCCTGCGAGGACGCCCGTGGCTTCGGCAGGCTCAGCGTCGCCTTTCCCCTGTCCAGTGCCCAGCTTCGGCGCGAGGGCGTTCTGGACATGGTTTCGCGCGTTCTCGCCGAGACCGGCACCGAGCCGACGCGCCTGATCGCGCTGGTCAACCGCATGGCGACGACGACAGGCGATGCGGAGGCGAAGCGCAGGCTTGCAGCGCTGCGCGCCCTCGGCATCCGGGTGTCTATCGATGATCTCGGCGCCATCGTGTGCGACTTTGATCGCCTGCGCGACTTTCCCGTCGACATCGTGCGCGTTCGGCCCGAGCAGATCGGCCAGCTGGGCGCGAGCGAAATCGACAACACGGTTGTCTCCGCGCTGACGAGCGTCTGCAAGGCGATGGGGCTGGAGGTCGTGGCCGACGGGGTGCGCGATCCCGATCAGCTGCTTCTCGCCCGCACGGCGGGCTGCGATCTCTTCAGCGGACCATGCTTCTCGGGCCCTGTGGACGCCAGCGCCATCGCGGCAGACGTAGCGCGCGAGGAGGCGCCGCGCATCCGCCTGCCCGTTTCCGGCCGAGCGCAGGCCCCCGGCCAGACCGCCGACGCCTGAGCCTCCGCCACGAAAAAAGCCGGCGCTCTTCGCGCCGGCTTCCCTATTTCTTCGAATGCGATCTCAGCTGTCGAGGAACGAACGCAGCTTCCTGGAGCGGCTCGGGTGCTTCAGCTTGCGCAGCGCCTTCGCCTCGATCTGGCGAATGCGCTCGCGCGTCACCGAGAACTGCTGCCCGACCTCTTCCAGCGTATGGTCGGTGTTCATGCCGATGCCGAAGCGCATACGCAGCACGCGCTCCTCGCGCGGGGTGAGCGAAGCCAGAACGCGCGTCGTCGTCTCCCGCAGATTTGCCTGAATCGCCGCGTCGATCGGCAGGACGGCGTTCTTGTCCTCGATGAAGTCGCCGAGGTGGCTGTCCTCCTCGTCGCCCACCGGGGTCTCGAGCGAGATGGGCTCCTTGGCGATCTTCAGGACCTTGCGGACCTTCTCCAGCGGCATCGCCAGCTTCTCGGCCAGTTCCTCCGGGGTCGGCTCGCGGCCGATCTCGTGCAGCATCTGGCGCGAGGTGCGTACGATCTTGTTGATCGTCTCGATCATGTGGACCGGGATGCGGATCGTGCGCGCCTGGTCGGCGATCGAGCGGGTGATCGCCTGCCGGATCCACCACGTCGCGTAGGTCGAGAACTTGTAGCCGCGGCGGTACTCGAACTTGTCGACGGCCTTCATCAGGCCGATGTTGCCCTCCTGGATCAGGTCCAGGAACTGCAGGCCGCGGTTCGTGTACTTTTTGGCGATGGAGATGACGAGGCGCAAATTCGCCTCCACCATTTCTTTCTTCGCCTGCCGGGCCTCGCGCTCGCCCTTCTGCACCATGTGGACGATGCGGCGGAACTCGGTGATCTCGACGCCCGTGGTCGTGGCGAGGCTCTGGATCTCGGAGCGCAACGCGCCGATCTGCGCCTCGTCGCGCTCGACGAACTTCGCCCAACCCTTACCGGGCAGATTGGCGACGTTGGCGGCCCAGTTCGGATCGAGCTCCGAGCCGTGATAGCTCTTGAGGAAGTCCTCGCGCTTCACGCCATGCCCTTCGGCAAGGCGCAGGAGCCGCCCCTCGTTGCTCACGAGCTGCTTGTTGATGTCGTAAAGCTGCGCAACGAGCGAATCGATACGGTTCTGGTTGAGCGAGAGGCCCTTCACCGCGGCGATCAGGTCGTCCTTGAGCTTGCGATAGGAGCGTTCTTCGCTCCGCGACAGAGCCTCCTGCGCGGCCAGCTGGTTCTCGACCTGCTGGTCCTGCAGCTTGCGCAGCCGCTTGTAGCTGTCGGCGATGAGGTCGAAGGTCTCGATCACCTGCGGCCGAATCTCTGCTTCCATCGCCGCCAGCGACAGCGAATTCTCGAGATCGTCGTCGTCCTCGTCGTCCTCGCCCGGCTGGCCGCCCTCGCCCGGCTGACCTGCTCCATTGGCCGTATTGGCGCCGTTGACACCGTTCGCTTCGCCGCCACCCTCGCCGTTCGGGGGCGCCACCGGCATCTTGGCCTCGGGACCAGCATAGGTCGCCTCGAGGTCGACGACCTCGCGCAGCATGATGTTGCCTTCGTTCAGCTCGTCACGCCAGATGATGATGGCCTGAAAGGTCAGCGGGCTCTCGCACAGGCCCGCGATCATCGTCTCGCGGCCGGCCTCGATGCGCTTGGCGATGGCAATCTCGCCCTCGCGCGACAGGAGCTCCACCGAGCCCATCTCGCGCAGATACATGCGCACCGGATCATCGGTGCGGTCGCCCGCTTCCTTCTTCGGAGCCGCCGCGACGGCGGAAGGGCCGGCCTCGGCGACCTCCGTCGAGCCTTCCTTCTCCTCACCGTCCTTGTCTTCGCTGTCTTCGTTCTCGTCGTCCTCGACGACGTTGATGCCCATGTCGTTGAGCATGGCCATCGTGTCCTCGATCTGTTCCGAGGTCACTTCCTCGGTGTTCAGCACCGAGTTGAGCTTGTCCATGGTCACGAAGCCGCGCTTCTTGGCGGCCTTGATCATCTTCTTGACGGCGTCGTCCGACAGGTCCAACAATGGGCTGTCAGGCGTCTCTGGACGCTCCTCGACGGCCGTCTCGCTTTCCTTGACCCGTGTCGCCATTCGAAATGTTCTCCGTTTCGCGCGCCTCGGTTGCGAAGCCCGCGCGGCGTGCATCTGCACCCCGCGAACCCGTTTCCTACGCGACGGCCGTAAACGTCCGATTAACCATGACAATCGAACGCGGAGACGAGACGGCCGGCCCGGCCCCGCATAATCATTCTACCGCCCTTCCCCGCCGACCATCTGCGGCGGGACACGGACGTGAAACCGACAAGCGGCCCGTTTGGTCGAACAACCCGTTCCGAGTCAAGAGACTAGCGGGAAAACGGTCGCGCGCGTCCGTCCCATATCGATCGCGCGACGCGCCCTTCAAGATGCGAAACCATCTAAAAGGTGCGCGACGGCTTGCCGGACAGAAGTCCGAATCCGTCGATCAGAGCTTCCGTGCCGGCAAAATTGTCGATCTCTCGCTTGATCTCGACGATCTGGCCATAGGCCAGCTCGGACGAGTCGGCCGCGAAGGCCGCCTCTGCGTTGCGCAGTTCCCTATGTAAGAACCGGTAACGGTGCTGCAAGTGGAGGGCCTGGCGCAGCGTGTCACGCGCGTCTTCCAGTGCCGCCTCGCCCAGCACCGACCAGATGCGCAGATGCCGCAGCTTCTCCTCGAAATCAGCCAGCACGCCTGAAAGCCCCCGGTCGGCGATGCCTTCCAGAAGCTCGTCTCGCCCGTGCGGCAGATGGTCGGCATAGATGTCGAGGACGGTCGAGCGCAGCCGTTCGAGCTCGCCCGTCGGCAGTTCCAGTTCGGCGAAATGATCGAAAGCCTCGTCCAGAAGCCGCGGATGGTTGATGAAGCCGACGACGATGGCGATCTCGCGCGCGGAAGGTGCCGTCGCGGCCCTGCCCTGCATCAGGCCGGAACGCATCAGCCGGTCGGAGACGACCGATCGGCGCCCAGCGCCCCCGGGCCTTCGTGCCGCTCCGCCCATGCCGCCTCCGGCGCCGCCGCGCCGGTCGTCGCGCCCACCGCCGCGCCGGGCGGCGGGAGGCGGCCCGAAGAAGCCCTCCAGCCGCTCCTGCATGTCCTGCCCGTAATGGCGCCGCACGCTTTCGTCGCCGATCTGGCGCGTCAGCGCCTTCATGCGATGCTCGAGGTCGGCGCGCCGCTCGGGCGTGTCGAAGACGCCGCCGGCCGTCTCGCGCATCCAGAGGAGGTCGGCGAGCGGGCGCGCGGCATCGAGGACGGCGCGAAACGCCTCCGCACCGCCGGACCGCACGAGATCGTCCGGATCCTTTCCCTCGGGCAGAAGGGCGAAGCGCAGCGAGCGGCCCGGCTTCAGCGCCGGCAGCGAAAGCTCGGCCGCCCGGTAGGCCGCCTTGAGGCCCGCCGCGTCGCCGTCGAAGCACAGGACGGGTTCGGCGGCGTTGCGCCACAGGAGGTCGAGCTGGCGCTCCGTCAGCGCCGTGCCGAGCGGGGCGACGGCGTTCTCGAAGCCGGCCTGATGGATCGCGATCACGTCCATGTAGCCTTCGACGACGACGAGCGTACCGGCGTCGCGCGCGCCGCGCCGCGCGCGGGCTAGATTGTAGAGCGTCTCGCCCTTGTGGAAGACCTCGGTCTCCGGCGAATTCAGATACTTGGCCGGAACGCCCGCCGCGAGCGCCCGGCCGCCGAAGGCGATCGGTTTCTCGCGCACGTCGTCGATCGGGAACATCACGCGGTCGCGGAAGCGGTCGTAGGAGACGGCGATCCCCTCGCCGTGGACGACGAGCCCCGCCCCTTCGATCTCGGCCTTGCCGACACCGCGCCCGACCAGAAACTCCTTGAGCGCCGAACGCGAATCGGGCGCGTAGCCGAGGCCGAAAAGCTTCTGGGTCGCAGGGTTCAGGCCACGATCGCGCAGGTAGGCGCGGGCCTTGGCGCCCGGCGCCTCCTGCAGCACCTGCCGGAAGAAGCCGCTCGCGAGCGCCATCGCGTCCATCACGCTCTTGCGCACTTCCGACCGCTTCTCGGCCTCGGGATCGCGCTCGGGCAGCGCGAGGCCCGCCTCGCCGGCAAGGCGCTCGACGGCCTCCGGGAAGCTCATGCCTTCGAGTTCGGTCAGGAATCGGAAATGGTCGCCCGAGACCCCGCAGCCGAAGCAGTGGTAGCGGCCCTTGGCGTCCTCGCAGTGGAAGGAGGGCGACTTCTCGCCGTGGAAGGGGCAGCAGGCCCAGTAGTCCCCGCGCGAGGCCTGCGTCTTGCGCCGGTCCCAGGTCACGCGGCGGCCGATCACGTCCGAGATCGGAATCCGCGCGCGGATGTCGTCGAGGAAGTGGGGCGAGAAGCGCATGGCCCTCATATCGGCCTTGCGGCGAGAGGATGCCAGCGCTCCGAACTTCTCAACACCAATCCACAGGCTGCGCGGATGCGATGCGGCAAATGCCGCTAAGGTGCCCGTACCCCGCACCATGAGCGAGTCCGACGATGCTGCGCGCCCTCACCGCAATCTTCCTGTTCCAGCTGGCCGGCGAGCTTCTGGCCGCCAGCCTCGGCCTGCCCCTGCCCGGCCCGGTGATCGGGATGATGCTGCTGTTCATCTTTCTTCTGGTGCGTGGGCGCGGCGGAGCTGGGGTCCCCGCGGGAATCGGCCGCGTCGCGGACGGGCTCCTCGCCCATCTCTCGCTTCTTTTCGTGCCGGCAGGCGCCGGCATCATGCTGCATGTGGCGCGGATCGAGCGCGAGGCGCTGCCGATCGGCGTGACGCTCGTCGTCGCGACGCTCGCCACGATCGCGGCGACGGGCCTTGCAATGCGCTTCCTCAACCGGGGCACGCCGCGATGATCGTCCAGCAGCTTCAGGAGATCTGGGTCTATCTCGCCGCAAGCCCGCTTCTGGCGTTGACGATGACGCTCGTCGCCTTTCAGGCCGCCGACCTTCTCTACCAGCGCGCCGGCCGGCTCGCGCTCCTCAATCCCGTGCTCGTCTCGGTCGCCATGATCGTCGCGGTCCTCGCCCTCACCGGCACACCCTATGCGACCTATTTCGAAGGCGCGCAGTTCGTCCACTTCCTGCTCGGCCCGGCGACCGTGGCGCTTGCCGTGCCGCTCTACCGCCAGTTCGACCGCATCCGCGCGAGCTGGAAGGCGATCCTCGCCAGCATCCTGACCGGAGCGCTCGCCTCCATCGCGGTGACGCTGATGCTCGGCCGCCTCCTCGGTGCCTCCAGCGAGACGCTGGCCTCGCTCGCGCCGAAATCGGTGACGGCGCCCGTCGCCATGGGCATCGCGGAGGCCATCGGCGGGGCGCCCTCGCTCGCCGCCGCGATGGTGGTGACGACCGGTATTCTCGGCGCGGCGCTCGGCCCGGCGCTTCTGAGCGCCATCGGCGTTCGCGACGATGCAGCGCGCGGCGTCGCGCTCGGCACCGCCTCGCACGGCATCGGCACGGCCCGCGCGCTGCAGGAGAGCGAGGCAGCCGGCGCGTTCTCGGGGCTGGCGATGGGCATCAACGCGGTGGCGACGGCCATTCTCCTGCCGCTCGTCTGGCGCTTCCTGTTCTGATTGCCCAAATGAACGCGAGGCGCTAAGACGCGCCCGATCAAGATTTCAGACCCCGCCCGAAGGAGACCTTTAGCGATGAGCGAAGGCTGGACCACACGCGACGCCACCGCCCTTCTGGTGCTGGCCGACGGAACGGTCATCGAGGGTGACGGGCTCGGAGCTGCCGGCGAGGCGCTCGGCGAGGTCTGCTTCAACACGGCGCTGACGGGCTATCAGGAAATCCTGACGGACCCCTCCTACGCGCGCCAGATCGTCACCTTCACCTTCCCGCATATCGGCAATGTCGGCGCCAACGAGGAGGACGTCGAGGACCTGACGCCCGCCAATTCGGTGGGCGCGGTCGGCGCGATCTTCCGCGCCGAGGTCTCGGCGCCCTCCAACTACCGCTCGACGGGCGATCTCGATGCCTGGCTGAAGGCGCGCGGCGTCGTCGCACTGTCGGGCATCGACACGCGCGCCCTCACCGCGCTGATCCGCGAGAAGGGCATGCCGAACGCCGTCATCGCGCATTCGCCGGACGGAAAGTTCGACGTCGATGCGCTGAAGAAGCGCGCGGCCGAATGGTCGGGCCTTGTCGGCCTCGACCTTGCTAAGGACGCGGCGAGCGCCGAGACCGAGGTCTGGACGGAAGGCCCTTGGGCCTGGAACGCGGGTTACGCCGCGAACAAGGCGCCGGCCTACACGATCGTCGCCATCGACTACGGCGCCAAGCGCAACATCCTGCGGCTGATGTCCGGTCAGGGCGCGCGCGTCGTCATCGTGCCGGCCACCGCTTCCGCCGAAGAGGTGCTGAAGCACGATCCCGACGGCATCTTCCTTTCGAACGGTCCCGGCGATCCGGCCGCGACGGGCGAATACGCCGTGCCGGTGATCCGCGAACTGGCCAGGTCGGGTGTTCCGATGTTCGGCATCTGCCTGGGGCACCAGCTTCTGGCGCTCGCGCTCGGCGGCAGGACGCAGAAGATGCATCAGGGCCATCATGGGGCGAACCATCCGGTGAAGGACTTCACCACCGGCAAGGTCGAGATCGTCTCGATGAACCACGGCTTCGCGGTCGCCGCCGATTCGCTGCCCGAAGGCGTCGAGGAGACGCACGTCTCGCTCTTCGACGGCACCAATTGCGGCCTGCGCGTGAAGGACCAGCCGGTCTTCTCGGTGCAGCACCACCCGGAGGCCTCCCCCGGCCCGCAGGATTCGCACTACCTGTTCCAGCGCTTCTTCGACATGATCGACGCGCACCGGGCGAAGAAGGCCGCCTGAGGCCGAACACCTATCCAGATGCAATAAAGGCGCCGGATCGCTCCGGCGCCTTTATTCGTTGAAGCTCCCGGTCTGACGCGGGAGCGGCCTCATGAGAGGCGCAGGAACTTCAGAAGACGAGCAAAGCGCGAACGCAAGCCGTATTCGAAGGTCGCGTGACGATGCAGGTCGTCACGGTCACGGTCGGCACCGGCCGAGGCACGGTGGACGAGGATGTCTGCAAGCATGGCAGTCTCCCGAAATGGGCAAGGCCCCTGCCCGGATGACGGCGAAAGCCGACGACAGTCCGCCTATAAATGCGCACATCGTGCGCCTATTCAAGACCCAAAAGACGCACGAGGTGCATTTTTTCTTGCGGCGGTTCCTTCTCTCGGCTAGGCCACACCCACGAGACGATCCGAGGCGGCGTGCGAGCGCCCGTTTCGACAGGAGGATCCCGTGACGCAGGGAATGAATTCAGCCCGGTTCCGCGAATGGCGGAAGGCTTACGGGCTGAAGCAGAAGGACGCCGCCGACAAGCTCGGCCTGAAGAAGCGCGTCATCCAGTATTACGAGAAGGGAGACCGCGACGGGAAGGCGGTCGAGATTCCGAAAAGCGTCGAACTCGCCTGCCTCGCGCTCGCGCTCGGCCACGAGGGCTACGACGGCGGCCCGGTGCCGAAGGCCCGCGCACTAGAGCGCGTCGATACGACCGGCGACGACATGGCTGGGGACGGCGCGTCCGACGATTGACGCTTTGCCCTTTCGTCCTCGCGTACGCTCGCCTATAAGCCGCTTCTAGCCTGACAGCCGACGTGATCGGACCCGCCCGCGAACCGCGCGGGCCGGGTCTTTCGCGCGCACGAACATGAGACGGACCCGCCATGCCCAAGCGTACCGACATCCAATCGATCCTCATCGTCGGCGCCGGTCCCATCATCATCGGACAGGCCTGCGAGTTCGACTATTCCGGCACGCAGGCCTGCAAGGCCCTGCGCGAGGAGGGCTACCGGATCATCCTTGTCAACTCGAACCCGGCGACGATCATGACCGATCCCGATCTCGCCGACGCGACCTATATCGAGCCGATCACGCCCGAGGTCGTCGCCAAGATCATCGCCAAGGAGCGCCCGGACGCGATCCTGCCGACGATGGGCGGGCAGACCGCGCTCAACACCGCTCTCTCGCTGAAGCGCATGGGCGTTCTCGACAAGTACGACGTCGAGATGATCGGCGCCGATGCGCAGGCGATCGACAAGGCCGAGGACCGCGCGCTCTTCCGCGAGGCGATGGCCAAGATCGGCCTCGCGACGCCCAAGAGCTTCCTCGCCAACGCGACCGAGGCTAAGCACGCCGACAAGCTGGCGCACGAGGAACGCCGCGCGGCGCTGATCCGCGAGATCCCCGCCGGGCACCAGCGCGACGAGGCGCTGGCTGCGATGGAGAACGAGTGGAATCTCGGCGAGAGCGACCGTAAGCAGCGCTACATGACGCGCGCGCTCGGCGCCGCAGCCGAGGGGCTGGAGCATGTCGGCCTGCCGGCGATCATCCGCCCGTCCTTCACCATGGGTGGCACGGGCGGCGGCATCGCCTACAACCGCTCGGAATTCTTCGAGATCGTCGAGGGCGGGCTCGACGCCTCACCCACCACCGAGGTGCTGATCGAGGAATCGGTGCTCGGCTGGAAGGAGTACGAGATGGAGGTCGTCCGTGACCGCGCGGACAACTGCATCATCGTCTGCTCCATCGAGAACGTCGATCCGATGGGCGTCCACACCGGCGATTCGATCACCGTCGCCCCGGCGCTGACGCTCACCGATAAGGAATACCAGGTGATGCGCAACGCCTCGATCGCGGTGCTGCGCGAGATCGGGGTCGAGACCGGCGGATCGAACGTGCAGTTCGCGGTGAACCCGGCGGACGGGCGCCTCGTCGTCATCGAGATGAACCCGCGGGTTTCCCGTTCCTCGGCGCTCGCCTCCAAGGCGACCGGCTTCCCGATCGCCAAGGTCGCGGCCAAGCTCGCGGTCGGCTACACGCTGGACGAACTTAAGAACGACATCACCGGCGGCGCGACGCCAGCTTCGTTCGAGCCCTCGATCGACTATGTCGTCACCAAGATCCCGCGCTTTGCCTTCGAGAAGTTCCCCGGCGCCGAGCCGACGCTGACCACGGCGATGAAGTCGGTCGGCGAGGTCATGGCGATCGGCCGCACCTTCGAGGAGAGCCTGCAGAAGGCCCTGCGCGGTCTCGAGACCGGCCTCGACGGGCTCGACGAGATCGACATTCCCGGTCTCGGCGAGGGCGAGGATCGCAACGCCATCCTCTCCGTTCTGGGCAAGCCGACACCGGACCGGCTGCGCCAGGTCGTGCAGGCGCTGCGCCTTGGTCTGACCAAGGGCGAGGTCCATCAGGCCTGCAAGATCGACCCCTGGTTCCTTGATCGCTTCGAGGCCATCGTGACGATGGAGGCGCGCGTTGCCGAGCACGGCCTGCCGCAAGACGCCGACAACCTTCGCTTCCTGAAATCGATGGGCTTCTCGGACGCGCGCCTCGCCAAGCTCGCCGGCACTGACGAGGCGGCCGTGAAGGCGCTGCGCGACAAGCTCGCCGTGCGTCCCGCCTTCAAGCGCATCGACACATGCGCGGCCGAGTTCGCCTCCCCCACCCCCTATATGTACTCGACCTACGAAAAGCCCTTTGCCGGAGAGCTGCGCTCGGAGGCCGAGGTCTCGGCCGCCCGCAAGGTCGTCATCCTCGGCGGCGGGCCGAACCGGATCGGCCAGGGCATCGAGTTCGACTATTGCTGCTGCCACGCTGCCTTCGCGCTGAAGGATGCCGGCTTCGAGGCCATCATGGTCAACTGCAACCCGGAAACCGTCTCGACCGACTACGACACCTCCGACCGGCTCTATTTCGAGCCGCTCACGGGCGAGGACGTGCTGGAAATCCTGCGGGCCGAGCAGGAGAAGGGTGAGCTCGTCGGCGTCATCGTGCAGTTCGGCGGCCAAACGCCGCTGAAACTCGCCGAGGCGCTGGAGAAGGCCGGCATCCCGATCCTCGGCACCTCGCCCGACGCGATCGACCTCGCCGAGGACCGCGACCGTTTTCAGAAGCTTCTCAACGACCTGTCGCTGCGCCAGCCCAACAACGGCATCGCGCGCTCGGTCGAGGAGGCGCGCGCCATCGTCGAGCGCATCGGCTATCCGGTCGTGGTGCGCCCGTCCTACGTTCTGGGCGGCCGGGCGATGGAGATCGTGCGGCAGGACAGCCAGTTCGAGCGCTACATGAAGGAGGCCGTCGTCGTCTCCGGCAAGTCGCCCGTGCTGATCGACAGCTATCTCTCCGACGCGATCGAGGTCGACGTCGATTGCCTCTGCGACGGCACCGACACTTTCGTCGCCGGCATCATGGAGCATATCGAGGAGGCCGGCATCCATTCGGGCGACTCGGCCTGCTCGCTGCCCGTCCATTCGCTCTCCAAGGCGATCACCGACGAGCTGGAGCGCCAGACCCGCGAGATGGCGCTGGCACTCAAGGTCGGCGGGCTGATGAACGTCCAGTTCGCGATCAAGGGTGAGGACATCTACGTCCTCGAAGTGAACCCGCGCGCCTCGCGCACGGTGCCCTTCGTGGCGAAGACCGTCGGCTCGCCCATCGCCAAGATCGCCGCGCGCGTCATGGCGGGCGAGACGCTGAAGGCTGCCTTTGCCGCCTACGGCGGCAAGCCGGACGTCCAGGGCCTCAAGCACATCGCGGTCAAGGAAGCTGTCTTCCCCTTCGCCCGGTTTCCCGGCGTCGATACGCTGCTCGGCCCCGAGATGCGCTCGACCGGCGAGGTCATGGGCCTCGACACAGATTACGCGCTCGCCTTCGCGAAGGCACAGCTCGGTGCCGGCGTCGACCTGCCGCGCGAGGGATGCGTCTTCGTCTCGGTGCGCGACGGCGACAAGGAAGGCATGATCGCACCGATCCGCCGGCTCGTCTCCCTCGGCTTCCGCGTCATGGCGACGGAGGGCACGCACCTCTTCCTCGCGGAACAGGGCATCGCGTCGGAGAAGATCAACAAGGTTCTGGAAGGCCGCCCGCACATCGAGGACGCCATCCGCAACCGGCAGGTCCAGCTCGTCCTGAACACCACCGAGGGTGCCAAGGCGGTTTCGGATTCGCGCTCGCTTCGCCGCGCCGCGCTGATGCACAAGGTGCCCTACTTCACGACGCTCGCCGGCATGGTCGCAGCCAGCGAAGCCGTGGAGGCGCTGAAGGCCGGGAACCTTGAAGTACGGCCCGTCCAGTCCTACTTCAAAGCCGCTTGAACTCTGCGCGAACGGGGTGTTTCATCCCTGTCGTGAGTGATTCACTTTGAGGGACCGGTTCGCTCGGCGGGCCGGTCCGAACTATATTCGGCCAGGCGCCGAGCAACGAAAGACGAGGTTCCGGCCGCCCGGCCGGCACCATCGCGGGAAGGTGAGGGCATGGATAAGGTCCCGATGACCGTTGGCGGGTTCGAGGCCCTGAAGGAGGAGCTGCGCCGCCGCCAGCAGGAGGAGCGTCCGCGCATCATCACGGCGATTTCGGAGGCGCGCGCCCACGGCGACCTTTCGGAGAACGCCGAGTATCATTCCGCCAAGGAATCGCAGAGCCTGAACGAGGGCCGCATCTCCGAGCTGGAAGACCTCACCGCGCGTGCCGAGGTCATCGACGTGAGCAAGCTCTCGGGCGACCGCATCAAGTTCGGCGCCACCGTCAAGCTCGTGGACGAGGACACCGAGGAGGAGAAGACCTACCAGATCGTCGGCGAACAGGAAGCCGACGTGAAGCAGGGCCGCATCTCCGTCACCTCGCCCATCGCCCGCGCCTTGATCGGCAAGGGCGAAGGCGACACGGTCGAAGTGTCGGCGCCCGGCGGCGCGCGCTCCTACGAGGTCCTCGAGGTCCGCTGGGCCTGACGCCGCAAGGGAGGGCGCGATGAGCGAAACGTCCCGCCGCATCTTCTCGCTGGCCGACTTCCTCGTCTGGGAGTCGGAACAGGAGCGGCGGTTCGAGCTCGTCGACGGTGAGGCGGTGATGATGGCCGGCGGCACGCAGGCGCATGCCCTGATCGCCGCGAATATCGTCTCCGCGCTTCGCTCGCGATTGCGCGGCTCGTCATGCCGCCCTTCCGGCTCCGACATGCGCGTTCCGATCCCGGCGACCGGCAATTCCCGCTACCCGGACGTAACGGTCGACTGCGGGCGCTACGATCCGACGTCGAACGATGCGAGCGAACCGGTGATCCTTTTCGAGGTCCTTTCAGACTCGACCGGGTGGTACGACCAGGCTCGCAAGCTCCGGGACTATGACAACGTCCCGTCCGTGCGTCAGTATGTCTGCGTCTCGCAGTCCGAATGTTGCGTCCCGGTCTGGGAGCGCGATGCGTTGGGTCGGCTCGTGCCGGAGGACGTCCTGCTCGACGGCTCGCTCAGCCTCGCTCTGCAAGACGGTCCCGCCGATCTGCCGCTGGCAGAGATCTACGAGGACGCCGGGCTCCTGCAGGGCTCAGGCAGCCACGCCGTCTAGACCCTTGTCCGGCCCGTTTCTCGACCCTGCCGAAATCCTCGTCGTCGCGCCGAATTTCAAGCGGCGCCTGTCCGGCGTCACCTCCACCATCGTTCAGCTCGTTCCGCTGCAGGCTCGTTCGCTGGGCATCGTCGCCTTCGGGCCGGGCCTGCCGGATACGCTGCCAAAGCTGCGCTTGCGCGATCTGCCGACCCTCTTCCGCACGCCGTCCGGGCGCCCATTCCGCATCTGGCACGCGCGGCGCAATGTCGAGATGCTGCCGGGCATCGTCATGCGCGATGTCCTGCGCATGCCGCTCAGGCTCGTCTTCACCTCCGCGTCGCAGCGCGAGCACACCGGGTACACGCGCTGGCTGATTGCGAAAATGGACGCGGTGATCGCGACGTCCACGCGCACGTCCGCCTATCTGAAGGTGCCCTCGACGGTCGTCACCCACGGCATCGACCAGACGCGGTTTCGCCCGCCGGAGGATCGGATGGAGGCCCGCCGCGCGCTCGGTCTGGATCCGGCGTTGCGCACCGTCGGCTGCTTCGGGCGCATCCGGCACCAGAAGGGCACGGACCTCTTCGTCAACGCGATGATCGATCTCCTGCCCTCGCGGCCCGGCTGGCAGGCCGTGGTGGCTGGCCGCGCCACCGAGGCGCACGGCGCCTTCCTCGCCGACCTCAGGGCGCGCGTGGATGCAGCGGGCCTTTCCGAGCGCATCCGCTTCGTGGGCGAGCACACCGACATCGAGAACTGGTATCGCGCGCTCGATCTCTTCATCGCTCCGCAGCGCTGGGAGGGATTCGGCCTGACGCCGCTTGAGGCGATGAGCTGCGGCGTGCCGGTGGTCGCGAGCGATGTCGGCGTCTTCTCGGACGTCGTTGCCGCCGGCACCGGAGCGATCGTGCCGGCGGACGACCTCCCCGCGATGATCGCCGAGAGCGCGGCCTTCATGGACGATGCGGCGCGGCTGGAGGGCGCGGGCCTCGCGGCGCACGAACATGCGCTCGCCCGCTTCCCGCTGGAGCGCGAGGCCGCCGAGATCGGCGCGGTCTACGAGGCCTTATGGACTTCGGAGAAGTCCGAGGGCTCGAACCGAATCCGGCGGTAATCCGTCCCCGCGAGCCTTCCGAGATGATGCGGCAGGAGCGCGACCTGCGCGCCGAACCGCCGCAGCCGCTGCACTGTCGTCGTCCGTTGCCTGCCGCGCGGGGCCTGAAGATGGCTGCGCCCGTCGATCTCGCCGCTCAAGCCGCGATCTTCCAGAACGGAAAGCTGCACGGCCCCGGCGGGCTCGCAGACATAAGCGAGGAGCCCTGCCCCGTGCAGCATGGCGTCGGCGGGGCCCGCGCGGTCCCCGGCCATCGAGAGAAGGCGTTGCGCCCCTTGCGGCCACACGACGTAGGCGGCCGAGCCGGCCTTGTCGCGCAGGCAGCGCACGGCGCTGACGCCATCGGCCAAAGGCCGCTCGCTGCCGCGCCGCAGGAATCGACGCTTGCCGTAATCCTCCAGGTTCAGGACCTCGATGTCGGACAGCGCCGACGCCGCGGCGAGGACTGCCGGAAGGCGCGGCGAGAACACCGCGTCATCCTCGAGGATCACCGCGGGCGCGTCCTCGCGCACGACGCGCTCCCATTGCCCCTTGTGCGAGAGAAAGCAGGCAACCTCGCCGGCGCTCATCGGTCGCTGCCATGATGCCGCGAGGCGCGCGAGCTCGCCGGGGTCGATCTCACCACCGTCGACCGCCCGCACACGCTCCATCGCAAGGCCGTGCCGCTCGCCCTGCCGCTCCATGAAGGCGCGGCGCTCGGCGGCGCGGTCGAGATTGATGAAGCGGATGGGAAGCACGCCGGTCAATCCCGCCAGAAGCCGGGCGTCAGAAGGATCAGCACTGTGACGATCTCCAGTCGCCCGACGAGCATCAGGAAGGACAGGATCCAGAGCGAGCCGTTCGGCAGGGCCGCGAAATTGCCCGCCGGGCCGACAAGCGGGCCGAAACCGGGGCCGACATTGCCGATCGCCGAGAGCGCGGCGGAGAAGGCGGAGATGAAGTCGATGCCGAACAGGGTCAGGAGAATCGTGCCGGCGATCGTCAGCGCGAAATAGAGAACGATGAAGATGATCAGCGTCTCGATGGCGAGCTGCGAGATGTCCGAGGGCCCGTATTTCAACGGTTGGATCGAGTGCGGCCGCAGGAGGCGCCGGAAGTTGGCGCGCACCAGCGTGAACAGAACGATGATGCGCTGCATCTTGATGCCGCCGGAGGTCGAGCCGGCACAGCCGCCGATGAACAGGGCCGGAAGGAGGATGCCGAGCGCAGCCGTCGGCCACAGCATGTAGTCCTGCGTCGAATACCCCGTCGTCGTGATGAGAGAGACGAGGTTGAAGAAGCCGGTCAGCAGGGCGGTGGGCACCGGCACGCCTTCGATGAAGTGGCGCACGGCCGACAGCATCAGCCCCAGCACGAGGCAGGTGGCCAGGAAGGCGAAGACCTGCGGATCGCGCCAGCGCTGCAGGGAGCGCGGCAGGAAGAAACGGATGTACAGGACCGCCGGCAGCGCGCCGAGGATCATGAAGACGAGCGCCACCAGAAGCACGCTTGGCTGGTCGTAATGGCCGAGCGAGGCGTCGTGGGTGGAGAAGCCTGCCGTCGTCACCGTGGTCATGGCATGATTGACGGCGTCGAACAGCGTCATCCCCGCCATGTAGTACGCCGTCGCGCAGGCGAAGGTCAGGCCGCAATAGACCCAGACGAGCGCCGTCGCGAGCTGCGAGAAGCGCGGCAGCAGTTTTTCCGAGCGGTCCGAGTTCTCCAGCTTGAAGAGGAAAACGCCGCCCGATTTCAGCTGCGGCAGGATGAGGATCATCATGGCGACGAGGCCGACGCCGCCCATCCACTGCAGGAGCGAGCGCCAGAAGAGCAGGCCGCGCGGCATGTCGTCGAGCCCAACCAGCGCCGTGCCGCCCGTCGTGGTGATGCCCGAGACCGATTCGTAGAACGCCTTCTCGAAGGAGATCGGCACCTCCGAGAGATGGAACGGCAGCGAGCAGATGAAGGCGGCCGTCAGCCACACCGAGGTGACGAGCAGGAAGCCGAGGCGCGGCGAGGCCGAGAAGCGCCCTCCCCGCGTGCCCACCGCCACCAGTGCGCAGATCGAGGAGACGATGGCGCTGACGCCGACGAAGACGACCCAGTCGTCGTTGCCGTCCACATGGTCGATCAGCGCCGGCAGCAGCATGGCGCCGGCCAGCGCCAGGCCGAAGAGCGAGCAGACGTGGGCGACGGTCCTGAAGATGGAAATGCTCTCCGATCGGCTCGTGCCCGGCATGAGGCCCGGCCACGCCGGGCCGGGCTCTCTTACATGATGATGCGCGAAACGAAAACGTCATCGCCACCGTGTCTCAGGCGGCGATCCCCTGTCGGTCGCACAGGCCGCGATAGAGGCCGTCCGCCTGCGCCAGAAGGTCCTGATGCGTTCCGTCCTCGGCGATGCGGCCGCGATCAAAGACGAGGATGCGGTCCAGATCGCGCACGGTGGACAGACGGTGCGCGATGACGAGCGCGGTGCGGCCGGCCATCAGCCGCGTCATCGCCGCCTGGATCAGCGCCTCCGATTCCGAATCGAGGCTCGACGTCGCTTCGTCGAGGATCAGGATCGGCGCATCGGCCAGGAAGGCGCGCGCAAGCGCGATCCGCTGGCGCTCGCCGCCCGAAAGCTTCACCCCGCGCTCGCCGACCAGCGTGTCGTAGCCGAGCGGCAGGCGCTCGATGAAGCGGTCTGCGCTGGCCAGTTCCGCCGCGTGCTCGATCTCGGCGCGCGTGGCACCGGGTCGGCCGTAGGCAATGTTGTCGCGCAGCGAGCGGTGGAACAGGATCGGCTCCTGCGGCACGATGGCGATCTGCCGGCGCAGGGTCGCCAGCTTCACGTCCGCGATGTCCTGCCCGTCGATCACGATGCGCCCGCCGGTGACGTCGTAGAGCCGCTGGATCAGCTTGACGAAGGTCGTCTTGCCCGAGCCCGAATGCCCGACGAGGCCGACGCGCTCGCCCCCTTCGATCGTCACCCACAGATCGTCGTAGAGCGGCGTCGCGTGCTGTCCGTAGCGGAAATGCACGGCCTCGAAGCGGATTTCGCCCGCACTCACGCCCAGCGTTCCCGCCTGCGGCGCGTCCGCAACGCCGGGTGTCTCCTCGTAGAGATCGACCAGCTCCTCCATCTCGTTGACCGAGCGCTGAAGGTTGTTCACATGCATGCCGATCTCGCGCAGGTAGCCGTGCACCACGAAGTAGGTCGTGAGGACGTACGTCACGTCGCCAGGGCTCGCGCGCCCCTCAGCCCACAGCCACAGGGCCGTCGCGGCGATGGCGATGCGCATCGTCCACAGAAGCGCGTTCTGGATCGTGCCGGCATAGGTCGCGCGCATCCAGGCATGGCGCGTCATCCGCCGCCAGCGGCCGACGGCGAGCGCCAGCCGTTCTTCCTCGCGCGTTTCGGCGCCGAAGGCCTTGACCACGGCGTTGCAGGCGAGCGCATCGGCGAGGACACCGCCGACCCGCGTGTCCAGCCGGTTGGCGACGCGCGCCGCCGGCGCGACGTAGCGTGTCGACAGGAGGATCGTCGCGATCACGTAGGCGCCCGCCCCCAGCGCCGTCACCAACCCCATCACCGGCCACGTCCAGCCGAAGAGCGCGACCGTGCCCACCAGCACCACCGCGGAAGGCAACAGCGCCAGGAGAAGGATGTCGTGCAGGAGGTCGAGCGACCAGGCGCCGCGCGTGATCTGGCGCACCACCGAGCCCGAGAAGGCATTGGCATGCCAGTCCGTCGAGAAATGCTGCACGCGCCCGAACCCCTCGCGGGAGACCCTGGACATGATGCGCAGGGTGAGCGGGATGACGAGGCTCCAGGCGACATGCCGGAAAAGGAGGAACGTCACGCCGAGACCGACCATCGCGCCGAGCGCCGGCAAGGCGGCGGAAACGCCAGCAGCCGCATCGCCCGGATGAGCGGCGATCGCATCGACCATTCGTCCCGCAAAGACCGGCACGAGAATGTCGGCGATTGTCGCGACGGTGATCGTCACGGCGATTGCGCCGACCAGCAGGCGCTCGCGCGCCCAGTTGGAGACGGTGAAGGCGAGGACGCGGCCAAGCGCGGAGGCGCGCCGGCGTTTCTTTGAGATCATGGCAGCGATTCCCCGGACCGGCGCCCATCTGGTGCGGTCCGTTTCGAACGCATCGCGGCGCCCTCATGGGCTGCGGCGGGAGCGTCGATGTCCTGGAGGGGCCCTGTCGGGCCAGGCGTTTGTTCCGGGCGGCGCGCGGGTCAGCCGCGGCGCGGGAACGAGCCGGTGGAGCCGGCCGGGCGGAGAGTTGCTGGTTCAGCCATGCGTGCTCTCCTTCTCGTCCAGGGGCCCCAGGGGAATGATTTGCCCATACCATCGGGTAGCGGCCCGCCGCAAGGCCTGTGGATCGCCGGACAAGCTCCGGCGCGCAGACGGCGCGCGTGTTGTGTCCCTCCGGCCCCTCACCTATTGAAGTTCGACATCGCGCCGCCGACCTTCGGGGCACGAAGCGACAGCCATCCGGGAAGCGCCATGACCGAACGCCACGCCGAAGTCCTCGTCATCGGGTCCGGACCTGCGGGCTACACCGCCGCGATCTACGCCGCGCGTGCGATGATGAAGCCCCTGATCGTCGCCGGCCTGCAGGAGGGCGGCCAGCTCACCATCACGACCGATGTCGAGAACTATCCCGGCTTCCGCGATCCCATCCAGGGTCCGTGGCTGATGGAGGAGATGAAGGCGCAGGCTCTGCATGTCGGCGCCGAGATCGCCTCCGACCTCATCGTCGACGCCGACATCTCGAAGCGCCCCTTCCGCCTCACCGGCGACAGCGGCACCGTCTACACATGCGACGCGCTGATCGTGGCGACGGGCGCGCAGGCCAAGTGGCTCGGCCTCGATTCCGAAGCCTTCTTCCAGGGCTTCGGCGTTTCGGCTTGCGCCACGTGCGACGGCTTCTTCTACCGCCAGAAGGACGTCGTGGTCGTCGGCGGCGGCAACACCGCCGTCGAGGAGGCGCTGTACCTCGCCAACATCGCCAGGACCGTCACGGTCGTGCATCGCCGCTCGGAGTTCCGCGCGGAGCGTATCCTGCAGAACCGCCTGATGGCGCTCGACAACGTCAACATCGTCTGGGATTCCGAGATCGCGGAGATCGTCGGCGCGCACAAGCCGATGAAGTCGGTGACCGGCGTGAAGCTGCGCCATCGCGAGAGCGGAGAGATCACCGAAGTCGCGGCGGACGGCGTCTTCATCGCCATCGGCCATGCTCCCGCCACCGAACTCTTCCAAGGCAAGCTCAAGCAGAAGCCGGGCGGCTATCTCTGGGTGGAACCGGGTACGACGCGCACTTCCGTCGAGGGCGTCTTCGCGGCGGGCGACGTTGCGGACGACGTCTACCGGCAGGCCGTCACCGCGGCGGGGCTTGGCTGCATGGCGGCGCTGGAGGCCGAACGCTGGCTTGCGGAAACGCGCATTTCCGAGGGCGCCCGGCAGGCAGCCGAGTAAAAAACTGCCTATGCGGCAGGCTGAAATGCCTGTTGCGCATCCTTTAGACAATTGGCATGCAAATAGCGGTCCGCGAAGAGACCGGCGGGACGGGAGATAGAGACGGACGATGGCGCTCGACTGGGACAAGCTGCGCATCTTTCATGCGGCAGCCGAGGCGGGCTCCTTCACCCACGCCGCCAACGCCCTCAACCTTTCGCAATCGGCGATCTCGCGCCAGGTCGCAGCGCTGGAGCAGGAGATCGGCACCCCGCTCTTCCACCGCCATGCGCGCGGCCTGGTCCTGTCCGAGGCGGGGGAACTCCTCTACCAGACCGCGACCGACGTTCTCAAACGGCTCGAGACGGTGCGCATGCAGCTCACCGACACGCGCGAGAAGCCGCAGGGGCGGCTGCGCGTCACCACCACGGTCGGCCTCGGCTCCGGCTGGCTGACGCAGCGGGCGCAGGAGTTCCTCGAGCTCTATCCCGAACTCGAACTGCAGCTCGTCTTCGACAACGAGGAAATCGACCTCACCATGCGGAAGGCGGACTGCGCCATCCGCCTGCGCCAGCCCCAGCAGCCGGACCTCATCCAGCGCCGGCTCTTCACCGTGCACCTCCACGTCTACGCGGCCCCGTCCTATCTCCAGCGCTACGGACGCCCGGAGACGATCGAGGATCTCGACCGCCACCGCATCATCACCTTCGGCGAGCCGGCGCCCGATTATCTGCGCAACCTCAACACGCTGGAGACGGTCGGCCTGCCGGACGGGCAGACGCGCCGCCCCATTCTCCAGATCAACAACCTGATGGCGATGAAATCGGCGATCGAGCGCGGGATCGGCCTCGCGCTTTTGCCGGACTACATGATCGACAAGGAGTCCAAGCTCGTGCAGGTCCTGCCCGAGATGGAGATGCCGGCCTTCAACACCTATCTCTGCTACCCGGAGCAGCTTCGCGACGCCGCCAAGCTCAAGGTCTTCCGTGACTTCCTGATCTCCAAGGCCCGCACCTGGGCCTTCTGAAGCCAGCCACGAAAGTCTGCGAGCCATGCAGATCGGCATGGCTGCCCTTCGCAAAGTGCGCTGGCTGAACGGAAGCGTTCCGCTATGCTTGCCGTGTTCGGGCGCGGATTTCCTCCCATATCCGCCTCGAGCGTTTCCTCCCGAGGGTTTCGACCCTTCCTGCCGGGCCTTTGGGTCCGGCTTTTTTTTCGCTGTCGAAAAGGCTCGGCCGAAACTCTCGCCGCGCCTTCGGCATATTCCGCGAGCTTGTACGCACGGGACGGGCTAATCTCCCCCGCAGCTTCCCCGCGTCACCGCGCGCGAGCGGCTCCCCGAGCCGCCTCTTCCAAGGACGTTTCATTCCGTGCCCTTCCCCGCCCTGCCCGCCCCGCTCACCGACGCCCTTTCCGAGCGAGGCTATGGGGAACCGACCCCCGTCCAGGCCGCCGTCACCGAGGAGCGGACCGCCGGGCGCGACCTTCTCGTCTCCGCGCAGACTGGCTCCGGCAAGACCGTTGCCTACGGCCTCGCGATCGCCGGCGAACTCATGGACGCTGGCGGCTCGCTCGGCCCCGCAAGCGAGCCGGTCGCCCTCGTCGTCGCGCCCACGCGCGAGCTCGCCCTGCAGGTCCGTCACGAGCTCGACTGGCTCTACGGCAAGGCCGGCGCGCAGATCGTCACCTGCGTCGGCGGCATGGATCCGCGCGCCGAGCAGCGCCAGCTTCAGCGCGGCGCGCACATCGTCGTCGGCACGCCCGGCCGCCTGCGCGACCATCTGGAGCGCGGCCGCCTTCTGATCGGCGCGCTGAAGGCGCTCGTCCTCGACGAGGCGGACGAGATGCTCAATCTCGGCTTCCGCGAGGACCTGGAGTTCATCCTCGAGGCGACGCCGGCCGAGCGCCGCACGCTCCTCTTCTCTGCGACGCTGCCCAAGCCCATCGTCTCGATGACGAAGCGCTATCAGCGCGACGCGCTGCGCATCGAGGTCGCGGGCACCGGGCGCAGCCACGCCGATATCGACTACCGCGCCGTGCGCATAGCGCCCAATGAGATGGAGCACGCGGTCGTCAACGTCCTGCGCTACCACGACGCGCCGGGCGCCATCGTCTTCTGCAACACGCGAGAGACGGTGCGCCACCTGCATTCCAGCCTGCTCGAGCGCGGCTTCTCAGCCGTCGCCCTTTCGGGCGAACTCGGCCAGAACGAGCGCAACAGCGCCCTCCAGTCGCTGCGCGACGGCCGCGCTCGCGTTTGCGTGGCGACCGACGTCGCCGCGCGGGGCATCGACCTGCCGGGCCTCGGCCTCGTCATCCACGCCGAACTGCCGAACGACGCCGAGACGCTGCAGCACCGCTCGGGCCGCACCGGCCGCGCAGGGCGAAAGGGCGTGTCCGTCCTTCTCGTGCCGATCTCGCGCCGCCGTAAGGCCGAGCGCCTTCTCTCGGAGGCCAAGATCCGCCCGGAATGGGAAGGCGCGCCGACCGCCGACGTGATCCGCGCGCGCGACGAAGAGCGGCTTCTGGCCGATCCCGTCCTCTTTGCAGAACCGAGCGAGGAAGATCTGGCGACGGGCCGCGCGCTCCTGTCCGGCCGCAGCGCCGAGGAGATCGCCAGCGCCTTCGCCCGGCTCTACCGCTCGCGCCTGCCGGCGCCTGAAGACGTCTACGATCCGGGCTTCGGAGCCGATCCGCGCGGCGTGGACCACGGGCCGCAGGAGAAGGGTGCGCGCAAGGAGCGCGGCCCCGGCGGGCCGACCGTCTGGTTCAAACTCGACATCGGGCGGCGCAACGAGGCCGATCCGAAATGGCTGCTGCCGCTTCTGTGCCGGCGCGGCCGCGTCACCAAGCAGGAGATCGGCGCGATTAAGATCTACGATCGCGAAACGAAGTTCGAGGTCGCCGAGGCAGCGGCCAAGAAGTTCCTGGCCGCCGCCGAAGGCATGGACGACGACATCACCATTTCGCTGGCCGACGGCGCGCCCTCCGGTGACGGGGCCGGCAAGCCGCGCGGCCGCCCGGCCAACCGCAGCCGCCCGCCATTCGGAGCGGCACGCCCGCCCGCCGAGGGCAAGCCGCGCGGACCGTTCCACAAGAACCACAGCGGTGGCGGGCGCGACGGCGGCAAGCCGCGTCGCCCCAAGCGCAAGGCGTAATACGAAAAGGCCCGGCCGCCTGCGCGACCGGGCCTTTCTCTTGTCAGCGATTGATCGTCAGCGACGCAGGCTGGCGCAGAAGCGCTGGATTCGCCCGCAGGCATCCTCCAGCTTCTCGTCGGACTCCGCATAGGAGAGACGGAAGTTCGGGCCAAGGCCGAAGGCCGAGCCGTGAACCACCGCGACGCCCTCGGCATCGAGAAGCTCGGTGACGAAGTCCGCGTCGGTCTCGATCGTCTTGCCCGCTTCCGTCTTCGTGCCAATGAGCGCCTGCACCGAGGGGTAGAC
The DNA here is from genome assembly GCF_014058705.1 of Aureimonas mangrovi. NCBI lineage: Bacteria > Pseudomonadati > Pseudomonadota > Alphaproteobacteria > Hyphomicrobiales > Aurantimonadaceae > Aureimonas > Aureimonas mangrovi. The sequence continues at coordinate 2,939,655 of NZ_CP059692.1, forward strand.
GTAGAATGCGCCCTGCGGCGTCGGGCACTTCAGGCCGTTCGCCTGGTTCAGCATCGAGACGACGAGATCGCGGCGCTTCTCGAAGGCGACGCGGCTCTGCGGGATGAAGTCCTGAGGCCCGTTCAGCGCCTCGAGCGCGGCCCACTGCGCGATCGAGCAGGCGCCCGAGGTCTGCTGGCCCTGGATCATGTCCATCGCCTTGATGAGGTTCAGCGGCCCGCCGGCATAGCCGATGCGCCAGCCGGTCATCGCGTAGGCCTTGGAGACGCCGTTCATCGTCAGCGTGCGCTCGTAGAGCGCCGGCTCCACCTGGGCGGGGGTGGCGAAGGTGAAGTCGCCGTAGACGAGATGCTCGTACATGTCGTCCGTCAGCACCCACACATGCGGGTGGCGCATCAGCACGTCCGTCAGAGCCTTCAGTTCGGCGTGGCTGTAGGCCGCGCCCGACGGGTTGGACGGCGAGTTGAAGAGGAACCACTTGGTCTTCGGCGTGATCGCCTTCTCCAGCGCCTCGGGCGTCAGCTTGAAGTCGTTCTCCAGCGTCGCCTCGACATAGACGGTCGTGCCGCCGCACAGCGCCACCATCTCCGGATAGCTCACCCAGTAGGGCGCCGGCACGATCACCTCGTCGCCGGGGTTCAGCGTCGCCATGAAGGCATTGAACAGAATCTGCTTGCCGCCGGTGCCGACGATGGTCTGCGCCGGCGTGTAGTCGAGGCCGTTCTCACGCTTGAACTTCTTGGAGATCGCTTCGCGAAGCTGCGGGATACCGGCCACAGGCGTGTACTTGGTCTCGCCGCGGTTGATGGCGTCGATCGCGGCCGCCTTGATGTTGTCCGGGGTGTCGAAGTCCGGCTCGCCGGCACCGAGGGAAATCACGTCGCGTCCCTGCGCCTTCAGGTCGCGCGCCTTCTGCGAGACGGCGATGGTGGCGGACGGCTTGACGCGGTCTAGGGCGGCGGCGAGGAAGGCCATGGGACGATGCGACTCCGGTCGTGTGACGAAGCCTTCGCGGGCGCGCCCCGCCAAGGCGCGCGGACCCTAATGCATTGCCGCATGACTTGAAAGCGTCATGCCCGCCTTTCAGCCATGACGAAAAAAACCCCGCAGCGAACTGCGGGGCTTCAGGGTGTCTTCCGCAGACGCGGACGAGGACGATGCCGTTACTCGGCAGCTTCGTCAGCGCTCTCCGAACCGGAGTTCTCCGCGGCCGGCGAGGTCGGAATGCCCGGCTCCTCGGTGTTGCTCGAGCTGCCGGCCGGCGGCGCGATCGGGGCCGCGCCCTGGGATGCCGTTTCGGGCGTGGTGTTGCCGGCGGCGGTCGGATCAGCGGAGTTCTGACCGGCATTGTCCTGCGTGGGGCTCGTCGGGATCGCGTTGGTTTCGGTCTCCATCGTGCCCATCGAGCCGGTCGACGTGCCAGTACCGGTCGTCGAGTTACCCGCAGCCGACGGATCGGCCGACTGCTGACCCGAGTTCTCGGTCGCCGGCGATGTGGCAACCTGCGCGAGTGCCGAACCGGTGAGGACGGCGGTCGCCGCGACGGCGGAGAGGATGGTCTTCTTCATCGTGTGAATTCCTTGTTATTGTCTCGCGGTCCGCGAGGTTCGGGGAGCCGCTGTTTCCTGCCCCTTGCGTTGTCGGCAAGAACAATGCGGCCGCCCCATCATGGTTCCAGCGCAGCTAAGCTTCCTGCCGCCCTATGGCTCTCTTCAGTCGTGGCCAACCAGCAGCGTGTCGAGGTCAACACCCTCTGCCTCTTCCAGCATCTCGCGCGTCAAGGTCGGCGCCATCACGCGCACGTCGTCACCCTCGGTCACGATCTCGACCGCATTCCAGTCAACGAGGACGTCCTTCTCGCCGATGCCGAGGAAGCCACCGACCTCGATCACGATGGCCGCTACGGTGCCATCGGCGGCCAGCACGATATCCTCGACCTCGCCGATCTCCTCATTGTTGGCGCCGTAGACGTCCTCGCCGTCGAGGTCCTCGGCAAGGAAATGCGCGGGCGCGGCGCCGGCCTGGACTTCAGGCAGCGTCACGATCGGCGAGCCGCCCTCCACGCCCAGGGTCTCTGGCGCCGTTGCGCCGTCGGCCGTGGAGCCGGTCACCGGCTGGGTCGTCTCGCCGGCGGGCGCGGTGGTCTGGGCAAGGGCCGTGCCGCCGAGAAGGACAGCGAAACCGGCCGCGAGGGCAAAGGTCTTCATTGGCGATACTCTCTCTCTTGTCGAATGCCGCGTTCGTCTTTCGAACGAACGCCTTGGACCGTCACAATCGCCAGCACGCGCATTCGTTCCCCGCTGCTTTCAAGCGTCATCGAACTCATGCTAACGCCGGAACCCGAAAGCCGCGGACCCACGCGGCGCCCACCGACAGGAGACGCGTCCGTGAGCGAGGCCGTAGACGAACTGCCACAGGGAACATTGACGATGCGCGTGCCGGCCATGCCGGCAGACGCCAACGCGGCGGGCGACATCTTCGGCGGTTGGGTGATGTCGCAGATGGATCTGGCGGCGGGCATTCGTGGAGCGGAGCGCGCGCACGGGCGCGTCGTGACGATGGCCGTCCAGACCCTCGTCTTTCGCCGGCCCGTGAAGGTAGGTGACACGCTCTCGATCTACACGAACGTCGAGAGGATCGGGCGCAGTTCGATCACCCTATCGGTCGAGGCGTGGGCCCAGCGTTACCTCACCCGCGACGTGGAGAAGGTCACCGAAGCGAGCTTCGTCATGGTCGCACTTGACCGGGACGGCCGGCCCGTGGCCGTGCCGCCGGAGGCTCCGGAGACGCCGGCCGTGAGAGCCGACGCCGCCGGCTGATCGCAGCCGGCCTCAGAGGTTCGACGGCGCGTCGTTTGGCACTTCGGCCGGAGGCGGCGGGGGCGTATCGCCCGCGCCCGGAGCAGGTATCCCGATACGGCCGCGCGGCCCGGCCGGTGGCATCTCGCTCATCCGGTCGAAGAGCGGCTGTGCCGCCTCAAGGCATGTCACGATATCGGTGTCGCCGCACTGAAGCTGCATCGACCGCCCGCCCCCGAGGCGGATCGCGACGCTCGGCGCGTCGAGCCCGGCTTTGCCACGAGGGCCGGGGCCACCACGCCCGCCATACGGGCCACGCATCCCATGCGGGCCGCCGCGGCCGTGCTCCCAGCGCGGACCATCTTCGCGCTCCCGGCGTTCTCGGTTGCCCTCGCCCCGCCCAGGCGGCGGGCTGGCACGTTCGACGTTCTCGGCGGGTGCCGCGGCCTGTGGCTGCTGCTGCGCGGCAGCAAGTGGCATCGTCACGGCGAGCGCGACGGTGGCCATCGTCCAGTGTCTGATCATCACGGGTCTTGTCCGTTGCGGTTTCGAAGTGAGCCCTCGGGCTCCTTCGCCAAACGCGCCGGACAGACCTTCGTTGCCGCCCGCAAGGGCTAGACGGCCAGCCAAACTACTTGCAGACCGGCCGCATCCGCGACTTCACGTCGAAGTGGAAATGGTCGTCATGGGCCTTGTTGTAGCCCGGACCGAGCACCGTGCCGAAATACTTGCAGCCCGCCACGCGCACCTTCTGCTGGAACGAGCGCTCGCGCGGCGAGAACATGCCCTTCGGCTCGACCAGAACCGTGGATCCATCCGAGAAGCGAAAACCTCGAATGTCGAGCGCGTTGCCGAGAGCGTGCTCCGAGATCGTGCGCGAGCCGGCGATGCGCGAGCAGCGATAGGAGGATGCGTTGATAATGGCCGTCGGGCGCTTGAACAGTGTCCAGCGCGCAGCCGAGCGCACTTCGTCGTCGAGCCAGCGCGCGGTCTGCAGCGCCGTCTGGCATGAGAGAGTCGCCGCCGGCTGCATGGCGATGCCCTTGGCGGCCTGCGTCACGCGGATCGGCGTCTGGATGCCGCAACTCCCTGATCCGTTGATCGTGTTGGCCTCGGTGAACTGCGCGCCGAGCCGTTGCAGCTCGCGCCGGCACATCGCCTCGGTACGCGGCAGCGAGCGATAGCCCGTCGGCGTCTTCTCCTCGAGCGATCCCCGGCCCCAGCGGAACGGGTTCCAGCTCCGGCCCCGCTCGGCCGGCGGCTCGGGGCGCACGGTCTCCAGCGCGGCATAGGACGGGACGGACGGCGGCGTCTCGCGCGCGGCGGGCGCCACCGGAGCGCTCGGCATCGGCACGGAGGACGGCATCGGCGCCGGCACGGCGGCCGCCGGGTCGATATCCGTCAGCCCCTCCCAGGGGTCGAAGCTTTCGTCCGGCAGGGCACCGTGAAAGGAGCCCGGCGTCGCGTCATCGATAACTTGGCCGGGTCCGAGCGGCGGCAGGGCCGCCTGTTGCACGGGCGCCGGCGGCGGCAACATCGAAGGCGCCTGCTGCACGGGGTAGGTGCGACCGTACTCGCCGGGGCCGCGCTCGGCCGGCATCGCGACGTCCGGAGCCACGCCGACATCCTCCTGGATCGGCGGCGGCAGGAATTGCGGCGGAGTCGGCTGCACGCCACGGAAGGACGACTGGTTGACCGTCTCGTAGTCGGAGGAGTGCGGCTGGCTCGGCACGTAGACCGGCGCCTCTCCGGGACGGGGCGGCGGCGGCACGTGCCCGCCCCAGACAAGATTGCCAGCAGGCGCGACCGAGCCGGTCGTGTCCGAAAAATTCTGCGCCAGCGGCTGGCCGGTCAAGGCGCTCGCCGCCGCGAAACCTGCGACGGCGAGCGTGACGATGCGCCATCCTTGATTACGCGATACCATTCAGGACGGCCTTTCATCTCCGCGAAACTCGAGCGGATGAGCATCAGCCTAGGATGGTTTGGTAAGCGAAACCTAAACGCGGGACCGGGTTTTTCTTCGATGCCCGTCGGCCGCCTTCGCGCCGTTCAACTGGCTTTCAGCTTCGCCGTCCTATCTTTTCCTTCGCGGCGAGCCTGATCGCCGAAGGGCGCAGCGCCCGAGGGGAGACGATCCGATGCTGAAGGCCGCAACCATTCGTCTGGCGCTCGCCGCCGCGCTCGCCCTGCCGTTGGCCGGTGCGTCGCACGCGCCCAGTGCGCAGGCGCAGACTCGCTGCGGCGACACGTGGCGCGTCTCGCCGGGCGACACGCTCTCCTCCATCTCGCGCGCCTGCGGCATCCCGTCCGCCGCGATCGAGGCGGCCAACCCCTCGATCGACTGGCGGCGCCTGCAGGTCGGCGCGCGCGTCAACCTCGACACGCGCGGAGCGCGCCCGCCCGCTGGAAACTCCGGCCGCCCGCAGGCTTATGTCGTGCAGCGCGGCGATACGCTCTCCTCCATCGCCCGCTCCTTCGGCGTCTCGCTGCAGGCGCTTCTCGCGGCCAATCCGGGCTTGAGCGAACGCGATCTGCAGGTCGGCCGCACCATCTACTTCTCGGGCTTCGCCGGCCGCCCGAACACGGCGCCTCCCCCGCCCGTCCGCCCGGCACCGACGCGCGTCGACGTGCGCATCGACGATCGCGACAGCTATCCGGGGGGCGGCATCAACCTTCTCGTCGAGGGCCTGCGTCCCGGCGACGCCGTCTCCGCCGAGGCCGGCCCCACCAACGGGCGCGGCGGTACCGAGGCGGAGACCCGCGTCGACCGGCGCGGCTTCGCCAATCTCGCGCTCGACATCTCGCCGCGCGCCCGGCCCGGCGAGCGCTGGAGCTACGAGATCTACGACGGGCGCGGCCGCGTGGTCGCCGACGGCACCTTCCGCGTCGGCGAAGAGCCGCGCCAGCCCGGCCGCCCGGGTGGTCCGGGTCGCCCTGGAAACCCAGAGCGCGTCTCCATCACCGGCGTCATCTCCAACGAGGGCGTCGAGTGCCCGGTGATCCGCGCCGAGAACGGCCGGCTCTATTCGCTGGCCGGCGGCCTTTCCGGCTTCCGGCCGGGCGACCGCGTCACCGTGCTCGGCGAGATCGCGCAGATGTCCACTTGCATGCAGGGCACCACCATCGCGGTGAATTCCATCCGCCCGGCGCGGTGAGACGCCGGCCTCGCCTGCCGCTCGTCGCTGGCGGGGCCCTCTTCACCAGGCTCGTCTTGTTCCCCATATTGCGGCGCATGGCCGACACTCCCCGCAAGTCTCCCCGGCGCTCGCCGATCCTCGATTACTCCGACGCGTCCGAACGCCTGGAGCCCGGCTTCGGCGAGGCGCCGCAGCCGGACCTCGAAGGCACGCCGCTTACGGGGCCCCTCTCGGGCTGGGCCGATGAGATCGCCCAGAACCTGGAGGAGGAGGCCGAGCGCAAGGCCGCCGAGAAGCCGAAGAAGGCGAAAAAGCCCTCCAGCCCCGCCGAGCCGCCGAAGTCCAAAACCACCAAGACCGCGCGCGGCACGTCGATGGGCACGACCTCGGACCCCAAGGCGCGTGCCGCAGCCGGGCTGAACCCCGTCGCCGGCATGGACGTCTCGCTGGAGGATGCGGCTGCGCTGCCCGAAGGCGGCGTCACCGCCACCGTGCAGGCGCTGCAAGACCTCATCACCTCCGGCAACCCGCTGCACAAGAACGGCGAGCTGTGGATCCCCCACCGCCCCGCCCGGCCGGAAAAGAGCGAGGGCGGCCACGCCTTCCGCATCGCCTCCGACTACACGCCGAAGGGCGACCAGCCGACGGCGATCCGCGACCTCGTGTCCGGCATCACCGAGGACAACGACCAGACGCAGGTGCTGCTCGGCGTCACCGGTTCGGGCAAGACCTTCACGGTCGCCAACGTCATCGAGCAGACACAACGCCCGGCGCTGATCCTCGCGCCGAACAAGACGCTGGCGGCCCAGCTCTACGGCGAGTTCAAGAACTTCTTCCCCGACAACGCCGTCGAGTATTTCGTCTCCTACTACGACTACTACCAGCCGGAGGCCTACGTCCCGCGCTCGGATACCTTCATCGAGAAGGAGTCCTCGATCAACGAGCAGATCGACCGGATGCGCCACGCCGCCACCCGCGCCCTCCTGGAGCGCGACGACGTCATCATCGTCGCCTCGGTCTCCTGCATCTACGGCATCGGCTCGGTCGAGACCTACACGGCGATGACCTTCCAGATGTCGATTGGCGACCGGCTGGACCAGCGCCAGCTCCTCGCCGACTTGGTCGCCCAGCAGTACAAGCGCCGCGACATGGACTTCATCCGCGGCTCGTTCCGCGTGCGCGGCGACACGATCGAGATCTTCCCCGCCCACCTTGAAGACCGCGCCTGGCGCATCTCCATGTTCGGCGACGAGATCGAGGCGATCCACGAGTTCGACCCGCTCACCGGCCAGAAGACCGACGACCTCAAGTCGGTGAAAATCTACGCCAACTCGCACTACGTCACGCCGCGCCCGACGCTGCAGCAGGCGGTGAAGTCGATCAGGGCCGAGCTGAAGGCCCGTCTCGTCGAGCTGAACAAGGCGGGGCGCCTGCTCGAGGCGCAGCGACTGGAGCAGCGCGTCACCTTCGACATCGAGATGATCGAGGCGACGGGCTCGTGCAACGGCATCGAGAACTATTCGCGCTACCTCACCGGCCGCTTGCCCGGCCACCCGCCGCCGACGCTCTTCGAATACCTGCCCGACAACGCCCTCGTCTTCATCGACGAGAGCCACGTCACCATCCCGCAGATCGGCGCGATGTACCGGGGCGACTTCCGCCGCAAGGCGACGCTGGCCGAATACGGCTTCCGCCTGCCCTCCTGCATGGACAACCGCCCGCTGCGCTTCGAGGAGTGGAACGCCATGCGCCCGCCCACGGTGGCCGTCTCGGCGACGCCGGGCCCGTGGGAGATGGAGCAGAGCGGCGGCGTCTTCGCGGAGCAGGTCATTCGCCCCACCGGCCTCACCGATCCCCCGGTGGAGATCCGCCCGGCCCGCGCGCAGGTGGACGATCTCGTCGGCGAGATCCGCGAGACCGTCGCCAAGGGCTACCGCGTCCTCGCCACCGTGCTCACCAAGCGCATGGCCGAGGACCTCACCGAATATCTGCACGAGCAGGGCATCCGCGTGCGCTACATGCACTCGGACATCGACACGCTGGAGCGCATCGAGATCATCCGCGATCTGCGCCTCGGCGCGTTCGACTGTCTCGTCGGCATCAACCTGCTGCGCGAGGGCCTCGACATCCCCGAATGCGGGCTCGTCGCTATTCTCGACGCCGACAAGGAAGGCTTCCTGCGCTCCGAGACCTCGCTGATCCAGACCATCGGCCGCGCCGCGCGCAACGTCGACGGCAAGGTGATCCTCTACGCCGACCGCGAGACCGGCTCGATGGAACGCGCCATCGCCGAGACCAACCGGCGCCGCGAGAAGCAGGAGGCCTACAACGCCGAGAACGGCATCACGCCGGAATCGGTGAAGGCGAAGATCGCCGATATCCTCGACAGCTATTACGAGAAGGACCACGTGCGGGTCGATACCGGCGCCACCGCGAAGGAAGGCGCGATGGTCGGCAACAATCTCCAGTCGCATCTCCAGTATCTGGAAAAGGAGATGCGCGAGGCGGCCGCCGATCTCGACTTCGAGAAGGCCGCGCGGCTGCGTGACGAGATCAAGCGGCTGCAGGCGACGGAACTCGCCGTCTCGGAGGACCCGCTGGCGCGCGAGTACGACATCGACGCCGAGGGCGGCTCGGCCAACAAGCGCACCGGCAAGGGCCGCAAGCCCGCGCCCAATCCGCGCTTCGGCCCGCGCGGCGAGCCGTTGAAGCCGCGCGGCCCGGATGCCAACCGCGACAACAGCTACTTCGCCAAGCCGTCCATCGATGACATGGGGCCCGGCACCGACACCGCGACGCCCAACCGCTCAGGCTTCCGCAAGCCGGAACTGGATGAAATGGGCGGCGACGGTGTCACGCCGAACCGGCCTTCGATGTTCCGCAAGAACTCGCTCGACGAGATGACTGTCGGCCGCACGGAGAAGCCGAAGGGCGGCCCGGCGCCGCAGCGTCCCGTGCACTCTCCTGCTAAGGGAGCGCCTTCGAGCGAGGACGACGCTCGCCCCATCCGCCGCGAGCGCATCGGCGTCGGCTCCTACGAGGACCCCTCCGACGAAAAGCGCCGTAAGCGCCGGCCCGGCAAGACGGGGCGGCCGGGGCGGTAAAGCGCAGCTTGGGGTAGGAAGCTTCCGGTCAGCTTTCGGAGCAGAACGGCGATAAGCTGCTATTCGCGATCACTAAAGCTTTCCCGGAAACGATGGCGTTCGCGAACGCCGCGCGCAGCCTCCAGTCCAGTCGGTAACTAACCTTCGGCGGCCAACGTCGACAGACGTTCACGCAGCCAGCGTTGTGCCGGATGGTAAGTGGCCCGGTCGTGCCAGACACTCGCGACGGTAACGCGAGGGATGGTGAGTGGCGGTTCCAGCACTTGCAGGCGATCCGACCAGCCATCGGCAAGACGCCGAGGAACCAGCGCAATCATGTCGGACCGCGACACGACCTCCGGCACGATCAGGAACCCCGACGTGGACAGGGCTACGGTGCGGCGGCGGCCGACGGCCTCTAGTGCCGCATCGGTGGGTCCCGAGAACCCGCCGCCTTGGAGAGACACCACAACGTGCTCCAAAGTACAGAACACGTCTAGGCTGACATGTCCTTGTACGGCAGGGTGTCCCTGCCGGGCGATCACCGTGTAACCCTCACAATAGAGCTGACGCTGGCGCATGGCCGCCGGTGCATGGTCGGGAGTTGCCAAGGCTAGATCGACCTCGCCGCGCTCCAGCTGTGCGGCGAGCGCCAGCACGTCAAGGGCACGCCAGGCGATGCGGACCATGGGCGCCTCGGTCCTAAGCGCGACCGAGAACCGGGTGAGAAGCGCATACTGCTGGTAGTCGCTAGCGGCGATCACCAGCGTCGCCTGCATGGTCGCCGGGTCGAATGGTGCTCCATCTGCCACAACCCTGCGGACGCCCTCCAGCGCTTCGTGCAATGGCTGCTGAAGCTCGACTGCGCGCTGGGTCAGGACCATCCCGCGCTGTGCCGGAATGAGGAGGGGATCGCCGAAGGCGTCGCGAAGCCGCGCCAACCGGGCCGACAAGGCAGGCTGGCTTAGGTTCAGGCGCCGGGCGGCACGCGTGACGTTCCCTTCCGCCAGAAGGGCTTCGAGCGTGACGAGCAGGCCGAGATCGAGATTGGTATCCATCTGTTCGATAACAGCAGGCAGAAGGTTTTATTTCAATACCACAACCTGAAGCGCGATATGCCGAGCGGGCCCCAAATCCCGGAGACTCCATAGACAGCACGGATAGCAGATTAACCCGACACCCTCTCCGTCGAACCGCATCCCAGCTTGAGCGGAAAACATCATGATTTCACCCTACACGATCAACATCCCTGACGAACGGCTCGCCACGATCAGAGCGAAGATCGAGGCTTATGACTGGAGCCAGCTGCCGGATGCGGGGGGCTGGTCAGCGGGGGTCGGGGTTGATGACCTCAAGCGGCTCGCCGCGTATTGGCAGGACAGCTACGACTGGCGTGCGGTCGAACGGCGCCTCAACGCACTCCCCAACTTTACGATCGATGTGGAAGGCGAGCACCTCCACTTCGTTCATGTGAAAGGCGACGGCTCCAGGCCGCCCGTCCTGCTTCTCCACGGCTGGCCGGGCTCGTATCTCGAGTTCGAGCGGCTATTGGAGCCGCTCGCAGCAGACGGGCACGATGTTGTCGTCCCCTCGCTTCCTGGCTTCGCGTTCTCCAACCCGATCACGCGCCCGATCGGCCCGCGGCGGGCCGCTGCGCTCGTGCACGGGCTGATGAGCCAACTGTTCGGCGGCGCGCGGTATTTCATTCAAGGGGGCGATTGGGGCCACGCCCTCGCGGTCTGGGCAGCACACGATCGACCGGACGCTCTGCTCGGCATCCATATCAATATGATGACCGTGCGTGCGGAGGATGCCGCTCCGACGACCGACGAGGAGAAGTCCTTCGCCGCCGAGCGGGCTGCGATTGCCGATCAGGAGAGCGCCTACTTTCACGAGCAGGCGACCCGTCCGCAGACGCTCGGCGTCGCGATGACCGACAGCCCGGTCGGAGCGGCGGGCTGGATACTCGAAAAGTTCGGAAAATGGGCCGATCTCCCGACAACCGCCGATGGCGCCCCCGACATCTGGAGCAAGTTTTCCGAGGAGGACCTCCTCACCAACATCATGCTCTACATCGCGCCGGCATCGTTCGTGACTGCAACGTGGATCTACTATGGCAGCCGGCTTGAGAAGTCGCGGATGCTTCCGCCTGGCACCCGCATCCAGGTGCCGACCGGCTTTGCGGCCTTCCCCGATCCGGTGTTCTTGCCGCCGCCGCGCTCGTTCGCGGAGAAGACCTACAACATCGTGCATTGGACCGACATGCCGCGGGGCGGGCATTTCGCCGCGCTGGAGGAGCCGGAACTGATGCTGGCCGACCTGCGCGCCTTTATCGCGACGGTGTCGGGAGCGCGCTCCTGAAGGCGGAGTTCTCCCTTTCCAAAGCGCGGCGCGTGGGCGCTGGCGGCGCAGGGCTTCAATGCCCTGCGTCGTCACGACCGCATCAGCGCAGGCCAGTTGTGAAGGGCGATCGACAAGCTTGGCCTGCTCCAGATCGACAGCGTCGAGACCCGCCACCTAACCCGTAACGCCATCTATGTGCCGCAAGGGCGGGCCTTAGCGCATGTGTCGACCATCACCGGAGCCCCCTAACGCACTTTACGGCCGCAACAATGTGATCCTAGTCGCGCAGGCCGCGCGTTCGAATGACCGCTTTCGGGGAGGCGCTTGGGCTTCGGACCGGCAATAATGGTCGGAAGCGGTCAATCACTTATCCCCGCCCTCCCCGCCTCCACCATACTTCCCTGACCACCAGCCCTGACGGGCGCGAATGATCACCGGGATCGTTCGGGGCTGGCGGGCGGGTCCGGTCGTAGGGCGGCGCACGGTCGGGCGGGACGAGTCGATGCCGGCGCCGAGAGAAAAGGCGGCGCCGGGAGCCACCCGAGGAACCCCCGTAGCCTGTTTGGGCCGGACCAATTTCGGGGCACGCCCTTGAGGCCGGACAAGCCATCCGGTCGAAGGCATCGGCAGCCGCCGCGTGGCAGCGGACGGTCAAGACCCGCAGCACCCGTGTGGAGCGCCGGAGGCGAGCCGCATCACACACTACCCATCGGAGGCGAGCCTCCGGTGCTCCACCCGCTCGTTCCCGACGGAACGGGTTCAGGGGCCCCTCACCGACGAGCCGAAGGGCGAGGAGGTTAAAGAGGGGACAGACATTCTCATCCACCCGGCCGCGAGCGCGGCGCGGGAACGCGAAGTCGCGTCAGGAGGCGACAGCCGCATCGTTTCGATCGACAGCATCGCCATCCTCGACGCTTTGCCGAAGCGCGTCATCCTCGGGCTCGACACGAGGATCGCCCTCAACCGTCACCACATCGGCGGTGGTCCGGAAGCTTCACCCTATCCTCGGGTCGAGCCCGAGGAAGCAGCCCGAGGTTATGGAGGAGCCACTCTGAAGTGACGGAGGACAGCAACGGGAGCGGGCGGGAGGCCCGGAAGCGCCAAGCCCTGCAACGAAAAAGCCCCGCCGGAGCGGGGCTTCATCATGCGGCGCGATGGATCGCCTACCAGCCGCGGCCGTTGTGCGTGCGGCGCCCCTTCGTTCCGCAAGATCGCGACGGTTCAGTTGGCCGGGGCCGTGCCCGGCACCCCCGGCGTCGTCTCGATCGGGATGCCCGTGCCGGGGGCGGTCGTGCCGGTGCCGGGCACGCCGCCGCCGACATTGCCGGCGGTGCCCGTCGTGTCGGGCGCCATTGTCCCGACCGCGCCGACGCCGTTCTGCAGGCCGCCCGGCCCCGCCGGCGCGTTCTCCTCTGTCATCGTCGTGGTGCCGACGCCGACGCCCGGCAGTGCACCCGCGCCGAGGACCGAGCCGACATCGGCCTCGCTGCCAGGCGCGGGTTCGATCGTGGGCTCGCTGGCTGGCGCGGGCGTCGGGGTCGGCGCAGGAGCCCCGCTCGTCTGCGCGAAGGCGGGTGCGGTCAGGAGCGCGAGCGCGGCACCGGCGGCAAGGAGGGTCTTGTTCGTCATCGGATCGATCCCTGTCGTTTGGCGGCAACAGAAGCGATGGTAACGGCTGCCGCGGGCAAATGAAGTCGAAGGGGCCAACGGTGTCGGTGCGCTCGCGTTCCCTGACATCTGCGGCATCCAAGAGTGGCGCATAGAAGGCGAAAAGGCGGTGCGGGGAAGGTTGCCAGAAACGTCAAAGAGGATCGGCCTTAGCGAATTGTGAAGATGAGGCACGAAACTTTCGCTTGCAAAGTCAATTGACGGCTTGCAAGAAAGTAGGGTTCGGGCAATTTCGCGAACACGAGTGATGGACGAATTGCGTATCGGGGGCGCATCCCTCGGGCGACCGTGAAAGCGGTTGCGATGTGTCGGTTCCTTTTCCTCGCATCAAGACTTGCCTGCCACCGCCCCTTGGGGCGTCATGTACAGCCAAAGGAAAAGGGTCCCCAATGGCACAGACGGGTACGGTTAAATTCTTCAACACCGAGAAGGGCTTCGGCTTCATCAAGCCGGACAATGGCGGCGCCGACATCTTCGTCCACATCTCGGCCGTGCAGGCTTCCGGTCTCACAGGCCTCGCCGAGAACCAGAAGGTCTCCTACGACACCGAGCCGGACAAGCGCGGCAAGGGTCCGAAGGCCGTCAACCTCCAGGCCGAAGACTGAGCGACACGAGGGCCGCTGGCGGCCTCAACGCTTGCACGGCCCGTAAGGCGCCGCCGCGAGGCGGCGGGATCGCAGCGCTGGACAGCACGCTTCCTGTGGGCGTCCGGTCGACGCATTGCCGATGAACGACCGGGCGACGCCGCAAGCGCGCTCGGATGAAGCTCGACCCTGCGCCCGGTCTGCCGGTCGCGCCTCGCCCGCTGCCGGGATCCGCGGCGGGCGTATGGCTCCGCCGGTGCTGGGTGCGTGCGCCCCTCCTCGCAGCACGTCGCAACGCGCGCGAAGCCAGCGCCTTCGTCATGCGCCGCGAAACCTCATCGCGCGCCAAGTGAGCCGATCGCGCCCCGTCTCCTAGTCTAGAACGGCTCGCAAACGCGCGCGGCGGCGACAACCCCTATAAGTTCGATCCGGCCGGACGCTCTCTCACGCGCCCTTTCGCCGTCGGCGCAATACGACATCCCGCCGCCATCCCCCGGATCCATGAGCGCCGTTAACCGCGTTGGCGCAAATGCGCGCCGGACGATCGCGCACGTCTTCCCTCGCGGCGGCGCGGCACATATCCCTTAACGTTGTCTTAACGCCGCGCGCCGATAGCGCGGCGCCGGCGGGCCGCCGCAAACGGCCACGCCGGCGCGAAGGAAGGAAAACCGGCATGCCGTTCGCATTTCGCCGCATCGCCCTGTCCGGCCTTCTCGTCGCCGCGGGCCTCGCCGTCACGCTCTTTCCCGCCGCCTCGCAGGGCCTCATCGAGTTCGGATCGCCCGCCGGGGAAGACACCCTTCTCGGCGGGAACGCGTCCTACGGACCTCCATCCGTCTCGAGCAGCGAATGGGGCCGGGCCGGCCATCGCAGCTTTCGGCGTGATCGCGACGGCCGCGAGGACTACCGCTACCATGTGCCCGGCCGCGTCTGGAACGAATACCGGCCGATCAGCCGCTCGATGATCCATGCGAGCCGCGTCCGCGAGCCCGCGTTCTACCGGGGCACCGGCATCTTCGCGAATGCCGTCGGCGGCAGCGTCGTCGTCTACGGTGCCGCGTCCGCTCCCATCTTCGTGACACGCGATGCGCCGGGCCCGAAGATCATCGACGTCGAGGCCGAACGCCTCGATCGCCAGCCGATCGGCGCGAGTGGTGTCAGTGTGGAGCAGCGCGGCACGACGAAGATCATCCGCCTCGCCTCGGGTTATGGCGATATGGCGATGCCTAACGGCCGGAGCCATGCCGAGCGTGCGCTGACCGAGGCTGGCCCGGTCTTCTATCCGGACCCGGATGCGGAACCCGCTGCTGCGCCGGGGGCGGCGCGTGAGCACGCTGCGGTGCCCGCCGCCTCGGGCGAAGAGTTCGAGCCCTGGACCGACGCCTGGATGCAGCATTGCGTCGAGCGCTACGAAACCTTCGACGCCTCTCTCGGCACCTTCACCGACGACACCGGCCGCCGGCATTTCTGCATCGCTGGCACCCAGTAGTCAGACGAGGAAGGGGTTCGTCAGGCGCTCCTGACCGAGCCGCCCGCCGGGGCCGTGCCCACAGATGAAGCCGACATCGTCGCCGAGCGGCAGGATCTTCTCCTTGATGGTGGCGATCAACGTCGGGTGGCTGCCGCCCGGCAGGTCGGTGCGCCCGATCGAGCCGGAGAAGAGGACGTCGCCGGCGTGCAGGAAACGGGCGTCGCGGTTGAAGAAGACGACATGGCCAGGTGAGTGGCCGGGTGCGTGGATCACCTCGAACCGGTGAGCGCCGAGCGTCAGAGCGTCTCCGTCTTCGAGCCAGCGATCGGGCTCGCAGTTGCGGTATCGGCCGGTCAAGGCAAACATCTTTGCCTGATCCTCCAGGCGGCCGAGGAGCGTGGCATCCTCGCGCTGCGGACCAATGATGTCGACGCCGCCGAGCGCATCCTTCAGTTCCATTGCGCCGCCCGCATGATCGATATGGCCGTGTGTCAGCCAGATCGCCTCGACGGTGAGGCCGAGACGATCGATTGCGGCGCGGATCGCATCGACGTCGCCGCCGGGATCGACGACCACCGCCTTCCTCGTATCCGTGTCGAAGAAGATGCAGCAATTCTGCTGGAAGGGGGTGACGGGCACAATCTCGGCGGAAAGGGGCATGACGCGTCCTACGACTGGAGGGCCCTTGCGGGCTAACACGGTGCGCGTGGGAGGCATAGCCTTACGCTCATCGTGCCGCGAGGGCCGCCATCGCGGCGCTCTCGTCGAGAATCTCGCGATAGCCCAGAGCATTGCGAATGAGCCCCGTCGCAAGAACGAGCGACTGTCGGAAATCAAAATCCGGCAGATCCGGCGCAGGGCCCTCCCGGCCCGCCAGCCGAGACAAGCGCTCGTCCATCGTCGGTGTCGTGCGCTCTCCGACATTGAAGACACCGGCGGCCGCAAGCGGATGGCTGGCGGCCAGAACAATCGCCGCGGCGGCGTTCACGGCATGCGCATGAGTCCAGCGCCAGTTGGGGGCGGCCGCAAAGCCGTAGATGGTCGCGAGGTTCGCATTGTCTTCCGCGCCGTAGAGCTTGGGAAAGCGCAGGATCGCCCATTCGAGCCCGTCCGACGCGCGGACGGCTGCCTCGGCGTGGATCTTCTCGTAATCGTGCGCCCACGGGCCGAGTGAGGCCGCCATTCGGCGGTAAGGGTAAAAGACCGTGCGCAGCGGCGCGTCTTCGCCGAGCGGCGTCGGATCGGGCTCGCCCGGCTCCATTTTCGTCAACCGCCCGTAGGCGCGATAGACGTCCGCGCTGGAGATCACGATCATCCGCCGCGCCCGCCCCCGAAAGGCATCGATAGCCGCTTGCATATCCCGCTCGCCCATCGCCCCCATATGGACGACGACATCCCAGTCTCTGCGGAGCGCCGGTGGGAAAGCGAGAACCGGCCATCCGGCTCGTTCGTCACACACCTGCCGGATTGGTGGCAGCTCCGGCTGGAGCGAGCGGCCACGATGATAGACGGTAACCGTCGCGCCCGCCGCGTGGAACTGCCTCACGGCGTGGGCGCCGGCAAAGCGCGTGCCACCGATCATCAGGACCTTCATCGCGCTCTCCTTCGCCATTCCCTCGAGAGAGTAGGCGACGAAGCGGCACGAAAAAGGCCCGCTCGAAGGCGGGCCCGATCCTGTCCGGCGAGACGATCCGCCTATTCGGCCGCAAGGCGCTTGGGCTGAACCTCGGCCATGTAGTCGGCGACGAGTGTGCGGCTGATGTCGCCCGGGGTGAAGCGGTAGGGCCCGATCTCGGAGACCGGCGTCACCTCCGCCGCCGTGCCGCAGAGGAAGCACTCGGTGAAGCCCTCCATCTCGTCCGGCATGATGGTGCGCACCTGGACCTCGTAGCCGCGGCGCTTCGCGAGTTCGATCACCGTGCGGCGCGTGATGCCGTCGAGGAAGCAATCGGGGTTCGGCGTATGGATCACGCCATCCTTGACGAAGAAGACGTTCGCGCCGGTCGCCTCGGCCACATAGCCTCGCCAGTCGAGCATCAGCGCATCCGCATAACCCTTGGCCTCCGCAGCGTGCTTGGAGATGGTGCAGATCATGTAGAGGCCTGCCGCCTTCGACTTCGAAGGCGCCGTGCGCGGATCGGGCCGCCGGTATTCCGCGAGGTCGAGGCGGATGCCCTTCATCCGCTGCTCGGGGTCGAAATAGCTCGGCCACTGCCAGATCGCGATGGCGACGTTGATGCGATTGGACTGCGCTGAAACGCCCATCATCTCAGAGCCGCGCCAGGCGATCGGACGCACGTAGGCATCGCTGAAACCCTGCCGCTGGAGGAGTTCGTTGCAGGCCGCGTCGATCTCGTCGGCGCTGTAGGGCACCTTGAAGCCGAGGATACGGCCGGATTCGATCAGGCGCTCGGTATGCTCGCGCAGCTTGAAGATTTCGCCGCCATAGGCCCGCTCGCCCTCGAACACGGCGCTCGCATAATGCAGGCCGTGCGTGAGCACGTGAATCTTGGCGTCCTTCCACGGCAGGAACTCGCCGTTGAACCAGATCTGCCCTTCAAGTTGATCGAATGGAACGCTCATCATAGCTCTCCCGCGCCACCCTACGGCGCTTTCTGCGTCCGGCCCGTCGTCGCAAACAAGGTCGTTGATCCGGGTCGGCATCGCCGCCGCCCTCTTTTCCGGGACGGCTTTGCCGGAGCATAGCCCCTTGCGAAGTGCAAGGCGACTGTTCGACCCCGTGCCGAGGGTGTAACAATGGACGGCAAATACGTCAATGGTGCTGACCTATTTCATGGATGCTCCCCTGCCAGAGACCGATGCGCGTGAATTCGAAGAGGGCTCCATCGCCTTCGAGCCCCTGGAAACGCGCGGGGAGGTCGACTTCCGGCTGATCGAGCTGTTCTTCTTCGCCTATCGCGAGTTCACGGCCGATGCCGATGAGATTCTCGCGCGCTACGGCTTCGGGCGCGCCCACCACCGCATCCTGCATTTCGTGAATCGCGATCCGGGCATGACGATCGCCGCGATCCTCGACCTCCTGCAGATCACCAAGCAGTCGCTCTCGCGTGTCTTGCGCCAGCTCGTCGACGATGGCTTCATCGTGCTTCTGCCGGGCGACGATGACCGGCGCCAGCGTCGCCTCTACCCAACGGCCAAAGGGCGCGAGCTGACGCTGGAACTCTCGCGGGCGCAGGCCCGACGCATCGACGCCGCGCTCGCCCATTCCGGCGGTGAAGACGCCCCCTGGGTCGGCGACTTCCTCTTCGAGATGGGCTGCGACCGGTTGACGACGCGCGACTGGTTCGCCCGCAAGGGCATCGTGAAGGAGGACACGCGGTGAGCGCGCACACCCCGAGCGCAGAAGGCGAAGCGACGCCGATCGATACGGCACCGGCCGCGATCGGCGACGACGCGCCACATCTCCTGGTGGTGGACGACGATCGGCGCATCCGCAGCCTCCTGTCCCGCTTCCTTTCGGAGCGGCAGTTCCGTGTCTCGACCGCGGCCGACGCCGCGGAGGCGCGACGCATTCTCGCCGGGCTCGATTTCGACCTCATGGTGGTCGACGTGATGATGCCGGGTGAAAGCGGCCTCGAACTCGTGCGCTCCTTCTCACCGACGCGCGACACGCCGATCCTGATGCTGACGGCACGCTCGGAAATCGACGACCGCATCGAGGGTCTCGAGGCGGGAGCCGACGACTATCTCGCCAAGCCCTTCGACCCGCGCGAGCTTCTCCTGCGCGTCAACGCCATCCTGCGGCGCGGGGCGCCGGCGACCACACCGAAAGTGGAAACGGTGCGCTTCGGCCCCTTCACATTCTCGCTCTCGCGGCGCGAGCTGAAGCGCGGCGGCGAGGTGATCCGCCTGACGGACCGCGAGCAGGAAATCCTCTCCCAGTTCGCCGCTCGCGCCGGCGAGACGATCCAGCGCCAGGATCTCATCGGCTCGGAGGTCGATGTCGGCGAACGCACGGTGGACGTCCAGATCAACCGCCTGCGCCGGAAGGTCGAGAGCGACCCGGCCAACCCGCTCTGGCTGCAGACGGTGCGCGGCATCGGCTACCGCCTGAACGTCGACTGATGACCCTGATCGAGCGGGTCTGGCGCCCGACGCGGCGCGGTTGGAAGAAACTCGGCGCGAAGCTGCCCTTCCGCCTGCCCCGCCGCGTGCACTTTCCGAACTGGCTGGCGAAGTTCGCCCCGACCGGTCTCTACGGACGCTCGCTCATCATCATCATCACGCCGATGGTGCTTCTCCAGGTCATCGTCTCAGTCGTCTTCATGGAGCGCCACTGGGCGACGGTGACGCAGCGCCTCTCGACGGCCGTCGTGCGCGACATCGCCTCGATCATCGACGTGATCGAGAGCTACCCCCAGGACGCCGACTATTCGACGATCACGCGGATCGCGCGCGAGACGCTGGACCTCAACATCTCCGTCCTGCCGGCAGAGCCGCTGCCAGCGGCCGCCCCGCGCCCCTTCTTCAACATCCTCGACGGCATCCTGTCGGAGGAGATCACCAACCAGATCGCGCGGCCCTTCTGGATCGACACGGTGGGCGACTCGCGCCTCGTGGAGATCCGCATCCAGCTCGACAATGCGGTCTTGCGCGTCTTTGCCCGGCGCAACTCAGCCTACGCCTCCAACACGCACATCTTCATCGTCTGGATGGTCGGCACCTCGCTGGTGCTGATCCTCATTGCGGTGCTCTTCCTGCGCAACCAGATCCGGCCGATCCAGAAACTCGCGGAAGCCGCCGACGGCTTCGGGCGCGGCCTGCCGATGCCACCGAACTTTCGCGTGCGCGGCGCCTCCGAAGTGCGGCGCGCCTCGCTCGCCTTCATCCAGATGCGCGACCGCATCGAGCGCCAGATCGAGCAGCGCACGCAGATGCTCAACGGCGTCAGCCACGACCTGCGCACCGTCCTCACGCGCTTTCGCCTGCAACTCGCCTTCTTCGCCGAGAGCGAGGACCGGCGCGAGCTGGAAAACGACGTCGACGAAATGCAGCGGATGCTGGAGGGCTATCTCGCCTTCGCCAAGGGCGAAGCCGGCGAGGAGTTCGGCGAACTCGATCTTTCCCGCGTCTTCGCCAAGCTCGAGACGCAGGCACAGATGAAGGGTTGCGCCTTCTCGGCCGACATTCAGGGCGATCCGCGCATCATGGTCCGGCCGGACGGCTTCACCCGGCTGATCAACAATCTCGTCGTCAACGCCATGCGCTACGCCGACTCGGTGCGCGTGACGGCGCGCCACGACGGGCGCTGGCTGACGGTGAGCGTGGAGGACGACGGGCCGGGCATTGCGCCGGAACAACGCGAGGAGGCCTTCAAGCCCTTCGTGCGCCTCGACACGGCCCGCAACATCGACGACGGGGGCACGGGCCTCGGCCTCGCCATCGCCCGCGACATCGCCCGCTCGCACGGCGGGGACGTCCTGCTCTCGGCGTCCGAGCTCGGCGGCCTGCGCGCGATGGTGCGGATACCGGCCTGAAGCGTTTCCGGAAAAGCGATGCGCTCTAGAAGAGCCGGCCGCCGTTCGGGACTGGCATCGACAGGGCGCCGAGGACGACGTTCCCGGCTTCGTCGGGGAAGCCGAGGGTCAGCACTTCGGAACGCATCGGACCGATCTGGCGCGGCGGAAAATTGACCACCGCCATTACCTGACGGCCCACGAGCTCATCCAGCGAATGCCGCACGGTGATCTGCGCCGAGGACTTCTTGACGCCGATCTCGGGCCCGAAATCGATCTGCAGCCGGAAGGCCGGCTTGCGCGCTTCGGGAAAGGGTTCGGCCGCGACGATCGTGCCGACGCGGATGTCGACCTTCATGAAGTCGTCGATCGTGATCTGCGGCGCGACCGGTTCCAAGCGCTATCCCTTCGACAGTTCTTCGGCCCGGGCCTTCGCGGCGGCCACGGCACGCTCCATCAATGGCACGAGGCCGCCCTCGCCCATCAGGACGTCCAGCGCGGCCTGCGTCGTCCCGTTGGGCGAGGTCACGTTGCGGCGAAGCTGCGCCGGCTCCTCTTCGGCGCGGATCATCAGTTCACCCGCGCCCGCGACCGTATGGCGCGCAAGACGCATGGCCAACTCGGGCTCAAGCCCGGCCTTCGCACCGGCTTCGGCCAATGCCTCGGCGAGATGGAAGACATAGGCCGGACCGGAACCGGAAACGGCTGTCACCGCGTCGATCTCGCCTTCCGAGCGCACCCACTCCACCGGCCCGCAGGCCGACAGGAGCGCGTCGGCCGTCGCGCGGGCATCCTGCGAAACGCGCTCGTTGGCATAGGCGCCGGTGATGCCCCGCCCGATCAGCGCCGGCGTGTTGGGCATGGCGCGGACGACCGGCCGCTCGCCGACCACCGCTTCGATCGAGGCGATCGTTCGCCCCGCCGCGATCGAGACGACGAGCGTGTCCGGCGTCAGGATCGGAGCCAGCGAGGGCATCGCCGCGTCCATGACCTGCGGCTTGACTGCCAGCACGACGATGTCGGCCGCGGCGCCTTCGGGCGTCGTGACATGCTTCACGCCGGCCGCCAGAAGCGGCTCGGCCGCGGTGCCGGGCCTGGGATCGACGAGAAGGAGGTTGCCCGGCTTCAGGCCGGCGGCAAGCCAGCCCTGCGCCATCGCCGCGCCCATGTTGCCACCGCCGACGAGAACGACGCGGCCCGAGGCGAGGGTGGAGGCGATATCGCCGCTCACGCGCGCCCCACGGTCTCGAAGAGCGAGCAGGCCAGCGCCTCCTGCGCAGAGCGGTTGGCGAAGATCACGAACTGGAAGGCGAGGTGATAGCGCTCACAATGCTCCAGCGCGCAGGACAGAAGTTGCTCGGCCTGCTGGCTGGTCGGCTCGGCCCCGCCGGAGAGGAGAAGCGTGTGGCGGAACATCACCACACCCTCGCTCGGCCACAGGTCGAAATGGCCGATGAGAAGGCCCTCATTGATGCGCGCCAGAAGCCGCAGCACCTCGACCTCGCGATGACCCGGCACCTTCAGATCGAAGGCGCAGGCCAGATGCAGCGCTTCGCACTGCTCCATCCACGAGAAGGAGACCGAGTAATCGGCGTGGAGCCCCTTCACCGAGACGGCGATCTCGTCGTCGCACGAGCGCTCGAACATCCAGTCGCGGGTGGCAGCCACCAGTTCCACGACGTCCACCGGGTTCGACTGCCGCCGGACCTCGGCCTCTGCTGCCAATTGCATTTTCGCTTCACCTTTTGCCGCATCGCGGCGCCCGCGTCCCGTCGCGGGTCCTCGTCCGCGACGGGACGCGGATGGCGTCGGGTCCTCGCCCAAGCCGTCCACCGCTTCCCCGGGGCGACCGGCCGAACGCCGAATCACCCTTTGGAATCAGTGTATCGACCGCGAGTCCTGACACCAGCGGTGAAACGAAATATTAACCGAAGCGCGGCCGACGGCGATCACGAAACGCGCGAATCGCCGACTCTAAGCGACTCACTGCGCTGGGTTTTCGCGCAGCGAACAAGACGGGCGAATGACGCGCAAAACCTGTCGAAAGCCTGTGGAAAACGCCGGGCCGGAACGCTCAGAGCGTCGGCGCGGCCGGGCTTGCCGGCGCACCCGGATCGACGGGCGAGGAATGCGAGCGCCCTTCGAGTTCGGCGATGCGCCTCTTGAGCTCTTCGTTCTCGGCGCGCGCACGGATCGCCATCTCGCGCACCACCTCGAACTCTTCACGCTGAACGAGCTCGAGTTGGTGGATGACGCGCTCGGTCTGCGAGCGGATCGCGGTCTCGACCTCGCGGCGCACCCCCTGCGCGGCGCCGGCCGTGTCGGTGAAGATGCGCGCGAACTCGTCGAGGACGCGGTTCGGGGTGCGGCTGTTGTTCATGGGTCGGGCCTCGGGCTTTCGGGCGAATGGGTTCGACGGTTGAGGTAAGCCCCGCCGAGGCCCTTGGCAATGGCACGGGAGGCGCCACAGGTCTGTCGCTTGACCTCACCGCGGGGCCCGTCCAAAGCTCCGCGCGAACGCAAAAGAGCCGGGTCTGCGCCGATGTCCACCCTCTCCTTCGCCGGCGTCCTCGCCTATCCGGCCATCGACCCGGTGCTCCTCCAGATCGGGCCGCTCGCCATCCGCTGGTACGGCCTCGCCTATGTCGCGGGCATCCTGTGCGGCTGGCTCTATGGGCGCGCGCTCGCCTCCAACGGCAAGCTCTGGCCGGGCGGCGTCTCCCCGATCTCCAAGACCGATGTCGACGACTTCATCGTCTGGATCACCGCCGGCATCGTGCTCGGCGGGCGCATCGGTTCCATCCTCTTCTACGATTTCGACCGCTGGCTCGCCGATCCCCTGTCCCTCTTCCGGCTCTGGGAGGGCGGCATGTCGTTCCACGGCGGGCTGATCGGCGTCACGATCGCGATGCTTCTCTTCGCGCGCAACCGGAAGGTGCCGGCCTTCGGGCTCATCGACATCGTGGCCGCGAGCGTGCCCTTCGGCCTGTTCTTCGGCCGCATCGCCAACTTCATCAACGGCGAGCTCTGGGGCGCGCCGACCTCGGTGCCGTGGGCGATGGTGTTTCCGGGCGCCGGCCCCGAGCCGCGCCATCCGAGCCAGCTTTACGAGGCAGCGCTTGAGGGGATTCTCCTCTTCATCGTGCTTCGCATCTTCACGCACGGCCTGAAATCGCTGCATCGCCCACGCCTGACGGGCGGCGTGTTCATCCTCGGCTACGGGCTGGCGCGCATCTTCGTCGAGTTCTATCGGCTGCCGGACGCCCATATCGGCTATCTCCTCGGCACATCGTGGTTGACGATGGGTATGGTGTTGTCGCTGCCGATGGTTATCGTCGGCCTTTGGGCCGTGACGACCGCACGGCCGACAACGCAGACGCCGAGCCCGAGCGCGGTGAAGGCGGCAGGGGCGCCGGCCTCGGCGTGAGCGCACTCCTCCCGCGCATCGCCGCCGCCATCGCCGGGAGCGGGCCGATGAGTGTGGAGCGGTTCTGGAACATCGCGCTCTTCGACAAGGACGCCGGCTATTACACCACCGGCACGCCGATCGGCGCGGGCGGCGACTTCACCACCGCGCCGGAGATCAGCCAGATGTTCGGCGAACTCGTCGGCGCGTGGCTGGTGGCGGCGTGGCGCGAGGTCGGCTGCCCCTCCCCCTTTCTCCTCGCCGAGTTCGGGCCGGGGCGCGGCACGCTGATGGCCGACATCCTGCGCACGGTCATGCGGCTCGACCTCGACTTCGCCAAGGCCATGCGGGTGCGGCTCGTCGAGACGAGCCCGCGCCTTTCGGCCATGCAGGCCGAGCGGCTCGCGCCCTTCGATCTGCCGCTGCGCCATGTGGAGCGACTGGGCCAGTTGGAACCGCTGCCGCTGCTTCTCGTCGCCAACGAGCTCTTCGACGCGGTCGCCATCCGCCAGTACCGCTTCGACGGCGCGAACTGGCGCGAGCGCCTCGTCGGCCTCGATGCGGACGGCGCGCTCGCTTTCGTGGACGGTCCCGCCTCGCAACCGGTCGGCCTACCGGACAAGGCGCCGACGAAAGGCGCGATCTTCGAAAGCGCGCCCCTGCGCGAAGCGCTCGCCGCCGAGATCGGCTCGCATGTGACAAGCCACGGCGGCGCGGTGCTCGTGTTCGACTACGGCCATGCGCGCTCGGGTTTCGGCGATACGCTCCAGGCCCTGCGCGGTCATGCCTTTGCGCCGGTGCTCGCCGATCCGGGACGACAGGACATCACCAGCCACGTCGACTTCGAGCGCCTCGGCGCGGTGCTCGGCGCGGCCGGCGCGGCCGTCTCGCCGGCCATGGAACAGGGCGCGCTTCTGTTCGCGCTGGGGCTGGCGGAGCGCGCGAAGGCTCTGGCACGCAAGGGTGATCCGGCCAGCGTGGAGGCTGCCGCGCGGCGGCTCGCCGGCACCGGCGCGGGTGAGATGGGCGCCCTCTTCAGGGCCATCGCCTGTGCCTCGCGGCCCCTCGCGCTGCCGCCCTTCGCGGTGGCCACCGCGCTCGATTGACTTCCCCCGGCCCCTCGACCACGATCCGCGCCATGTTCGACAAGCGCCTCGAATCGGCCTCCCATCTGACCCTGCAGGACGTGGTTCGCAGCGATCGCCTGCCCGCCGAAGGCGGTATCGCGCACGCTTTCTTCACCCGCTCGGGCGGCGTCTCGAGCGGCATCTATCGCGGCCTCAATGTCGGCTCCGGCAGCCATGACGAGCCGGAAGCCGTGCGCGAGAACCGCTCTCGCGCGGCGCATTTCCTCGGGCTGACCGCGCCGGACCTCGCGACCCCCTGGCAGATCCATTCGCCGGACGTCGCCGTGATCGACCGTCCCTTCGGCGCCGAGCGGCCCAAGGTCGACGCAGTGGTGACCGCCACGCCCGGTTTCGCGGTCGCCGTCGTCACGGCCGATTGCGGCCCGGTCCTGTTCGCCGACGAAGAGGCTCGCATCGTCGGCGCGGCCCATGCCGGCTGGCGCGGAACGGTCTCCGGGGTCCTTGAAGCCACGATCGAGGCCATGGAAGGCCTCGGCGCAACGCGCGAGCGGATCGTGGCCGTGCTCGGCCCGACGATCATGCAGGCCAATTACGAGGTTTCCGCCGAGATGGCGGACGGCATCGTCGGCGACGACTGCGAGGCCGAGCGCTTCTTTGCGCAGGGCGCAGCGGGCGACAAGCGCCAGTTCGACCTGCCGGGCCTCATCGTCTCGCGCCTTTCGCGCGCCGGCGTTCATGCCAGCTTCGTCGGACGCTGCACTTATGGGGAAGAGGAGCGCTTCTTCTCCTTCCGCCGCACCACCCATCGCGGCGAGACCGACTACGGTCGACAGCTTTCGGCCATCGCCATCACGCACTGACGGCGAGCTGGACAACAACAAAGACAATTCGAGGACGGGACATTGTTGCACTTTGCGCCGGAGGAATTCGCCGGGCGCCTCAGCCGGCTGACGGTCGAGATGACCGAACGCAAGCTGGACGCCATCCTGATCTTCTCGCAGGAATCGATGTACTGGCTGACGGGCTACGACTCGTTCGGCTTCTGCTTCTTCCAGTGTCTGGTGGTGAAGGCGGGCGGCGAGATGCGCCTGCTCACCCGCTCGGCCGATCTGCGCCAGGCGCGCCAGACCTCGAACATCGAGACCATCACGCTCTGGCGCGACCGGGCCGGCGCCAACCCGGCGATCGACCTGCGCGACCTTGCCGACGACATGGGTCTTCTGGGCGCGCGCGTCGGCATCGAATGGGCGACCCACGGGCTGACGGCGGCCAACGGCCAGGCCGTGCAGGAGCGGCTCGGCTCCTTCGCTACCCTCATCGACGCCTCCGACCTCGTGCCGGCGCTCCGCCTCCTGAAGAGCCCCGCCGAGATCGAGTATGTGCGGCAGGCCGCGCGCATGACGGACGACGCCTTCGACGCGATGCTACCGCTCGTGCGGGAGGGCGCCAACGAGGCCGAGCTCCTGCACGCCCTGCAGGGCGAAGTGCTGCGTCAGGGCGGCGACTATCCGGCCAACCCCTTCATCCTCGGCTCCGGCGAAAGCGCGCTCCTGTGTCGCTACAAGTCCGGCCGTCGCCAGCTCTCGGCGCAGGACCAGCTTACCGTGGAGTGGGCCGGCGTGAAGGCGCAGTATCACGCGCCGGCCATGCGCACGGTGATCGTCGGCAGGCCCCTGATGCGCCATGAGGAGCTCTTCGCCGCCGCCCGCGAGGCGCTGCTGGCGGTGGAAGACGTGATGCGCCCTGACCACAGTTTCGGCGAAGTCTTCGACGCCCACGCGAGGGTGATGGAAGAGCACAAGCTGGTTCGCCATCGCCTCGCCGCCTGCGGCTATTCGGTCGGCGCGCGCTACGCACCTTCCTGGATGGATCCGCAGATGTTCATGGCGGGCAACGAGGAGCCCATCCTGCCCGGCATGACGCTGTTCGCGCACATGATCATCATGGATTCCGACGAAGGCACCGCGATGACGCTCGGGCGGACTTATCTGACCACCACGGGCGCACCCGAACCGCTTTCGCGCCTGCCGCTGGAACTCTCCGTCGTCGAGTGATGCGCTGCGGTCCTTTGACTCTCCGGGCGATCTTGCTAAGAGCCGCGCCATAGGCGGCCGCGACGGGCCACGCCGCCTTCTTGCGCAAGACGGCGGCGGGACAGCGGAAACATGAAACTCTTCTTCGGGAACTCCAACCGCGTTCTTGCCGAAGCCATCGGCAAGTATCTGGAGCTCCCGCTCGGTCGCGCCTCGGTCCGTCGCTTCGCCGACGAGGAGATTTTCGTAGAAATCCAGGAGAACGTTCGCGGCGAGGACGTCTTCATCGTGCAGTCCACCGCTTATCCGGCGAACGATCATCTGATGGAACTCCTGATCATGATCGACGCGATGCGCCGCGCGTCGGCGCGCCGCATCACCGCGGTCCTTCCCTATTTCGGCTATGCCCGGCAGGACCGGAAGGCCGGCGGGCGCACGCCCATCTCCGCCAAGCTGGTCGCCAACCTCATCACCGAGGCCGGTGCCGACCGCGTCATGACCCTCGATCTGCACGCCGGCCAGATCCAGGGCTTCTTCGACATCCCGACCGACAACCTTTTTGCCGTGCCGCTGCTCGCGCGCGACATCAAGGAGCATGTCGACCTCGACAACTGCATGGTCGTCTCGCCCGATGTCGGCGGCGTCGTGCGCGCTCGCTCACTCGCCAAACGGCTCGACGCGCCGCTCGCCATCGTCGACAAGCGCCGCGAGAAGCCGGGCGAGTCCGAGGTGATGAACATCATCGGCGAAGTCGACGGGCGGCATTGCATCCTCGTCGACGACATCATCGATTCCGGCGGCACACTCTGCAACGCGGCCGACGCGCTGATGAACCACGGCGCAGCCAGCGTGCGCGCCTACATCACGCATGGCGTCCTGTCCGGCGGCGCGGTGGCACGCATCGAGTCGTCGCGCCTCGAGGAGCTCGTCATCACCGATTCCATCCAGCCGCCGAAGGCCGTCCGCGAGGCGAGGAACATCCGTGTCGTGACCACCGCCAACCTTCTCGGCGAGGCGATCCAGCGCACGGCTTCCGAGGAATCGGTATCCTCGCTCTTCGACTGACCCGCCTTCGAGACCGCCGCCTCTTGGTGGCCGCCCGCCGCTCACCTACATCACACTCCCGGACGATGGGAGAATTCACGATGCGCGCACGGTTCGCGGCCTTTACGCTCGTGCTGGCCACACTGGCCGGATGCACGACGATGACTCCTGCCGAGCGACGCGCGGCCGACGAGGCGAGCTGCCGCGACTACGGCTTCCGCAACGGCACGGACGCCTTCGCCGAATGCCTCCAGCGGATCGACCTCTCGCGCGAGGCCGATCGCCGCGCCTGGCGCAACAACGATCCGTTCTACGGCCGCCCGTCCGTCGTCTACAGCCCTGTCATCGTGCGTTGAGGCTTCGACCCGCCCTTTCGATATCGTCCGGCAGATCGTTACCGCCCTCTTCCGGGTCCGGATCGATGGGCGGCAAGTCAGGGTCGGGCGGCTCGCGCACGGTGTCGTCCCCCACATGATCCGGGTCGGGCAGCGAGTCCGGCGGCGGCGGGGTGCCCTTGCCGGGGTCGATGATGTTCGGCTCGATGTTCGACACGACGTCTCTCCTTTCCGGCTGCATGTCCCGAAGCAATGAGGTCGCACCCGGCTGCGTTCCGCCGCGCCAGGATGTTCCGCGAACTTGCCCCGTCGACGCACGCGCGCTATAGGCACGCATCCCGCGCGGACACCCTTGGAGGCAGCGCGGGGGGGAAGCGGCTCCTCACGGGCCGCTTTTCGTCGTTCCGGCCTTGGCCGGCTCGACCACCTCTGATCAATAAGGACAAACCCATGAGCGAGAGCTACACGGTCAAGGCCGAAGCGCGCGAGAAGGTCGGCAAGGGGGCCGCCAGACATCTCCGCCGTAACGGCATGGTGCCCGCAGTCATCTACGGCGACAAGCAGGAGCCCCTGCCGATCGCCGTCCCCTACAAGGAAACCTTCCTGCGTCTGCACGCCGGCGGCTTCCTGACCACGATCGCCACCATCGAGGTGGGCGGTAAGAGCATCCGCGTGCTGCCGAAGGACTACCAGCTGGACGTCGTCAAGGACACGCTGGCTCATGTCGACTTCCTGCGCGTCTCGAAGAACACCATCGTGACGGTGAACATCCCCGTCCACTTCGAGAACGAGGACGCGGCGCCCGGCATCAAGGCCAATGACGGCTCGCTCAATATCGTGCTGCACGAAATCGAAGTGAACTGCCCGGCAGAGCAGATCCCCGAGGCATTCACCGTCGACCTGACGGGCCTCGAGATCGGCGACGCGGTCCATGTCTCGGCGCTGAAGCTGCCGACGGGCGTGACACTGACCTCCGACGAGGACTTCACCATCGCGACGATCGTGCCGCCGATGGCCGAGGAAGTCGACGAGGGCGAGGACGAGGCACCTCAGACCGAGGTGATCGGCGAGGATGCCG
Source organism: Aureimonas mangrovi (assembly GCF_014058705.1). Lineage (NCBI taxonomy): Bacteria > Pseudomonadati > Pseudomonadota > Alphaproteobacteria > Hyphomicrobiales > Aurantimonadaceae > Aureimonas > Aureimonas mangrovi. The sequence goes on from NZ_CP059692.1 coordinate 2,969,200, forward strand.
AGGCCGCCGAGGGCGAGGCGTCCGGAGAGGACAAGTAATCGGGCCGGGGGCGGCGACGCCCGTCCCCGCTGCCGCGAATACGAAGGAGGTCGGGACATGCTGCTCTTCGTCGGGCTCGGCAATCCCGGCCCCCAATATGCCGGAAACCGGCACAATGTCGGCTTCATGGCGCTCGACGAGATCCACCGCGATCCGTCCTTCTCGCCATGGTCGAAGAAATTCCAGGGCGAGATCTCCGAAGGTCGGATCGACGGCGGCAAGGTTCTGCTTCTCAAGCCCCAGACCTTCATGAACGAGAGCGGCCGTTCGGTGCTGGCTGCCGCGTCCTTCTACAAGATCGCCCCCGCCGGCATCGTCGTCTTCCACGACGAGCTCGACCTGCCGCCGGGCAAGGTGCGGGTGAAGACCGGGGGCGGGCACGGCGGCCACAACGGCCTGCGCTCCATAGATGCCCATCTGGGCAAGGACTATCGACGCGTGCGGATCGGCATCGGCCATCCGGGCGACAAGGACCGCGTCTCCCCTTACGTCCTTTCGGACTTCGCCAAGGCGGACGCGACGTGGCTCGACCCGCTGATCGAGGCGATGGCGCGGGATGCAAGCCTGCTGGCCAAGGGCGAGGACGCCCGGTTCATGAACCGCCTCGCGCAGACGACAGGCTCCGACGAGCCCGCCTCGGCACGCGGGGCCGCAAAACCCAAGGGCCAGAGCCATATCCGCCAGGCGCGACCGAAGATCGGCACCGGGTCGGGCACGGGCGCCGTGCCGCCGGGCGAGCCGCTCGCGGCCATGCTCGGCAAACTGTTCGGAAACAAGGACTGAAGCGGGTTCTCATCCTGCACGCCGGGGGCCGGATCGCCCGCGCGCAGACAGCCTCGCTCGCATAAGGCAAGGAACGAGACACATGGGCTTTCGCTGCGGCATCGTCGGACTTCCCAATGTCGGCAAGTCGACGCTCTTCAACGCGCTGACCAAGACCGCCGCGGCGCAGGCCGCGAACTACCCGTTCTGCACGATCGAGCCGAACACGGGCGATGTCGGCGTGCCGGACCCGCGCCTGAAGGACATATCGAAGGTCGCCAAGTCGGCGAACGTCATCCCGACGCGCATCACCTTTGTCGACATCGCGGGCCTCGTGCGTGGCGCCTCCAAGGGCGAAGGCCTGGGGAACCAGTTCCTCGCCAACATCCGCGAGGTGGACGCAATCGTCCATGTGCTGCGCTGTTTCGAGGACGACGACATCACCCATGTCGAGGGGCGCATCGACCCGGTGGCGGACGCCGAGACCGTCGAAACCGAGCTGATGCTGTCGGACCTCGAAAGCCTCGAGCGCCGTGTCGTCGGAACCCGCAAGAAGGCGCAGGGCAAGGACAAGGAGGCGATCGCGCAGCTTCCGATCATGGAGGCCGCGCTCACCAAGCTGAACGACGGTCAGCCTGTGCGCACGCTCCTCAAGGATCTCGACGTCGAGGAAACACGCGAGTTGCGCGGGCTGAACCTGCTCACCTCCAAGCCCGTCCTCTACGTGTGTAACGTCGCCGAAGCCGATGCGGCGGAGGGCAATGCGCATTCGCAGGCCGTCGCCGCGATGGCAGAGCGGCAGGGCGCGAAGACCGTCGTGATCTCCGCCGCCATCGAGGCCGAGATCGCGCAGCTCCCGGAAGACGAGGTCGGTGACTATCTGGATGCGATGGGCCTCGCCGAGCCCGGCCTCGACCGGCTCATCCGTGCCGGCTACGAGCTCCTGAACCTCATCACTTACTTCACCGCCGGCCCGAAGGAGACGCGCGCCTGGACGGTTCGTCGCGGCTCGAAAGCTCCGCAGGCGGCGGGCGTGATCCACACCGATTTCGAGAAGGGCTTCATCCGCGCCCAGACGATCGGCTACTCGGACTATGTCGGGCTCGGCGGCGAAGTGGCGGCCAAGGAGGCCGGCAAGGCGCGCGACGAGGGCAAGGAGTATGTCGTGCAGGACGGCGACGTGATGCTCTTCAAGTTCAACGTCTGACGAGACGGGCGCGGTTGACGGAGGGCGGGCCGCGCCGCAGCATCTTTCTCACCGCTTCGGCCATGTATCCACCGCGCTTCGCGCGAGGACGACGTCCTTTGTCCTTTCGGCAGGCTCATCCTCGGCCGCCAGGCCGGCGATCCATGCTCCGTACCTCTGCCGGTCCGGCACGCGGAGGTCGATGCGAAGCGCCGTTTCCCGCATTGCACGCCTTGGCCGCGCCGCAGCACTCCCTGTAGGATCGGCGACGACGCCGACGCGAAGGGAGGGCCAGCGATGCGCATGTTCGAAGACCTGCCGGTGGGGGAGCGCCTGCCGCTCGCTCCCTACCATGTGAGCCGTGAGGAGATCGTCGAATTCGCCACGGAGTTCGACCCCCAGCCCTTCCATCTGGATGACGCAGCCGGCGAGGCGAGCCTTCTCGGCGGACTCGCCGCCTCCGGCTGGCACACCTGCGCGATGATGATGAAGATGGCCTTCGACGGGCATCTGAAGGACATCGCCTCGCAAGGCTCACCCGGCGCCGAGCATGTGCGGTGGATGCGCCCGGTGCGCCCCGGCGAAACGCTCGGCGGCCATGCCGGCGTGACGGCCGCGCGCCGCTCGGCGTCCCGGCCACATCTCGGCCTCGTGACCTTCGACACCGACGTCACCGACAGCGCGGGGCAGACGGTTCTTTCCGCACGCTACACGGTGATGGTGCGCGCCGGCGCGGAGGCCGCCCGTTGAGCTATTGGGACACGCTGGAGATCGGCAGGGTACAGGAGCTCGGCAGCCACACCTTCGAGAAGGACGAGATCGTGCGCTTCGCGCGCAAATACGATCCGCAGCCCTTCCATCTCGACGAAGAGGCCGCACATGCCTCCACTCTCGGCGGCCTGTGCGCCTCCGGCTGGCACATCACGGCCGCGATGATGCGTCTTCTCGTCGACTTCCGGCGCGCCGAAGTCGCTGCGCACATCGCCGCAGGCAATCCCGCTCCCCTCCTCGGCCCCTCCCCCGGCGTGACGAACATACGCTGGCTGAAGCCGGTCTTCGCCGGAGATACACTGACCTACCGCGCGACCGTCACAGGCAAGCGCGCCTCGAAGTCGAAGGTCGGCTGGGGCGTGGTGGAGAGCCACACGACGGCGACCAACGGCGCGGGGACGGAGGTGTTCTCGCTGGATGCGGCGGCCTTCGTGGGAACGGACTGACCCGCATCTGTGCAAAACAGAAAGGGACCCTCGCGGGCCCCTCTCTGCTTTGCAGGCGGATGATCCTGCGCGATCAGTGCGGAGTGTTCGCCCAGACCTTGCGCTTCACGCCGTAGACCATCGCACCGAAGATCACGAGGAACAGAAGCACGACGAACCCCGTCGATTTGCGCTCCACGAGATGCGGTTCGGCCGTCCACATCAGGAAAGCGGAGATATCGCGCGAATACTGCTCGAGCGTCTCGGGCGCACCGTCGTCGTAGGTGACCTGACCGTCCTGGATCGGCTGCGCCATCGCCAGTGCCACGCCGCCCACGAAGTACGGGTTGAAATGCGTACCCGGCTGGATCTCGACGTAGGACGGCGGCTCTTGGCCATAGCCCGTCAGAAGGGCGTGGATGTAATCCGGGCCCGATTCGGCATACTGCGTGAACAGGTCGAAGACGAAGGTCGGAAAGCCGCGCTCGGTGGCACGGGCCTTTGCCATCAGGGAGAGGTCCGGCGGATATGCCCCGCCGTTCGAAGCGGCCGCCTGCTCCGGATTGGCATAGGGGTTCGGGAAGCGATCGGACGGGATGCCCGGACGCTCGAACATCTCGCCCTCGGCGTTCGGGAGGGGGTCCTGGATCTGGTACTCGGCGGCGAGCGCACGGACCTGCGCGTCGGAATAGCCGAGCGCCTCCAGGTTGCGGAACGAGACGAGCTCGAGCGAGTGACAGGCCGAGCAGACCTCGCGGTAGATCTTGAGGCCGCGCTGGAGCTGGCCGAGATCCCATGTGCCGAAGGGACCGGCGAAGCTCCAGGAAAGCTCCTCGGGCTTGATCATCGGATAGTGCGGGGTGCCGTGCTCTTCTTCCTCGTCGTTGGCGTGAGCATCGGCGCCCGCCACCGCCTCTTCGGTTCCGCCGCTTGCCTGCGGCGCCTCGCCGGGAGCGGCACCCTCGACGGTGCCGTCGGCGTCGGCGCCCGCGGGCGTCCCGTCCGCGTCTTGCGCGTCGGCCGGCTCGCCGGCCTGCTGCTCACGTGCCTCTTCGGCCTCCGCCGCGGCGTCAGCCCCATCGGCCGGGGTCGCATCCGGGCCTTCGGCCGGGGTCTGTGCCGGAGCCTGAGGAGCGGCTTCGGCGGGAGCTGGAGCGCTCTCGCCGGCAGCCGGAGCGCCGTCCTGCGGCGCAGGTGCCTGCGCCAGTGCCGGACCGGCTGCGACCAGAACCCCCGCCGTCATCCAGGCCGTCAGAAGCTTCTTCATTGCGAAATCCTTCGAGCGCTTCATCAGGCCTGATGCTCCCCGCCTGCGGGCGCCGGCTTGGCCTTGGCCGCATTCTTGGCAAGGACAGCCTCGGTGATCGAGTTCGGCAGCTTCTTCGGCGTCTCGATCAGTCCGAGCACCGGCAGGACGATCAGGAAGTGGCCGAAATAGTAGATCGTGCCGATGAGCGAGAGCAGCGGGTAGATTCCCTCCGCCGGCCGCGAGCCGAGCCAGCCGAGGAACACCGCATTGATCGCGAAGATCCAGAAGAAGACGCGGTAGATCGGGCGGTAGGAGGTGGACTTGACGCGCGAGGTGTCGAGCCACGGCACGAAGAACAGGATGATGATCGATCCGAACATCACCAGGACGCCGCCGAGCTGCGCGTCGATCGGGCCGATCGGGAAGGTGATGGCGCGCAGCATGGCGTAGAACGGCAGGAAGTACCATTCGGGCACGATGTGCGAGGGCGTCACCAGCGAGTTGGCCGGAATATAGTTGTCCGGGTGACCGAGGTAGTTCGGCATGTAGAAGACGAAATAGGCGAACACCGCGAGGAACACGATCATCGCGAAGCCGTCCTTCACCGTCGCGTGCGGGGTGAAGGGAACGGTGTCCTCCTCGCTCTTCACGTCGACGCCCGTGGGGTTCGTCTGGCCGGTGACGTGCAGCGCCCAGACGTGCAGAACCACGAGGCCAGCGATCATGAAGGGCAGGAGGTAGTGCAGCGAGAAGAAGCGGTTGAGCGTGGCGTTGTCGACCGAGAAGCCGCCGAGCAGCAGCGTCTGGATCGGCTCGCCGACGATCGGGAAGGCGGTGAAGAACGAGGTGATGACGGTGGCGCCCCAGAAGGACATCTGGCCCCATGGGAGGACGTAGCCCATGAAGGCGGTTGCCATCATCAGAAGGAAGATCACGACGCCGAGGATCCACAGGATCTCGCGAGGCGCCTTGTAGGAGCCGTAGTAGAGACCGCGGAAGATATGGAGATAGACGGCGATGAAGAAGAACGAGGCGCCGTTGGAGTGCATGTAGCGCAGCATCCAGCCCCAGTTCACGTCGCGCATGATGCGCTCGACCGAGCCGAAGGCGACCTCGGTGTTGGCCGCGTAGTGCATGGCCAGGACGACGCCGGTGAGGATCTGGATAACGAGGAAGACCGCCAGAATGCCGCCGAACGTGTAGGCGTAGTTCAGATTGCGCGGAACCGGATAGGCGACGAACGAATCGTAGACGAGACGCGGCAGCGGAAGGCGGGCGTCAACCCAGCGCTCGATGCCGGTGGAGGGAACGTAAGTCGAATGACCACTCATAGGTATGCGGCGCCCCCTCAGCCGATGCGAACGGTTGTTTCGGAGATGAATTCGAAGATCGGAACGTCGAGGTTCCGCGGTGCCGGCCCCTGCCGGATGCGCCCCGCCGTGTCGTAGTGCGATCCGTGGCACGGGCAGAACCAGCCATTGTAGTCACCGGCCTGGCCGAGCGGCACGCAGCCCAGATGCGTACACACGCCGAGCATGACCAGCCACTGCTCCTGCCCCTCGGCGGCGCGGTTCTGGTCCGTGGCCGGCGCGTCGGCCGGCAGGTTTTCGTTGCGCGCGATCGGATCGGGGAGCGTGGCCGGATCGACCTCCTGCCCCGCCTCGATTTCGGCGGCGGTGCGATGGCGCACGAAGACCGGGCGACCGCGCCAGCGCGCGGTGATCGACTGACCCTCGGCGATCTGGCTGACGTCGACGTCCACCTGAGCAAGCGCGAGCGTACCGGCGTCGGGGTTCATCTGGTCGATGAAGGGCCATACGGCCGCCGCCGCGCCGACCGCTCCTGCCGCGCCGGTGGCGATGTAAAGGAAGTCCCGGCGGGTGGGCTCGGCGGAATCGTTGGCGCTCACGGGAATCGACACTCCTTGACGGTCACGGGGGCGGGACCCCGCAGGCAGCGGCAAACGGCAGGACCTCGTGCCGGACGCATGTCGGCCGGCGGACGTCCTCACCTTCGCCACCCGCGCGGTTTTCTACGGGGCGCCTTGGAACTTGTCCAGACTGAGGCGAACCGACATTCAAGGTTCGGGCGTGGCGCAAGCGGATTTCGTGTCCGAACAGGAGAGAAAGCCGACGCGGGCGCCCCCCCGAGGATTTTTCGACGCATTCGGGCGAAATCCGCCGAGTCCCACGGCGAGATGGCGAAAAAGGCTGCTTTCGTCGTCGCGGGACTTCGATGGAAATCACGCTACCTTCGGCTCCGCTCCTAGACCGCATCCCTTTTCGCTCATACCACGCACCGAACGCTGAGTGTCGACCGGCCCCGAGCGACACATCAACGCAACATGGCGCCGCCGCCTCGCGACCACCTCACTCGGCGGCCTCCGAAGCGATGAAACCGCCCGACTGCCGCTGCCAGAGCGAGGCGTAGAGACCACCGGCGCGGACGAGTTCCGCGTGTGTCCCCTCTTCCACCACGCGCCCCTCGTCGAGGACGACCAGCCTGTCCAGATGGGCGATGGTAGAAAGGCGGTGCGCGATGGCGATCACGGTCTTGCCGGCCATCATCTCCCTCAGGCTCTCCTGGATCACGGCCTCGACCTCGGAATCGAGCGCCGACGTCGCCTCGTCGAGGACGAGGATCGGTGCGTCCTTGAGGAGGACGCGGGCGATGGCGATGCGCTGGCGCTGCCCCCCGGAGAGCTTGATCCCGCGCTCTCCGACATGGGCGTCGTAGCCCGTCCGCCCCTTCGGATCGCGCAGCTTCGGGATGAAGGAGGCGGCGTCGGCACGCTCGGCGGCAAGCGCGATCGCGGCGTCGTCCGCGTCCTGCGTCCCGTAGGCGATGTTGTCGCGGATCGAGCGGTGGAGGAGCGAAGTGTCCTGCGTGACGACGCCGATCGCGCCGCGCAGCGAGGACTGTCCCACATGCGCGATGTCCTGTCCGTCGACGAGGATGCGGCCGCCCTCGAGGTCGTAGAGACGCAGAAGAAGGTTCACGAGCGTGGTCTTGCCGGCGCCGGAGCGCCCGATGAGGCCGACCTTCTCGCCCGGCTTCACGTGCAGCGACAGATCCTGGACGATGCCGCCGCCTTTGCCGTAGTGGAAGGTGACGTTCTCGAAGCGGATGTCCCCGCGGCTCGCCCGCAGGGGCCGCGCGTGCGGCGCGTCGATCAGCGCTGGCGGCACGGAAATGGTCGCGACCGCGTCCTGGATCGTGCCATAGTTGCGCACGATGCCGTTGATGGAGAACATCATCCATCCCGACATCTGGTTGAGGCGCAGGACGAGGCCGAGCGCCGTCGCCACACCGCCCGACGTGACGGTGCCTTCCTGCCAGCCGACAATGGCGACGACGCCGACGCCCGTGATCATCAGCCCATTGAGGATCGCCACCGCGCCTCGCACCGTCGTCAGCGCCCGGCAAAGGCGCCAGACGGCGTCGAGATTGAGCTGGAAACCCTCGCGCACGAACGTGTCCTGCGTGCGCGCCGTGTCGAAGAGCTTGACCGAGAGAATGTTGGTGAAGGCATCGACGACGCGGCCCGTCCAGATCGAGTTGGCGTTGGCGCGCTCGCGGCCCAGCTCGCGGATGCGCGGCAGAAGCGCGTAGACGATCCACAGATAACCGAGCGACCAGAACCCGAGCACGACCATCATCCGCCAGTCGATCGAGCCGAGGATCGTCACCGTGAGGACGACGAAGGCGGCGAAACTCCAGAAGGTCTGGAGGAGCGTGACGACGAAGTCGCCCGTCGCCTGCCCCACCTGCTGCACCTTTGTGGCGAGGCGCCCGGCGAAGTCGTTCTGGAAGAAGGTGTAGGACTGGTCCATCAACCGGCGATAGCTCTGCCAGCGGATGCGGTTGTAGAAGGCGGGCGCGACGATCTGCTCCTCGAGCACCGAGGAGGCGATGAGAACGGCGGCGCGCAGAAAGAGCGTGACGGCGGCGAGGCCGAAGAGGAGCAGGCCGTGATCGGCAAGGAGCGTCTGCGGTGTCGAACTCTCCAGCGCGTCGACGATCCAGCCGACCCCGGTAAAGAGCAGCGCATCGATCAGCGCCGTCAGCCCACCGACGACGAGGATGCCCGCAAGCGGCCATTTGGCTTGCCGGGTGAAGTGCCAGATGAAGCGATTGGTGTCGTCCGGCAGCGGCTTGAGGCCGCCCACGGGACGGGGCTCGCCGGGGCGCCCCTCTTCCGGGTCGTCGCCGAAAGGCTCCAGGATCCGCTCGAAGCGCTTGAGCGCCCGTTCGATCACTCCGCCGCCCTCGCCGGTAGCGCGCCGGGAACCTTCTCGCCTCCATCGTCGAGGAACCCACCGGCCTGCCGCGCCCAGAGCTGGGCGTAAATCCCGCCGGCGCCCACGAGCTCGGCATGGGTGCCCTCCTCCACGATCCGGCCCGCGTCGAGGACGACGAGCCTGTCGAGCGCGGCAATGGTCGAGAGGCGATGCGCCACGGCGATCACCGTCTTGCCCTCCATCAGGCGATAGAGGTTCTCGGCGATCGCGGCCTCCACTTCCGAATCGAGCGCGGACGTCGCCTCGTCGAGCAGGAGGATCGGCGCGTCCTTCAGCATGACGCGGGCGATGGCGATGCGCTGGCGCTGGCCGCCGGAGAGCTTGACGCCGCGCTCGCCGACCTCAGCATCAAGGCCGTGGCGGCCCTCGATGTCGGTCAGCCCTTCGATAAAGCCCTCGGCCTCGGCCCGTCGGATCGCGCGGCGCACCTCCTCCTCGCTCGCTTCCGGGCGGCCGTAGAGGATGTTCTCGCGGATGGTGCGGTGGAGAAGCGACGTATCCTGCGTGACCATGCCGATCTGGGCGCGCAGCGAGGCCTGCGTGACGCCTCGAATATCCTGCCCGTCGATCAGGATTCGGCCCTCCTCGACGTCGTAAAAGCGCAGAAGCAGATTGAGGAGCGTCGACTTGCCGGCGCCGGAGCGCCCGACGAGGCCGATCTTCTCGCCCGGACGAATGGTGAGGTCGAAGCCTTTCACCACGGGCCCCGCCGCACGGTGCGGCTTGGCCGCACGATAGGCGAAGGAAACATTCTCGAAACGCACTTCGCCACGCGTCACTTCAAGAGCTTTCGCACCCGGCGCGTCCGCGAGCGCGATCGGGGCCGTGAAGGTCGAGATTCCGTCGCGGATCGTGCCGATGTTCTCGAACAGGGCCGAGACCTCCCACATGATCCACTGGCTCATGCCGTTGAGGCGCAGGACGAGGCCGACCGCCACCGCCACCGCGCCGACCGACACAAGCTCTCCCATCCAGAGCCAGATGCCGAGCGCGCCGATGGCGAAGAGAAGCAGCGAGTTGAGAAGATAAAGGCAGAGATAGAAGAGGTTGATCAGCCGCGCCTGGCCGTGGACCGTATCGAGGAAGGGCTCCATCGACTGGCGCGCATAAAGCGCCTCGCGCGTCGTGTGGGCGAAGAGCTTGACGGTGCCGATGTTGGAATAGGCGTCGACCACGCGGCCCGTCATCAGGGCGCGGGCGTCGGCCTGTGCCTGCGCGACGCGCATCAGGCGCGGGATGAAATGGCGCAGGATCAGGACGTATCCGAGGACCCAGAGCGCGAAGGGCGTGGCGAGTTGCCAGTCCGCCAGAGCCACCATCACGATGATGCCGGTGAAGTAGACCGCGACATAGAGGAAGACGTCGATCAGCTTCATCACCGTCTCGCGGACCGCCAGCGCGGTCTGCATGAGCTTGGTGGAGACGCGGCCGGCGAACTCGTCCTGGAAGAAGCCGAGCGTCTGGTCGAGCAGCCAGTTGTGGACGCTCCACCGGAAGCGCATCGGGAAATTGCCGAAAAGCGTCTGGAACGAGATCAGCGAGTTGAAGAAGACGAGGCCCGGCAGAAGGACGAGGATCACGCCGCCCATCAGCGCGAGGCGCCAGCCTTCGTCCTGGAGGAACGTCTCGCGCGAAGAGCTCGACAGCCAGTCCACCAGCGTGCCGAGGAAGCCGAAGAGGGACAGCTCGACGATCGAGATCGACGCCGTCAGGATCGCCATGAGCACGAGCAGCGGCCAGACCGGCCGCGCATAGTGCCAGACGAAGGGCCAGAAGGAGGCGGGCGGGCTCTTCGGCGAGTGCGAGGGGAACGGATCGACGAGCCGCTCGAAGAAGGTGAACATCTGTATTCCAGTCGGTGCGGGCAGGCGGCAGGCGGGCTCGCGCGCTGTAACGCAGGCGCAGCGCAGCCGATGCGCATATAGGTCTGCGCGCCGCGCTTTCACGCCGGCGCTCGCAAAGGCGAGGTGCAGGCCCTATCACGGCGCCATGACAGTTTCGATCGCCCTCTATCAGCCCGACATCGCCGGCAACACCGGGACCCTCATGCGCTTCGGCGCATGCATGGGCGTGGACATCGAGATCATCGAGCCCGCGGGCTTCGACCTGTCGGACCGGTCCTTGAAGCGCGCCGGCATGGATTACCTCGACGCAGCGCGACTGATACGCCATCTCGACTTTTCCGCCTTCGACCAGGCGCGACGTGCGAGCGGGCGCCGGCTCGTGCTGCTTACGACGAAGGCCAGCGAAGACTATCGTGACTTCGCCTTCGGCGCCGAGGATATTCTTCTGTTCGGGCGCGAGAGCGCCGGCGTTCCGGACCACGTTCACCAGACCGCCGATGAGAGGCTGACGATCCCGATGGCGCCGGGGACGCGCTCGCTTAACCTTGCCGTCTCCGCCGCGATGGTGACCGGCGAGGCACTGCGCCAGCTTCGACGTCCGCTCTCACTGATTTCATAGCGGCCCCGGTTCAAACCGGCGCCGAGCGCCCCACCTTCGCTGCGACGCAACAGGAACGGAGCAGGCGCAGCGAATGGCGTGGGATTTGGTATTGATAGCGGCGGGTCTCGTCTTCCTGTTCCTCGGCGGCGAGGCCCTCGTGAGGGGCAGCGTGTCTCTCGCGGCGCGATTCGGCCTTTCCGCCCTTCTCGTCAGCCTTGTGATCGTCGGCTTCGGCACCAGCGCACCGGAACTTCTCGTCTCGGTGCAGGCCGCGCTCGCCGGCTCGCCCGACATCGCGCTCGGCAATGTCCTCGGCTCCAACACCGCCAATATCCTCCTGATCGGAGGAACCGCCGCAGTGATCGCCCCGCTGGCTCTGGCCGGCGCGCATGTGAAGCGAGACGCGATCATGATGGTCGCCGCCTCTCTGGCCATCGTCGCGATCCTTTGGACGGGTACCGTCTCGCGCCTCTTGGCCCTCGCGATGGTGTCGGCGCTGATCGCCTATCTCGTCTTCGCCTATGTAAGCGAGCAACGCGACGAGGAGACGTCCGCCGCCCCGCCGCAGGCGAACCTCGGCCTCGCGATGTCGCTCTTGGCGGCGTTTGGGGGTATCGCAGCTCTCGTCTTCGGCGCCTCGCTGATGGTCGACGGAGCCACCGCTCTGGCGCGTGGCGTCGGGATCAGCGAGGCGGTCATCGGACTGACGGTGGTGGCTGTCGGCACCTCGCTGCCCGAACTGGCCGCCACCATCTCGGCGTCGCGCAAAGGTCAGACGGAGGTGGTTGTGGGCAACATCCTCGGCTCGAACGTCTTCAACCTCCTGGCGATCCTCGGCATCACCGCGCTTATCACCCCGATCCCGGTCGCCGCGCAGTTCGCGAGCTTCGACGCGCCCGTGATGGCCGGCGTCGCAGTCGTCGCGGCGATCGCGCTCCTCACGCTCAGGCGCATCGGCCGCACCGCCGGCGGAGCGCTCCTCGCCGCCTATGCCGGCTATGTCGCGATACAGGTCGTGTGAGACGCGGGCGGCGGTTTCACCCGGCGCACGGATGACGTAGTGTCGGCCTTGCGACAGGGGCGCCCCGCGATGCCGGGGCTGAGAGGACGGCGCGAGGCCGTCCGACCCTCAACAGCTGATCTGGATCATACCAGCGGAGCGAGGCGGCCATGTATGCAGGCGCACAGATTTCCCTTCACCCGATGAGCGCGGACTTCGTGTCGGTGATCATGAACGCGCTCGGAGCGCTCGATCCCTATCGCGAACGCATGCGCATCGAGACGGACGACATCTCGACGCATCTTTCGGGCGCGGCCGACGAACTTTTTCCCGCCATGCGCGACCTGTTCGCGGCGGCCGCCGCGACGGGCGAGCACGTCGTCCTTTCGGCCACGGTCTCGCGCGGCTGTCCCGGCGGCGCGGGAGAACCGGAAGGCCCCGAACCGGCCTTCGGCATGATCGAGCCGCTCTCCGCCAATATCGATGCGTGCCTTACAGCCGTCTCGGCCGCCCCCGTGCTCGGGCAGACCGTCGCCGCGCAGTTTGCCTATTATCCGCTGGGCGAGAATCGCCACATGGACGGAATCGAGGCGTGCATCGCGTTTCTGAGCAGATCCGGCGTGCTCGACAGGCCGAAGAATTTCGTCACCAAGCTGCGCGGCGACGCCGGGCCTGTCTTCGAGACGCTGGGCCGCTCCTTCCTGTGCTTCGCGCCGGCGCAGGCGCATGTGGCGATGGACGTGACCGTCTCGGCCAACAGCCCGAGCGCGCGTTGATCAGTCCGCGCTCGGCAGGCGGCGCATGGTGAACTCAACCTCGTCGCCCGGCAGGACGCGCCAGCTCTCCACCTCGGTCCAGTAGGCGGCCTTCGGGTAGCGCTCGAACCATTCGCGCGCCTTCAGCCGCGCTTCGCCGCGCGGCAGCGTGAAGGTCTCGCGCAGGAAACTGTCCCGCGCGCCGGCACGGTTCTTCCGGGCCCGCAGATGGCGGCGCAGATTCTCAAGCGGTGGAGGCGGCAGGCGGCTCATGGGCGGGCGGGCTCGTTCATCCAGCGGCTCTCGAGCCTTGAAGATAGGCGCGGCACAGCGCTTTGGCGAATCATTCCAAGGTCTTCCGCGATGGTCACGGACCTGTTACGCGAGAACGGAAAGGCGCCCGAACGGCGACGGCGCCGTTGCCGGAGGAACAGGTGCTGATGGAACGTCCCGAACTGCCGAAGGGCCTGCCGGAGAACATCTCCGAGAAGAAGGAACTCGCGCGGGTCTGGTTCGAGACGCTGCGCGACAAGATCATCACCGCGTTCGAGGCGCTGGAGGACGAGTTCGGGGAGGACACCGGCCTTCCCGCCGGGCGTTTCGAGCGCAAGCCCTGGACGCGCGAGGGCGATGGCGGCGGCGGCGTGATGTCGATGATGCACGGCCGCGTGTTCGAGAAGGTCGGCGTCCACACCTCCACCGTCCACGGCACGCTGTCGGAAGACTTCGCGCAGAACATTCCCGGCGCGGAGGAGGACCGCTCCTTCTGGGCGTCGGGCATCTCGCTGATCGCCCACATGCGCAATCCGAACGTGCCGGCGGTCCACATGAACACGCGCATGGTCGTGACCACCGGCCAGTGGTTCGGCGGCGGCGCCGATCTCACACCGGTGCTCGACAGGCGCCGGCGTGCCGACGATCCGGACACGCTCGCCTTCCACAAGGCGATGAAGTTCGTGTGCGAGCGCCACTCCGGCATCGTCAGCCACGACACGCTGAAGCAGTGGTGCGACGAGTATTTCTATCTGCCGCACCGCGACGAGCATCGCGGCGTCGGCGGCATCTTCTACGACTGGCTACATTCGCCCGCCGAGAAAGGCGGCTGGGATGCCGACTTTGCCTTCACCAAGGATGTCGGAAAGGCCTTCCTCGTGGTGTACCCACATCTGGTGCGGCAGAACGCCGCACATGCCTATACGGAAGCTGACCGCGACGAGCAGCTTGTGCGGCGGGGGCGCTACGTCGAATACAATCTGCTCTACGACCGGGGAACCCTGTTCGGGCTGAAGACAGGCGGCAATATCGAGGCGATCCTGTCCTCTCTCCCGCCGCTGGTGAAGTGGCCCTGAACGGCGCCGCAGCATGGGGCATGCGCCATTGTTTCATGTTGAAACATTCCGCGATAAGCGCATCTTAATCTCTCGTTAAGGCGTGACACGGGAGGCAGACATGTTCGAGCTGAAATGTGCAGGCGTCATACCGGGATGCGAGCGCGTGATCCGCGCCGAGAGCGAGGCCGAAGTGGTTCGGCGTGCTGTCGTCCAGGCCAAGCAGATGGGTGTCGATCGTATCACTCCCGTCATGCTGGATGCGCTGCGCGGCGCCACTGTCGAAGCGCGCCACTGAATAGAAACCACAACGATCGAACGCTTCGGGCGGGCCGCGCAGCGGCCCGCTTTTTCGCTGGCGCGGCGTGAGTCCTTTCGGACACACAACGACCGCTCCAACCCGTTGAATCCACGAATCGGACCTTGTGAAAACCGGACACGGTTTGCAAGCCGATGCTGTGGTCAGAGCTTTTCGAGAAGCGCGTCCCGGTCGAGCGCGAAGCCACTGTCGACATAGGCGGTTTCCAGGCGCCTCAGGGCTGCGCCGAAGTCCGGTCCGGGTTGAAGGCCCGCACGTACCAGATCCTCCCCCGACACCGGCAGCTCCGGCTTCTCGAAGCGCTCGGCATGAGCGAGGAGCGTGAACAGCCGAGCGGAAGCGGCCGAGCCTTCGACGGTGCCGCGCCCCCGCTCTGCCGCGAGCGCGAGGCGCAGCCGATCGATCAGCGCCTGCCGGTCGCCGTAGTAGAGAAGCCTGCGCAACGCCGCATCGGTGGTTTCAGCGTTCGGCGCCTCGCTCAGCGCCCAGGCCGTCAGCCGGTCGCGGTCGACGTTGGAGAAGCGCAGGCGCTTGGCGAGCGCGCCCATGCGGGCCCCATCCGGCGGAACGATAGCCATCAGGCGAAGAAGCGGGTCGGCCGGCCAGCCGAGCTCCGCCTCGGCACGCGCCAGCGGATGGATCGCGTCGATCCCCCACTTCTCGCTCTCGGGAAGGACCTGCGTGAGAACGCCGGACTGGCGCATCCACAAGAGCGCGCGCGAGGGATCTGGCGCGGCGAGGAGCTTCCTCAGCTCCGCCCAGACGCGCTCGGCCGAAAGCCGAGACAGCCCGTCCTTGAGGCGGACGGTGGCGCGAAGACCCTCAGCATCCGGACGCCCATCGCCGTACCAAGCGAAGAAGCGATAGAAGCGCAGGATGCGCAGATAGTCCTCCTCGATGCGCGCGGCCGCGTCCCCGATGAAGCGCAGCGTGCGCGTCTCGATGTCCGCCAGGCCGCCGACGAGGTCGAGGATTTCGCCCTCCGCGTCACAGTAGAGCGCGTTCACGGTGAAGTCGCGCCGCTCGGCGTCCGCCTTCCAGTCGCGCCCGAAGATCACCTTGGCATGCCGCCCGTCCGTCTCGTGGTCGCGGCGAAGGGTCGTCACCTCGAAGGGACGTTCGTCCGCAACGACCGTGACGGTGCCGTGGGCGATGCCGGTCGGTACCGCCTTGAAGCCGGCGGCCTGCGCACGCGCGATCACGGCCTGCGGCTCGGCGGTGGTCGCGATGTCGACATCGGTGATCGGGCGGCCGAGAAGATGGTTGCGGACCGCGCCGCCGACTACGCGCGCCTCCTCTCCGTCCGTGCCGAGGGCCTTCAAAATAGATCGAAGGCGCGGATCGGCCAGCCAGGCGGCCTCGATCCGTTGGGTCATGCGTAGAGCCTTTCGTACAGCGTGCGGATGATGCCGGCGGTAACGCCCCAGATGAAGCGCTCGCCAAAGGGCATCACATAGTAATGGCGCTCCCGCCCCTGCCACATCCGGCTTTCGCGGGTATGGTTCGCGGCATCCATCAGGAAGGACAACGGCACCTCGAAGACGTCGGCAACCTCGCCCGGCTCGGGCGCGAGCGCGAAGCCCGGCCGCACGAGCGCGAGTACAGGTGTGATCACAAAGCCGGTGCCCGAGACGTAAACCGGCAGGCGGCCGATCGTCTCGACGAAAGCCGGGTCGAGCGCGATCTCCTCGCGCGCCTCTCGCAGTGCCGCAGCCTCCGGCGAAGCGTCGCCCGGGTCGATGGAGCCGCCCGGAAAGGCGACCTGCCCGGAATGGTTACGCAGCCCCTTGGCGCGCGTCGTCAGGATGATCGTCGCGCCCTCCTCCCGGTCCACCACGGGCACGAGGACGGCGGCCGCACGCGCATCCGGACGTTCCGCAAGCTGCTGGAGGTCCGGGTTAAGCACGTGGTCTCCAAGGCGGCGCTCCAGCCCTTCCGCGCCGATGCTCGCTACCCGCTCGGCGAAGTCGCGCGCGTCGAAAGGCCGGCGGGCGTTCTCGCGCGCGGCCTCAGCCATGCGCTGCATCCTCCACGGAAAACCGCGCGCCGCCGGAGCGCAAGACGAGGCCTTCGGGTGTCTCCTCGATGAGATCGGCAAGCTCGAGGGCGAGCGCGCGCGTCAGCCGCGCTTCCAGTCGCCCGCGCACGAGAAGATACGGCACGAAGCCCTCCGTCGCCGACGAGACGCGAATCGGATGATCCGGACCGGCCTCGACGACATCGCCGACATTGGTGCGGAAGGTCAGGAGAGCGTCGCCGTCCCGCTCGCCCCGATCCATCTCGACAGCGAGGAAGGGTGCGTCCTCGACGCGGATGCGCATCATCTCGACGGGCGTCACCAGATAGGTCTCGCCGTCCTCGTCCTTGCGAAGGACGCTGGAGAAGAGGCGCACCATCTCCGGTCGCCCGATCGGCGAGCCCTCATGGACCCATGAGCCATCCGAGCGGATCACGATGTCGATATCGCCGCAGTGGTCGGGATGCCATTTCTCGACCGGCGGCGCGGAGCGCCCGGCGCGTTCGGCCCGTGCCACGAGAGCCGCGAGCCCCGCGCCAACGCCGGTCCTGCCGTCACCTTGCGCCAATCGCGCACCCTCCCGTCCGCTGTCCGAAAAGCCTGATACATGGATATGCTGCAGTGCGCTCGCGCACCCGTCCGCAGTCTTATTTTGGCCGGTCTTCACCCTCACCAGATAGTTTTCGCGGGCCGGCTTGCCAGACGCGCCCCCGGTCGTTTTCATGCGGCCGACGCCGTGCGGGCCCGCCCGGTCATGCCATTGGAGTGCCCATGACGATCCTCGAGCCGCAGACCCCCACGCTCGACGCCGATGCCATGGTGGGCCTCGCCGAACGCGCGCTTGCCGACATCGCGGAGGTCCGCGCTTCGGTCGGCCGCGTCATCTTCGGGCAGGAGGCGGTCGTCGAGCAGAGCCTCGTCGCGATTCTGGCGGGCGGGCACGCGCTCCTCGTCGGCGTGCCGGGCCTTGCCAAGACGAAGCTCGTGGAAACGCTCGGGACCGCGCTCGGCCTCGACGCCAAGCGCATCCAGTTCACGCCCGATCTGATGCCCTCCGACATCGTCGGCTCGGAGGTGATGGACCAGGACGAGAGCGGCCGCCGCTCCTTCCGCTTCGTGAAGGGGCCGGTCTTCGCGCAGCTCCTGATGGCCGACGAGGTGAACCGCGCCAGCCCGCGCACCCAGTCGGCGCTTCTGCAGGCCATGCAGGAATACCATGTGACGGTGGCCGGCGAGCGCCATGACCTGCCCGCGCCCTTCCACGTCCTCGCCACGCAGAACCCCCTGGAGCAGGAGGGTACCTACCCGCTGCCCGAGGCCCAGCTCGATCGTTTCCTGATGCAGGTCGACGTCCACTACCCCGACATCGAAGCCGAGCGTCGCATCGTCCTCGCCACGACCGGCGCCTCCGAGGAGCGCGCCGTTTCCGTCCTGTCCGCCGAGCGCCTGCGCGAGATCCAGACGCTGGTGCGCCGCATGCCCGTGACCGAGAGCGTCGTCGACGCGATCCTGAAGCTCGTGCGCTCGGCCCGGCCGGGGGAAGGCTCGAGCGAGGCTGACACGCATGTCGCCTGGGGCCCCGGCCCACGCGCTTCGCAGGCGTTGATGACCTGCGTGCGCGCCCGCGCCCTCTACGACGGCCGCCTCGCTCCATCGATCGACGACGTGCGCGCGCTCGCCGAGCCGATCCTGCAGCACCGCATGGCGCTGAACTTTTCGGCGCGCGCCGAGGGGGTCTCGATCCGCTCGGTGATCGCCGCCCTGAAGCGCGACATCGGCTGAGCCCGATGGCCGCGATCGGCACCACGGCCGAGATCACGCAAGCCGGCGAGGCGCTCGGGCGCGCCCGCCAGCGCGCGAGCCTGCTGCCCGATCTTCTCGTCGAGGCGCAGCGTATCGCCGCCAACGTCTCGGCCGGCTGGCACGGGCGGCGCCGGCGCGGCAGCGGCGAGAATTTCTGGCAGTTCCGGCCCTTCGTCGACGGCGAGCCTGTCAACCGGATCGATTGGCGCCGATCGGCCCGCGACGATCATCTCTACCTGCGCGACCGCGAATGGGAGGCGGCCCAGACCGTCTGGCTGTGGGCCGACCCCTCGCCCTCCATGCTCTATCGCTCGCAAGGGGCGAGCGTTTCGAAGGAGTCGCGCGCGCTCGTCCTGGTGCTCGCGCTCGCCGAGCTTCTGGCGCGCTCGGGCGAGCGGATCGGCTATCCGGGTGTGATGGAGCCGGTTTCGGCGCGCAACGCATCCGAGCGCGTGGCCGCCGCGCTCGCCACGACCCGACCCGCAGGCGGCCTGCCGCCGACAGACCGGCTGCGCCGCTTCAGCGAGCTTGTGCTTGTCTCCGACTTCCTCGATCCCGTCGAGGAGACCGAAGCGGCGATCTCCCGCATGGCCGCTCTCGGCGTGCGCGGCCATATCCTGCAGGTCGTCGATCCGGCCGAGGAGCGCTTTCCCTACAGCGGGCGCACCGAATTCCGCGACCCGGAGACCGGCGCGCGGCTGACGGCCGGCCGGGCCGAAGCCCTGAAGGCGGATTACGAGCGTCTGTTCGCCGCACAGCGCGCGACGCTCGCCGACCGCTGCCGCCATGTCGGCTGGAGCTTCACCGTCCACCACACCGATCGCCTCGCCTCCGAAGCGCTGCTGGCCCTTCACGGCCGCCTGTCCGGCGTGCCGCAGGTTGCAGGAGGACGCCGCTGATGGGCGCGCTCTCCTTCGGCGCGCCGCTCGTCCTCTTCGGGCTCCTCGCGCTGCCGGCGATCTGGTGGCTCCTGCGACTGACGCCGCCGCGCCCGCAGGCCGAAGTCTTTCCGCCCCTGCGCATTCTCCAACGCGTCGCGCGTCAGGAGGAAACGCCTTCGCGCAGCCCGTGGTGGCTGACGCTCCTGCGGCTTCTCCTCGCCGCGGCGATCATCCTCGCGCTCGCTGCTCCGATCCTGAACCCGCGCGCCGACGTCCTCGCCGGCTCCGGCCCGCTCGGCATCCTCGTCGACAATGGCTGGGCGAGCGCGCCCGACTGGGAGGCGCGGCAGGCGAGCGCCGAGGCACTGATCCGCGAGGCCGGCGAGCAGGGGCGCCCGGTGGCCCTCGCCTTCGCGGCCGAGAACGCCGCCGACGACGACGCGACGCCGGCGGAAGCCTCCACCGCACTGGAGCGTCTGGCCGCCGCATCGCCCCGCCCGGTTCCGAACGAGCGGCAGGCTGCCGCCGAGCGCCTGCGCACGGCGCTCGCCGGGCTGGACGCGCCGACGCTGGCGCTTCTGACGGACGGTCTGGAAGACGGCGAGACGCAAGCCGCCTACGAGGCGCTGGCCGGCCTTTCGCCGACGCAGACGATCCTCTACGCGCCGTCTATCGCGGGCCGGCTGGCGCTGACGGACGCCGCCAACGCCACCGACGCGCTCACCGTTTCGGCAGTGCGCCCGGCCGGTGAAACGGCGGCCGCAAGCCGCACCGTTCGTGCACTTGATGATCAGGACCGCGAGATCGGGCGCGCGACGCTCGCCTTCGCGGCCGGTGAAACGCAGGGCGAGGCGCGCTTTGCCGTGCCCGTGGAGCTTCGCAACGACGTCGCGCGGATCGAGCTGGAGGGGCTTCAGACGGCCGCCGAAGTCCGCCTCGTGGACGACAGCTTCCAGCGGCGGCGCGTCGCACTCGTGTCCGGCGAGGCCTCCGACCTCGCGCAGCCGCTGCTGTCCCCGCTCTACTACATCACGCGCGCGCTCGAGCCCTTCGCGGACCTCGTGCGCGCCGACAGCGCCGACCTTTCGGTCGCCATCCCGCGCCTCGTCGAGCAGCGGCCCTCGATCGTCGTCCTCGCCGATATCGGCGTGCTGCCCGAACCGGCGCGCGAGAGCCTGGAGACCTTCGTGGAAGGCGGCGGCATCCTCCTGCGCTTCGCAGGCCCGCGCCTTGCGGCGAACGCCGGCGACGACCCGCTGGTGCCTGTGCGCCTTCGCGGCGGCGAACGGCAGCTCGGCGGCGCGCTCTCCTGGTCCGAGCCGCAGGCGATCGCGCCGATCCCGCCCGAAAGCGCGCTCGCCGGGATCACCGTTCCGCCGGACGCCACCGTCTCGCGGCAGGTGCTGGCCGAGCCCTCCGCCGCGCTAGCAGAGCGCACCTGGGCCAGCCTCGCCGATGGAACGCCCATTGTCACCGCCGCGCAGCGCGGCGCCGGCACGGTGATCCTGTTCCACACCACCGCCGAGGCAACATGGTCGAACCTGCCGATTTCCGGCGCCTTCGTCGACATGCTGCGGCGGATCGTGACGCTGTCGCGCGCCAGCGGCGGGCCCGCTGACGCAGGAGAAGCCGTCGTCACCCTGCCGCCCTACCGCACGCTGGACGCGCGGGGCTTCGTGACCCTTCCACCGGGCGACGTGCGCCCGCTGGTGCTCACGCCGGGTGAGAGCACCGCCGTGACGCGCGAAAACCCGCCAGGCCTCTACGGCACGGATGCCGGCTACGCAGCGCTCAACCTCTTCGAGCGCGATGCGGTGCTTGCGCCGCTCACCCCGCCCGATTTCGCCGGAGCGACGGCCGCGCGCGGCTATGGCGACGAGACGTCGACGGACCTGACGCCATGGCTCTTCGCCGGGGCGCTCGCCCTCTTCGCGCTCGACGCGCTGGCGCTTCTGTGGATGAACGGCGGCTTCTTCCGTCGCCTCACCCGTCGCCCGGGCAGCGCACGCACGGCCGCAGCCTCGCTCGTCCTTGCCCTCCTGCTGCTGCCCGCCGCGAGCGCCTTGGCGCAGGACGCCGCCCCGCCCGCCGACGATCTTTCGGGCTTCGATGCCGAGCGCGCCATCGCCGCCACCGAGACGACGCATCTCGCCTATGTCGCGACCGGTGATGCCGCCACCGACGATATCTCGCGGCAGGGGCTCTCGGGCCTCTCGCAGTTCATCGCCGCCAAGACAGCGCTCGAGCCGGGCGACCCGATGGAAGTCGACATCGAAAGCGACGAACTCGCCTTCTTCCCGATCGTCTACTGGCCCGTGGACCCCGCTGCGCCAATGCCGAGCGAGGCCGCGATCAGCCGCGTCGACGCTTACATGAAGAGCGGCGGAACCGTCCTCTTCGACGTTGCGGACGATGCGATGAACGCGCTCGGCGGAACGGTCTCGGCCGGCCAGCGGCGCCTTCGCGACATCCTCGCCGATCTCGACATCCCGCCACTCGAGCCGGTGCCGGCGGATCACGTCCTCACCAAGGCGTTCTACATCATGCAGGACTTTCCCGGCCGCCACACCGGCTCGGAGCTCTGGGTGGAGGCGAGCACCCCGTCGCTCGACGGCGAGGTGCGGCCCGCGAGCGCCGGGGACGGCGTCTCGTCCATCATGATCACGTCGAACGATTTCGCGAGCGCCTGGGCGGTGGACGACAGCGGCATGTTCACCTACCCGACCGACTCGGCCGACCCGGCGCAGCGCGAATTCGCCTACAGGGCGGGCGTCAACATCGTGATGTACGTCCTGACCGGCAACTACAAGGCCGACCAGGTGCATGTGCCCGCGCTTCTGGAGCGGCTCGGCCAATGAGCTGGTCGCTCACCTTCTCGCCCTTCTTCCCCTATCTCGCCATCGGCGTGATCGCGGGCGCGGCAGCATTGATCGCGATCCTGCTTCTGGCCGCGCGCATTCGCGGCGCGCTCCTGCGCACGCTGGCCTTGGCCGCGCTCGTTCTCGCGCTCCTCAACCCGGTGGCGTTGCGCGAGGAGCGCGACCCGTTGCGCAGCGTCGTCGCGGTCGTCGCCGACCGCTCGCAGAGCCAGACGATCGGCGATCGCGCGGCACAGACGGACGCCGCGCTCGCCGCGCTCCAGGCCGAGTTCGCGGATCGCCCCGAGTTCGAGCTGCGCGTCGTCGAGGCGCGCTCGCCTTCCACTTCCGACGCCGATCGCACGACCGCGCTCTTCTCCGCGCTCGACACCGCGCTGCGCGACGTCTCGCCGGCGCGCGTCGGCGGCGCGATCATGATCACCGACGGGCAGGTCCACGACATTCCGCCGAGCCTTGCGGCCGAAGGTTTCGAGGCACCGCTTCATGCGCTCGTAACGGGGCGCGAGGACGAGTTCGACCGGCGTATCGAGGTGGTTTCGAGCCCGCGCTTCGGCGTCGTCGGCGAGGAGCAGTCGCTGACCTACCGCGTGATCGAGGAGGGCGAAGGCGCCTCGCAGACGCCGGTCGAGGTGCGCGTCTTCCTCAACGGCGACCTCGTCTCGCGCGAAGCCTCGGTGCCGGGCGCCGAGACGAACTTCGACTTCCAGCTCCCGCGCGCGGGCGAAAGCATCGTCGAGCTTTCGGTGGCGCGCGACGAGCGTGAGATCACCGGCGTCAACAACCGCGCCATCGCGCTCGTCGACGGCATCCGCGAGAATCTGCGCGTGCTGCTCGTCTCGGGCGAGCCGCACGCCGGCGAGCGCACCTGGCGCAACCTCCTGAAATCGGACGCGGCGGTCGATCTCGTCCACTTCACCATCCTGCGCCCGCCGGAAAAGCAGGACGGCACGCCCATTGACGAACTCTCGCTGATCGCCTTCCCGACCCGCGAGCTCTTCGTCGAGCGGATCGACGATTTCGACCTGATCATCTTCGACCGCTACCAGCGCCGCGGCGTGCTGCCGACGCTCTATTACGACTACATCGCGCAATACGTGCAGAACGGCGGCGCGGTGCTCGTTGCGTCCGGGCCGGAATATGCCGGCAACGATTCGATCGCCAACTCGCCTCTGAACAACATCCTGCCGGCCCTGCCGACCGGGGACGTCGATCAGCGCCCCTTCCGCCCGACGCTGTCCGACCTCGGCACGCGGCATCCCGTCACGCGCGACCTGCCGGGCTCCGAGGCCAGCCCTCCTGCCTGGAGCCCGTGGTTCCGTTCCATCGATGTCGGACAGGTGCAGGGCGAAACGGTGATGGACGGGCCGGACGGCAAGCCGCTGCTCGTGCTGGACCGCGCCGGCGAGGGGCGCGTCGCGCTCCTGCTTTCGGACCACGGCTGGCTCTGGTCGCGGGGCTTCGAGGGCGGCGGCCCGCACGTTCCGCTCTTCCGGCGCCTCGCGCACTGGCTGATGAAGGAGCCCGAGCTGGAAGAGGAGGCGCTCCGCGCGACGGCCAACGGCGGCGAGTTGACCATCACCCGCACCACGATCGGCGACGATCCGGGGCCGGCGACCGTCATCACCCCCTCCGGCAACGCGTCCAACGTGACGCTCGCCGACCAGGGGGCGGGCACATGGACGGCGAGCTTAGAAGCCGACGGGCTCGGCCTCTATCAAGTGGCGAACGGTGATTTGCGCACACTCGTCAATGTCGGTCCGGTCAATCCGCGTGAGTATCGCGAAGCGATCTCGACCACCGCGACGCTGGAGCCCGCCGCCGAGGAGACCGCAGGCTCGGTGCGGCGCCTCTCGGCCGATGGCTCGGGCGCCGAGGTGCCCGCGTTACGGGCCGTCTCCGGGCGAGGCAACACCAGCGGCGGCAACTGGATCGGCCTTCGCCAGACCGACGAGACGGTCCTGCGCGGCGTCGAGCGCACGCCGCTCTTCGCCGGCTTCCTCGGCCTCGCCGTCCTTCTCCTTGCGCTCTCGGCAACGTGGTACCGCGAGGGGCGCTAGGATGGCCGCGAAGAAGGTCTGTCTTGCCTTGCAGGGTGGCGGCGCCCACGGCGCCTTCACCTGGGGCGTGCTCGACCGGCTCCTGGAGATCGACGCGATCGAGGTGGCGGCGGTTTCCGGCACCAGCGCCGGGGCGATGAACGCGGCCGCGCTCGTCACCGGTTATCTCGAAGGCGGGGCGGACGCCGCGCGGCAGAGCCTCGAGCGGTTCTGGCGCACCGTCGCCCATCGCTCTCCGCTGGGGGCGGCCGAGCGCCAGCTTCCGGGCAAGAGCTTCCTCCCCTTCGCCGACAGTTTCATGCGCAGGAGCCTCGAGACGATGCGCGTCTTCGGGCAGCTTGTCTCGCCCTACCACCCCGCCCTTCCCGGCACGAACGCGCTGCGCGGTGTCATTGAGGAGACGATCGACCTCGAACGGCTCGCCAGCCAGCGCGACATTCCGGTCTTCGTCGCGGCGACAGAAGTCGAGAGCGGACGGGCACGGATCTTCACCGGGCCCGAACTCGGCGCCGACGCGCTCCTTGCCTCGGCCTGTCTCCCGAACCTCTTCCGCGCCGTCAAGATCGGCGGCACCGCCTATTGGGACGGAGGCTATGTCGGCAACCCTCCGCTCGCGCCGCTCTACGGCTGCGACTGCGGGACGGACGACCTTCTCCTCGTGCAGGTCACGCCGTTCGAGCGCGCCTCCGTGCCCGAGGACGCGTCCGAGATCATGAACCGCGTCAACGAGATCACCTTCAACGCCTCGCTTTTGCGCGACCTTCGCACCGTCGCACAGATCCAGAGGCTCGCGAAAGACGAGCATTTCGCGGACCGGACGCTGCGCGCCGTCGCCGCGCTGCGTGTTCACATGATCGCGGCCGGGTCAGAGTTGCAGCGGGGCGGCACAGCCGGCAAGCTCGATACGCGGTTCTCCGCTCTGACACGCCTGCGCGATCTGGGGCGCGCGGCGGCCGAAAGCTGGATGGGCGAGCATTACGGCGATGTCGGCATGCGCACCAGCGCGCGCGAGGCACTGGCCTCCCTCATCTGACCGGCAGCCGGTCAGCGCGGACCGACGGCTCCAGACAATCCCTGCAGCGCACCCGGTACGAGCGCGAGACCGAGGATGCGCCGCTCGTCCACCGGGCCGGGCATGAGGACGGAGCGCGCGGGCAGCGGCTCGTAGCCGAGCGGCATGTAATAGGCGCGGTCGCCGACGAGGAAGATCGCCGTCTCCCCGGCCAGGCGGGCGGCATCGGCCGCCATCGCCATCAGCGCGCGCCCGGCTCCCTTCCCCTTGAAGGCGGGCTTGACCGCGAGCGGGCCGAGCATCACCGCCGGCCGCGTGCCGACCATCACCCGCGTCTGTCGCACCGAGCCCACGAATTCGGCTCCGCGCATCGCCACGAAAGACAGAGAGCGGTCGTGCGGCGTCATCTCGCGCACCCGCGCGGCAGCGCGGGTGAACCGGCCCGGCCCGAAGGCTTCGGCGGACAGGGCTTCCACCGCCTCGTCATGGGCGGCGGTCTCAAGGGTGAATTCGATCTGGAGGTGCGCGGGAAGCGACATCATGGCTCGGGTTCCGGCAGGCAGGGCAATCTTGCCGCCCGCCGACCCCGAGAAGGGCTCAGGCGGAGGCGGCGCGCGGACGCGTGGCGTTGGCCACCGTCACCTGTCGTCGTCGCTCCATCCGCATGGAAGCTCCCCCCCCTAAAGCGCGCCCGGCGCGCTCCCGCTCGGATTCGCCCCATAGCACCGGCCGGCGCGTTCGTCCATCGCCATGCTTTCTCGCCTTGACGATCCGTCACCTCCAATCCGGTGGAACGGTGGCGCCGTGCCTGCTTTACGGACGGGAGGAAACCGGCAGAGACGGAGCAATGAGATGGGACTTCTGGTGAACGGCGAATGGCGCGACCAGTGGTACGACACGGAGAAGACGGGCGGCTCCTTCGAGCGCACCAAGACGAGCTTCCGAAACTGGATCACGCCGAACGGCGCGCCGGGCCCGGACGGGCAGGACGGATTTCCGGCCGAGAGCGGCCGCTATCACCTCTACGTCTCCCTCGCCTGTCCCTGGGCGCACCGGGCGCTGATCTTCCGCAAGCTGAAGGGGCTCGAGGAGGTCATCTCGCTCTCGGTGGTGGACTGGTTCATGGGCGAAAACGGCTGGGAGTTCTCCGACCGCCAGGGCACCATCCCCGACACGGTGAACGGCGCCTCGAAGCTCTACGAAGTCTACCTGAAGGCCGATCCGACCTTCACCGGCCGCGTGACGGTGCCGGTCCTGTGGGACAGGAAGACCGGGACGATCGTCAACAACGAGTCCGCCGAGATCATCCGGATGCTCAACACCGGCTTCGATGCCTTCGCGACGCGGCAGGCGCCGGACTTCTATCCGGCCGATCTGCGGGGCGAGATCGATGCGATCAACGCGACGATCTACGACGCGGTGAACAACGGCGTCTACAAATGCGGCTTCGCGACGAAGCAGGAGGCCTACGAGAGACCCTTCCACGCGCTCTTCGAAGCGCTGGACGAGCTGGAGGCACGGCTTTCGAACCGTCGCTACCTCATGGGCGAGCGCATCACCGAGGCGGACTGGCGTCTGTTCACGACGCTGGTGCGCTTCGACGCCGTCTACCACGGCCACTTCAAGTGCAACCTCAGGCAGATCGCCGACTATCCGAACCTCTTCGGCTACCTGCGCGAGCTCTACCAGTGGCCGGGCGTCGCGGAGACGACCGATTTCCACCACATCAAGCACCATTATTACGAGAGCCACGCGACCATCAATCCGACCCGGATCGTGCCGCTGGGCCCCGATCAGGATTTGGCGGGACCGCACGGGCGCGAGCGGCTGAAGGCGGCCTGACCCCTACCAGAAGGGGTCCGACGGCGTGCCCTCCAGAAGTTCGGCAAGGCGCCTGCGGGTCGCCTCGCTGGTGCCGTCCGGCAAGGCGTCCAGCGCGAAGAAAGCGCTTTCGGCGATCTCGCGGTCCGGCTCGCGCGGCGCGCTCTGCTGCACGCCATCGATGCGATAGAAGATCACATGGTCGCGGGACGAGCCCGCCCGGTTCAGATGAACCGAGACGAGGCGCGGTGTTTTCTCGCAAACGAGGTTGCCCTCCTCCGACAGTTCACGCCGCAGTGCGTTCTCGGCCGTTTCGCCGGCCTCCACGCCGCCGCCAGGCATCAGCCACCCCGAGACATAGGTGTGGCGCACGAGGAAGACGCGACCCTCCCGGTCGAAGGCCGCGCCGCGCACGCCGAGCGTCATCGGGCGGCGCACGAGATGGGCGAGGTGCAGCGCCCGCAGATAAATCGACCGCTTCACCGTTTCGCGAAGGCCCCTGCCCTTTCCTTGGCCGAAGCGCCGGTTAGATTGGCCGCATGTTCCGCCTTGCCCATCTGTCCGACATCCATCTCGGCCCGCTTCCACAAGTCTCGTACCGCGAACTCGTTTCGAAGCGGATCACAGGCTACATCAACTGGCAGCGCAACCGGAAACGGGCGATGTTCGGCGATACGCTGATCCACCTCGTCGCCGACATGAAGGCGCAGGCGCCGGACCATGTCGCCGTCACCGGCGACCTCGTCAACCTGGCCACCCGCAAGGAGGTCGAGGGCGCGAAGATCTGGCTGGAAGACCTCGGCGACCCGCACTGGGTCTCGCTGGTGCCGGGCAATCACGACGCCTACGTGCCCGGTGCGCTCAACCGCGCCTATCGCGAGTGGCACCCCTATCTGATCGGCGACCGCTACAGGAACGGCATGCGCAAGTTTCCCTATCTGCGCGTGCGCGACAACGTCGCGATCATCGGCGTCTCCTCGGCGGAGGCAACGGCACCCTTCTTCGCCACCGGCACGTTCAAACGCGGGCAGGCGCTGGCCACCGCGCGGCTTCTGCGGCAGACGAAGGAGAAGGGCCTGTTCCGCGTCGTCCTCATCCACCACCCGCCAATCTCCGGGGCGGCGGCGTGGTCGAAGCGGCTGATCGGCAAGCAGCTCTTTTCCAAGATGATCCGCGATCTGGGCGCCGAACTCGTGCTGCATGGCCACACCCATCTCGACACGCTCTACTGGCTCGGCGGCCCGGACGATGCGAAGGTGCCGGTCGTCGGTGTGCCCAGCGCCAGCCAGGGCGCGGGCGACGAAGAAAAGCCAGCCTCGCGCTACAACCTCTTCGAGATCGAAGGGGAGCCCGGCAGATGGTCGCTCGCCCAGCGCGAGCGTGGCCTCCGACCCGACAGCACCGGCATCGACTGGATCCGCGAGCGCGAACTTCTTGTGGATGGGCGCGCGGTGGAGGCCAAGCCGCGCGTCGACGCCAGGCCGGCGCGGATGGCGAGCTGATGCGAGGGGGTCGCCGGCTGTCGGGGGCAGGTGTTTTCGCCTCGCGGTCGATGCGGTAAGGCAGGCGAAGAGTCCTTCCGCGCATCTGGCTTTCCGAAATCCGAGAGGGGTTTGGGGCCGATGCCGTAGCGTCGAAAGCCGCCACCGCCCGTGCAAGCCTTCCTGCCGCCGATCGCTGCCGGCTTTCTTGCCGCCTTCGTCGCCTATTCCTCGACCTTCACCGTCGTCCTGCAGGGGCTGACCAGCGTCGGCGCAACGCCCGATCAGGCGGCGTCCGGGCTGCTCGCCATCTCGCTCGTCATGGGCCTCGGCGGCATCGTCTACAGCGCAGTCACGCGCATTCCGATGAATATCGCCTGGTCCTCTCCCGGCGCGGCCTTCCTCGTGGCGGCCGGCGTGCCGGAGGGCGGGTTCGCCGGCGCTGTCGGCGCCTTCATCGTGGCTGGGCTCCTGACGCTCGCCGCCGGCCTTGTGCGCCCCGTCGCGACGGCCATCGCACGCATTCCGAGCTCGCTCGCCAGCGCCATGCTCGCCGGCATCCTGTTCGATCTCTGCCTCGCGCCCGTCCGTGCCATGGTCGAGGCGCCTCTCGCGGCCGGTGCGATCATCGTCAGCTTCATCGCCATCTCGCTCTGGCGCCCGCTCTTCGCCGTGCCGGCTGCTACCGCCGTCACCGTCGCGCTCGTCGTCGCCGCGCTGCCGCCGGGCTTCTCCTTCGCGGGGCCACTCATGGCGACCCCCGTTCTCGTTACGCCCGAATTCCATCTTTCGGCGGCGGTCGGCCTCGGTGTCCCGCTCTTCGTCATCTCGATGGCCTCTCAGAACGTACCGGGCCTGACGATCCTGAAGGCCAACGGCTATGATCCCGCGCCCGGCCCGCTCTTTGCAACGCTGGGCGGCCTCGGCGTGGCCGCCGCGCCCTTCGGAGCGCATTCGGTGATCCTCGCCGCCATCACCGCGGGGCTCTGCGCCGGCGAAAGCGCGGGGCCCGACCGCAGCCTGCGCTGGATCGCGGGGGTCGTCTCGGGACTCTGCTACATCGCCTTCGGATTGTCGGCAGCGGTCCTTGTCGCGCTGACCGCTGGCTCGCCCCTGCTTGTCGCGACCGTCGCGGGGCTCGCGCTCCTCGGCGTCTTCGCCGCCTCGCTGAAAGCCGCGATGGAGCGCGACGGCGAACGCGAGGCTGCCGCGATCGCCTTTCTCGTGACAGCGTCCGGTATCGCGTTCTTCGGCGTCAGCGCCGCCGTCTGGGGACTTCTCGCCGGCGGGCTGGTGCTGGCCGCGCGCAGGCTCGCCGGGCGCCGCTTCCTCAGATGAGCGGGACGCCGCGCCAGGCCGCAAAGCCGGCGAAGGCCGCAAGGCCAAGGACGATACCGATAAGGAGCCAGGAGACGGCGATGACGAGACCGGCGGCAGGCCCTGCCGTGCGCGGCCTTGCCGGTGCCGCCATCGGCTCCTGCGAGCCGTCGCGGGCCGCGCTGCGCGCCGCCATGCCCTCGGCCGCGTTATCGATCAGCGCGAAGGCACGGTCACGCTCTACGATGCGTTCCGCGACATAGTCGGTCACGGCGTCGGCGACGATGCGCAGTTCCGGTGATTCGCACAGGGTGACGCGGCCGAGCCGGGTTTCCCGGGCGAAGTGGTAGGTGCGCCGGTCACGCGCCATCGTGACATGCGCCGTGCCGTCGACCCAGAAACGCGGCTGCGGGCCGCCCGAAAGATAGAAGTCGAAAAGGTCGTCCTCGGCCGGCACCGCCTCGACGATCGGCTGGAGTTCGTCGGCGAACATCTCCAGCCGCGCGCGGTCGGCCTCGCGGATGTCGACGACGACGTCGGTGCGCTGGGCGGCGGTGATCTTGGCGGCACGCACCGCCTCAGCCAGCCGCCGCGTGCCGCTCGCCGCCTTGCGCGTGATGTTCGCCTCGGCCATCTCCGCCACTCCCATCGGCGGCACCCGGCGCCGCTACTTTCCGTTACGTCATCTCCAGAGTAACGGGCAAGGCTGGCGCCGGGCCTTCCGCCGGTTTTTCAACCGGCGAGGATGCGGTTGGCGGCCGAGACGATCGCCTTCAAAGAGGACGTCACGGCGTTCTGGTCGATGCCGGCGCCGAAGACGCGGCCGCCCTCGTGCTCGATCTCCATGTAGGTGATCGCGCGCGCGTCCGAACCGCGCTGGAGCGAATGCTCGGAATAGTCCACGATGCTCATCGAGAGGCCGAGATGCCGGTTCAGGGCGTCGATGAAGCTCTCGATCGAACCCGAGCCGCGTCCCTCTATCGTCGCCTCCGTTCCCTGATCGCGGATCGTTGCCTCGAGGATGCGCGAGGCGCGGTCAGCCGTGGAGCGGGTGAAATGGTCGACATAGGCCACGCGCCCCTGCGGCTGCTCGACATAGGTGCGCAGGAACTCCTCGTAGATGCGCTTGGCCGGCAGTTCGCGCCCCTCCTCGTCGGTGATGCGCTGGATCGTCTCGCGGAACTCGACTTGCAAATTGCGCGGCAGGTTCAGCCCGTAATCGGCCTGCAGCACATAGGCGATGCCGCCCTTGCCGGACTGCGAGTTGATGCGGATGATCGCCTCGTAGGAGCGGCCGACATCCTTCGGGTCGATCGGCAGATAGGGCACTTCCCAAAGCGGCTTGTTGGCCGTCTCCTTCGCCTTCATGCCCTTGTTGATCGCGTCCTGGTGCGAGCCGGAGAAGGCCGTGTAGACGAGTTCGCCCACATAAGGGTGCCGCTCGCCGATCGGCAGCTGGTTGCAGTATTCGTAGACGTCCTTGATGCGGTTGATGTCGGAGACGTCGAGCTCGGGGTCCACCCCTTGCGTGAACATGTTGAGCGCCAGCGTCACCACGTCGACATTGCCGGTGCGCTCGCCATTGCCGAACAGCGTGCCCTCGACCCGATCCGCCCCCGCCATCAGGCCGAGCTCGGTCGCCGCGATGCCCGTGCCACGGTCGTTGTGCGGATGCAGCGACAGGATGATCGCGTCGCGATTGTCGAGATTGCGGCTCATCCACTCGATCTGGTCGGCATGGATGTTGGGCGTCGACATCTCGACGGTGGCCGGTAGGTTGAGGATCAGGCGGTTTTCGGGCGTCGGCTTCACGATCTCCGCAACGGCGTTGCAGATCTCCAGCGAGAATTCGAGCTCGGTACCGGTGAAGCTCTCGGGCGAGTACTGGAAGCGGTAACCGCCGCCCGCCTTCTCGGCGCGGTCGACGATCATCTTGGCCGCATCGGTCGCGATGCCCTTGATGCCCTCGCGATCCTTGGCGAAGACGACGCGGCGCTGAAGCTCGCTGGTGGAGTTGTAGAAGTGGATGATCGGGCGGCGCGCGCCCTCCACGCTCTCGAAGGTGCGCTCGATCAGCTCCGGCCGGCACTGCACCAACACCTGAAGGGATACGTCGTCCGGCACCTCGCCATTCTCGATCGCCCAGCGCGTGAAGTCGAAATCGGTCTGCGAGGCCGACGGGAAACCGATCTCGATTTCCTTGAACTTCATGTCCACAAGCAGCTTGAACATGCGCGCCTTGCGCTCGTGGCCCATCGGATCGACCAGCGCCTGATTACCGTCGCGCAGGTCCACCGAGCACCAGATCGGGGCCTTTTCGATGCGCTTGTCCGGCCACTGGCGGTCACGCAGATCGACGGGGGGATAGGGCTGATACTTATCGGCGGCTTTCGCCATCACGGGCGTGGAGCTCATGGGTCTTGACCTTCTTCGGCAGCGATGACGGGCGCGGATTGTCGCGGGACCTGCGTCATCGACCATTCAACGTTCGATGTGAAGCCGAAGGGACAGGGCGCTTCTTGTCGGCGCCGGCTCGACCGCCGGGCGCCCCTTCCTAACGGGCCCGACGGTCGCCGCTAAGGAGAAGGAGAAGGCCGAGCGAACGCGCGTCGACGCAGCGCGCGGCAGCGGCGCGGGTCGTGACCTGGATCATGGTCTGTGCAGCGTTCATGCCGGGAACATGCGGCAGGCCGCGGCGAAAGGCAAGAGGCGCGGCCCGTGCGCTGTCCGGCACGGTCGACCTTGTAATGTAAACCGATCGTTTTACATTGTTGTTGATGGACAAGCGCAACGACATCATCGCAGGGGCGAGCGAAGCCTTCGACGCGGGGGGCCTTCGCGGCGCCGGTATCGACGGCATCCTCGCTCCTTCCGGAACCTCCACCCGCACGCTCTACAAGCATTTCGGCTCGCGTGACGGGCTGGTGCTCGCCGTCCTGGAGGACCGCGACAACCGGTTCATGGAACGGCTCTCGCAATGCGACGCGGCCCCGGTGGACGCGGTCTTCGAGGTGCTGCGCGACTGGCTGCGCGAGCGCGGCGCGAACGGCTGCATGCTGATGCGCGCGCGCGCCGAATTCGGCAGCGGGAAGGCGGACATCGTCGCGCTCGTTCGCGAACGGAAGCGCGCCTTCGAGGAAGAGGTTGCCGCCCGCGTCGAAATGGAGACTGGCCGCGAGGACGCGGAACTCGCCACGCAGATCTGGCTCCTTTTCGAAGGCGCGACGGCGGCGGCGAGCGTCGCCGACCTCTCCGTCGTGGACGCGGCGCAGCGGGCCGCGCGACTGCTCGTGGTCGCCGCCAGGGAGCGCGCTCGATGAGCGGGCGTCTGAACCTCGTCGCAGCCGGTTTCGCACTGACAGCCGTGACCTACGGCCTCGCACGCTTCGCCTACGGGCTGCTCCTCCCCGACATCCGCGAGGATCTAGCGCTCGGCACTGTCAGCGCGGGCTGGATCGGCGGCAGTTCCTTCGCCGCCTACTGCGTCGGTATCATCTTCGCTTTCATGGCGAAGGGCAGCCTCGGCGAGCGCCGCATCGCCCTTCTCGCGGGCG
Organism: Aureimonas mangrovi; assembly: GCF_014058705.1. NCBI lineage: Bacteria > Pseudomonadati > Pseudomonadota > Alphaproteobacteria > Hyphomicrobiales > Aurantimonadaceae > Aureimonas > Aureimonas mangrovi. Next base: position 3,002,602 of record NZ_CP059692.1, read on the forward strand.
TCACGGCGACCATCGGTCTCACGCTCGTCGTTTTCGCGCAGTCGGCCCTCGCCCTCGGCCCGGCCATCGCGCTCGCCGGACTCAGCACCGGCCTCACCTCGCCGCCGCTGGCCGCCGCCGTCTCACGTTCGATCGAGGACCATGCGCGGGCGAAGGCGAACGGGGCGATCAACGCCGGCACGGCCGCTGGCATCGTCTTCTCGGGAATGGCCGTCCTTGCCTTCGCGGGAAGCTGGCGGGAGCTCTACGCCCTCTTCGCTGCCATCGCGGCGGGCGTTTCGCTCTGGTTGTGGTTCGCCGTCCCCTCCGCCGAGAGCTACGAGGCGCGACCGGCGAGCGCCTCCCTTGCCGAGTTCAGGCGCCCGGGCGTTTTCGCGCTTTCGGCAAGCGCCGCACTCGTGGGTGTCGCATCGACTTCGATCTGGACCTTCGGTGCAAATCTCCTGCGGGAAGAGTTCGGCTTCGCGGACGGTGCCCTCGCCCTTGCCTGGATCGTTCTGGGGGCGGCCGGTGTCCTCGGCATCGCGACAGGCGCCCTCACCGACCGGTTCGGCGTCGGGGCGGTGCACCGGCTAGCCGTTCTGGCGATGGCTCTCGCGATCATGGCGATGGCAGCGGCGAGCGTCGTGCCGGCTCTCGCCTTCGCCGCGATGGGGCTCTTCGGCCTCGCCTACATCCTCTCGACGGGCGCGTTCCTCCTCTGGGGCATCGAGCTCTACCCCGACCGGCCGGAACTCGGTCTCGGCCTGCCGTTCCTGGTGCTGGCGCTCGGCCAGACGGCCGGCGCGCCGCTCTTCGGCGCCGTATGGGGCGCGGCGGGCAGCGCCGTCGTGTTGCCGCTCTTCGCCGCAATCATGGCCAGCGGGGCGGCAAACGCACCATCACCTGAAAGAAGGCAGGCGAGGGCAGCGGCCCCCTGACGGCCGGCTAGAGGATTGGCACGCCGGTCCGCTTGGCCTCTTCCTCGGGCTCGACATGGATCGTCACGACCGCGCCCTCGAACTCGGCTTCGAGCGCAGCCTCGACCCGGTCGCAGATGACATGCGCGTCGCCGACCGTCATCTCGCTCGGGACCACCATGTGGAATTCGATGAAGACCGCGCGGCCGGCGGCACGCGTCTTCAGATCATGGACCTCTATCGCGCCGTCGCCGTTCATCGAGACGATCTCGCGCACGCGCAGATCGTCGGCCGGCTCCATCGCCTCGTCGAGAAGGCCGGACAGCGACTTCGTCACCACATTGAACCCCTCCCGCAGGATGTTCAGCGCCACGAGCGCGGCGAGCGCCGGATCGAGCGCCGCCCAGCCGGTGAGGACGGCGAGGACAAGGCCGACGAGGACGCCCACCGACGTGACGACGTCCGCCATGATGTGCCGACCGTCGGCGTCCAGCGCCGGCGAGCGCAGTTCGCGCGCCTTGCGAAGAAGGAAGGTCGCCCAGCAGACGTTCACGAGCGTCGCGACGCCGTTGATCGCAAGACCCATGAGCGGCGCGTCCAGGAGGCGCGGTTCCTGCCACGCGCCCCAGGCCTCGCGCAGGATCAGCAGTGCAGCGAGGACGATGAGGACGCCTTCGACGACGGCCGAGAAGTACTCCGCCTTGTGGTGCCCGAAAGGATGTCCGGCGTCGGCGGGCTGGTGGGAGACGTGCACGGCCCAGAGCGCGACGAGCCCGGCGACGACGTTGACGATGGATTCCAGCGCATCCGAGAAGAGCGCGATGGAGCCGGTAACGGCGTAGGCCGCGTATTTCAGGCCGAGAACGATCACCGCGACGGCGACCGTCGCGATCGCCAGACGCAGGGTCGCACGCTCGCGTTGGGCGAGCGAGGCGCGCGGGCGCCCCGCCGGCTGATCGGCCGCGCTCGTGGTCATGCTCTCAGGCCGCCTTCGTCCTCGCCCGACGGGGCAGATGCTTCACGACATTCTCGATCATGCGCATGCCGGCCTCGCCACCGAGCGACATGATCGATTCCGGATGGAACTGCACAGCCGCCACGGGCTCGTGCTTGTGCTCGAAGGCCATGACCACGCCGTCGTCTGTCTCGGCCGTCACCTCGAAGTCCTTCGAGAGGCGAACCGGGTCGGCGAAGATCGAGTGATAGCGCCCGACCGTCACCTCGCCGGGGAGGCCCGCGAAGATCACGCCCGGCTTCTGCACGCGGATACGCGAGGGCTTGCCGTGGACGGGAACGTGCAGCGTGCGAAGCTGCCCGCCATAGGCCTCGGCAAGCGCCTGCAGGCCGAGGCAGACGCCGAAGATCGGCATGTCGCGCTTGCGCGCCTGCGCGATCGTGCCGCGGCAATCGAAATCGTCCGGCGTACCGGGCCCGGGCGACAACACGACGAGATCGGGAGCGACGCGGTCGAACACCTCCTCCGGCACGGGCGTGCGCACTGTGGTGACGTTCGCTCCCGTCTGGCGGAAGTAGTTCGCCAGCGTGTGGACGAAGGAATCCTCGTGATCGACGAGGAGGATGGAAACCCCTTCCCCGACCTTCGCGCCCGACCCGGCGGCGGGCGCGGCCTGCGCCTTGCCGGCTTCGCGGATGGCCGAGATCAGCGCCGAGGCCTTCAACTCGGTCTCGGCCTCTTCCTCCTCCGGGTTTGAATCGTAGAGAAGCGTGGCGCCAGCGCGCACCTGAGCGATGCCGTCCTTCAGACGGATCGTACGCAGCGTCAGGCCGGTGTTCATGTCGCCGTTGAAGTGCATCATGCCGACGGCGCCGCCGTACCAGGCGCGCGGGCTCTTCTCGTTCTTCTCGAGGAAGCGCATGGCCCAGAGCTTCGGCGCGCCCGTCACCGTCACCGCCCAGGCATGCGAGAGAAACGCGTCCATCGCGTCCATGCCCTCGCGCAGGCGGCCCTCGATATGGTCCACCGTGTGGATCAGGCGCGAATACATCTCGATCTGGCGGCGGCCGATGACGCGCACGGAGCCCGGCTCGCAGACGCGGCTCTTGTCGTTGCGGTCGACGTCCGAGCACATGGTGAGCTCGGACTCGTCCTTCTTGGAGTTGAGGAGTTTTAGGATCTGCTCGGAATCGGAGATCGCGTCGGCGCCGCGCTTGATCGTGCCGGAGATCGGGCACGTCTCGACGCGCCGGCCCGAAACGCGCACGAACATCTCCGGCGAGGCGCCGATCAGGAACTCATTGTCGCCGAGATTGACGAAGAACGAGTAGGGCGAGGGGTTGATGCTCTTCAGCCGCCGCGACACGGCCGAGGGCGCGCTCTCGCAGCGCTCAAGGAAGGTCTGCCCCGGCACGACCTCGAAGAGGTCGCCGCGCATGAACTTCTCCTTGGCGCGGCGCACGAGGCTCGCGTATTCGCCCGGCTTGTGATCCCCACGCGGCGGGATGGCGTCGGAGCGCTCGAACGGCGCGTCCGGATTGCCGCCGGAGAGCCCCTCGGTCGAGCGCCCGCCCTTCTCGAAGGTGAAGCGGTCGACATAGGCCGAGGCCGTGTGATGATCGACGGTGCGGATCTCGTCCGGCAGGAAGAGGACGAGGTCGCGGCCGTCCTCCGGGCGCTCCAGCGTCTCGGGCACGGCGTCGAACTGGAAGGCGAGGTCGTAGCCGAAGGCGCCGTAAAGGCCGAGATCGCCGTTGGCCGACGACTTGAACAGAGCGACAATCGCACGCAGCACCGAGAAGACGGTCGGCGCGCGCGAGCGTTCTTCCTCGGCGAAGATGCGGTCCGGCTCCTGGACGGTGAGGTCGATGCGCCCGCCGTCGACGGCGAAGGCGGCGATGTCGCCATGCCCCTTCAGCGCATCGGCGAGGAAGCCGAGGATGACGTCGCCGCGCGCGTTCAGCGCCTCGATGCGCATTTGCCGACGCGCCGCAGTGATGACGACGGGCGGATCGACGATGCCCGTGTCCCAGCGCGTATAGCGGCCCGGATATTCGTAGTTGGACGAGAAGACCGCGCCGCGCCGCGTGTCGAGGCGGTCGATCACCGCCTCCATCGCGCCGTCGTAGGGGATCGTCTCGCGAGAGCGCGTGACGGTCACGCCGCCTTCGGTGACGAAGCGCTCGGCGCCTTGGGTAATGGCTTCAACGGTCATCTTCGAATCGTTCCCTGTCGATGCCCGGGTTCGGCGGCCGTCAAAGAAAAAAGGCCGCCGGATGATCCGGAGCGGCCTTGGTTCGGTCGTCGCGCATGAGAGCGCAAAGCGTCACGGGCCGCCTGTCAGCGAGCCTGCCACCACTTCGTTGCGTTCGTGTTCCGCGTCATGGCCAGATCGTTAGCCAAAGCACGGGCCGGACGCAACGGGAAAGTCGTCGATCCGGCCCACCACCTATCCCGCATCGGCTGAGACGAGGCTGGCGTTGCCGCCGGCCGCCGTCGTGTCGGTGGAGACGACCTGCTCGCGAACGAAACGCAGGAGGTAGTTCGGCCCGCCCGCCTTCGGCCCCGTGCCGGACAGGCCCGAGCCGCCGAAGGGTTGCGAGCCGACGATCGCGCCGATCATGTTGCGGTTGACGTAGACGTTGCCGGCGCTGATCCGCTCGCTCACCGCCGCGATGGTCGTGTCGATGCGCGAGTGGATACCGAAAGTGAGGCCGTAGCCGGTCGCCTCCACCGCATCGACGGCCTTGCCGATCTCGCCGGCCTTGAAGGTCGCGACATGCAGGATCGGCCCGAACACCTCGCGATCAAGCGCCTGCGGACGATCGAGCTCGACGATGGCGGGCGCGATCCAGTGCCCGTCGGTCGGAAGGTCCGCGTCGAGTTCGGCCGTAAAGCGCACGCGCTGCGTCGCCCTCATAGTCTCCATGTGATCGCGCAGCATGGCGGCCTGCGCGGCGTCGATGACCGGCCCGACATCCGTCGCGATGTCACGCGGGTCCCCGATCGAAAGCTCGCGCGCCGCCCCTTCCACCATCTCGACGATGCGGTTAGCGACATCCTCCTGCACGAGAAGCAGGCGCAGGGCCGAGCAACGCTGGCCTGCGGAGCGGAAGGCGGAGCGGATCACATCGTCCGCCACCTGCTCCGGCAGAGCCGTGGCATCGACGATCATCGCGTTGATGCCACCGGTCTCCGCGATCAGCGGCGCGATCGGGGCATTGCGTGCGGCCAGCGCCCGGTTGATCGCGAAGGCCGTCTCGGTCGAGCCGGTGAAGGCCACGAGCGCGGTCGCGGGATGGGAGACAAGCGCGGCACCGACCTTGCCGTCTCCCGGCGCGAGCATGACGTGTCCGGCCGGAACGCCGGCCTCTTGTAGGATCGAGACCGCGAGTGCGGCGATCAGCGGCGTCTGCTCGGCCGGCTTGGCGATGACGACGTTGCCGCCGGCATAGGCCGCTGCAACCTGCCCGATGAAGATCGCCAGCGGGAAGTTCCAGGGCGAGATAGCGAGCGCGACGCCTCGCGAGCGGTAGCGAAGCCGGTTCTCCTCGCCCGTCGGACCGGGCAGCGCGACAGGGTTCTGCAACACCCGCTCGGCCTCGTCGGCGTAGAAGCGGCAGAAGTCTACGGCTTCGCGCAGTTCCGCGATGGCGTCCTCCAACGTCTTGCCGGCCTCGTCTGCCAGAAGCGCGAGGATTTCGGGCTCGCGCTTTTCCATCAGATCGGCCGCGCCGCGCAGGTGTGCCGCACGCGTCGCGGCGGGAACGACATCCGCTTCGCGGACGCTGGCGCGCGCCTTCTCGACCAGCGCGCTCGCGCCTTCGGGATCCAGAGCGACGACCTTGCCGACGAGACGGCCGTCGGCCGGAGAGCGCACCTCTCCGGCCGCCAGCGTCTGCATCCCCTTCGGCGGCTCGGCCGTGAGGCCTTCGAAGCGAACAGCATCGCGCGCGGCCAGAAGCGCGCCCAGCGCCTTGCGGTCGCCGAGTTCGACGCTGTGCGAGTTTCGGCGCGTGCCGAACAGCGCGGCGGGCGCCTTGATGCCGCCATGCGAGTGGCGGCCGCTGCGAAGGGCGTCCTGCGGATGGACGATCAGATCGGCGACCGGAACCTTCGGATCGCCCACCTTGGCGACGAAGGAGGAATTGGCGCCGTTCTCCAGAAGCCGGCGCACGAGATAGGCGAGAAGATCGCGATAGCCGCCGACCGGCGCGTAGATGCGGCAGGCGAGCGTGCCGCCTGTCTCCTCGCGCACCGCCTCATAGAGCGTCTCGCCCATGCCGTGCAGACGCTGGAACTCGAAACCCGTACGGTCCTCGCCGGCCATTTCGAGAATGGTCGCGACGGTGACGGCGTTGTGCGTGGCGAACTGCGGATAGAGCCGCGCGCGCTTGTCGAGCAGCGAGCGCGCCGCAACGAGATAGGACAGATCAGTCGCCGGTTTGACGGTATGGACTGGAAATCCTTCGGCGCCCTCTTCCTGCGCGCGCTTGATCTCGGTGTCCCAATAGGCACCCTTCACGAGGCGCACCATCATGCGGTTGCCGGCCTCCGCCGCCAGCGCATCGACATGCTCGATCACGGCTAGCGCGCGCTTCTGATAGGCCTGGATGGCAAGACCGAAACCGCTCCACCCCGAGAAGTCGGAGGTCGTCACCACCGCGTCCATCACGTCGAGCGAGAGTTCGAGGCGCGCAGCCTCTTCCGCGTCGATCGTAAAATTGAGGTCGTAGGACCGTGCCTTCTCGGCAAGCTCGCGCACGACGGGCACGAGTTCGGCAAGCACCGCCTCCCGGTGCGTCGGCTGGTAGCGCGGATGCAGCGCCGAGAGCTTGACCGAAATACCCGGCCTGTCCGGCAGCGCCTTGTTGCCGGCCGCGCGCCCGATCGCTTCGATGGCGTCGGCATAGGAGCGGCGGTAGCGCTCGGCGTCGGCACGGGTGCGGGCGCCTTCGCCGAGCATGTCATAGGAGTGGCGATAGCCCTTCTTCTCCGACGCTCGGGCGCGCTCCAGCGCGTTCTCGATCGTCTCGCCGAGCACGAACTGGCGGCCGAGAAAGCGCATGGCCTGACGTGTGGCGTTGCGCACGGCGGGCGCGCCGACGCGCTTGACGAGGCCGGACAGGACGCCGGACGGGGTCTCGCCCGGTCGGATGATGCGAGCCGAGAGGCCGAGCGCCCAGGCGGAGGCGGCCATCAGCGCGCCGTCACCGACCGGTTCACGGTTCGCCCAGTCGCCCGCGCCGATCTTGTCCTCGATCAGTTTGTCCTGCGTAGCCTTGTCGGGCACGCGCAGAAGCGCCTCCGACAGGACCATCAGCGCCAGCCCCTCGCGGCTCGACAGGCCGAACTCGCGCAGGAAGTCCTCCACCGCGCCCACGCCGCTCGCCCGAGCGCGGATCGCCTCGATGAGCCGATGCGCGCGCGCATCGACAGCCGCGCGCTCGTGCGGCCAGCCCTCGACATCGCGCAGAAGTCCGGCGACCGCCGTCTCGTCGGAGGGGGCGAAGGGAGCGGAGAACGGAGCTGGCATGGCACCTCGCGAAAGCTGGCTGGACAACGCGCCGCAAGATACAGACTTGCCCGCGGCGCTTCCCACTGATTAAGCCGCTGACGACCGAGCTTTCCGATGAAGGACGATCATATGGTCGAGGAAACCACAGCGATCGATGCGAAGGACAGGCGAATCCTCGCTTTGCTACAGGCGAACGGGCGCCTGACGACGGTTGAACTGTCCGACCGCGTGCACCTCTCGCCCACAGCGACGGCAGCACGAGTGAAACGGCTGACCGAAGCGGGTTTCATCCGCGGCTATGTCGCGCAACTCGACGCCGCGCGCCTCGGCCGGGGGATGATTGTGTTCGTCGAGGTCAAGCTCGACCGCACGACGGAGGACGTCTTCGCCGAGTTCGCGCAGGCGGCCAAGGCCAACATCGATATCCTCGAATGCCATATGGTGGCAGGCGGCTTCGACTATCTCCTGAAGGCGCGCGTGCGGGACATGGAGGCCTATCGCGCCTTCCTGGCGAAGGCTCTGGCCGAGCTTCCGGGCATCCGCGAAACCCACACCTACGCGGTGATGGAAGAGATCAAAAGCACCACCGCGATCCCGCTCTGACCGCGCCCCGTCTGCCCAATTTCGGCCCGAGTTTGGCATTCGGGGCTCTTGCCGTTACGTTCTAGCGACCTTTCTAAACGTTCAGAGCCCGCCCCCGACGGCGGGCTTCTACGTTTTTACGATGGAACCGAAACGACAGGGCGACGCGCACAAGTGGACTGGCTACGAGCAAACAAGATCCCGATCGGCTCCTACGGAGAGGCCGCGATCGACTGGTTGATCGACAACTTTCTTTGGCTGTTCGACACGATCAGCAACATCCTTTCCACCATCATCGCAGGGCTGCTCTATGTCCTCGCGACACCCAGCCCCCTCATCGTCATCGCCGCCTTCGCGCTCGTCGCCTTCGCCCTACGCCGCTCGATCCTCGCCGCTCTGACGACGGCGGCCGGACTTCTTCTGATCGTCAATCTCGGTTACTGGACGGAGACGACCCAGACGCTCTCGCTCGTCCTCGCCGCCACCTTCGTGTGCATGGTGATCGGCATTCCGCTCGGCATCCTCGCGGCCCGGCGCGAGTGGATCTACAACATTATGCGTCCGGTTCTCGACCTGATGCAGACGATCCCGACGTTCGTCTACCTGATCCCCGCACTGATCCTCTTCGGCCTCGGCACGGTGCCAGGCCTCGTCGCGACGGTGATCTTTGCCCTGCCCTCGTCGATCCGCCTGACGCGGCTCGGCATCGTTTCGACGCCTCGCCAACTGGTCGAAGCCGGCGACGCATTTGGCGCAACGCCCGTCCAGCGGCTCTTCGCGGTCGAAATCCCTTATGCGCTGCCGCAGATCATGGCTGGGCTCACACAGACCATCATGCTGTCACTCTCGATGGTGGTGATCGCCGCGCTTGTCGGCGCCCCAGGCCTTGGCGTGCCCGTTCTTCGCGCGCTGAACACCGTGGACATCTCGCGCGGCCTCGAAGCCGGGCTCGCCATCGTGATCCTCGCCATCATCCTCGACCGCTTCTTCCGTATCGACGAGGAGGGCCGCAAATGACCCGCGCACCGATCGTTTCCTTCGAGAACGTCTCCATCGTCTTCGGACGCGGTGGCGAACGCGCCCTGCCACTGATCGATCGCGGCGCGAGCCGCGAGGAGATCCGCGAGGAAACCGACACGACACTCGGCGTCGCGGACGCCACGCTCGACATCCACGAGGGCGAGATCTTCGTCCTGATGGGCCTTTCGGGTTCGGGCAAGTCGACGCTGATCCGCGCCGTCAACGGCCTTGCGCCCGTCACGCGCGGACGCGTCCTCATCGACACCGGGCATGGCGCAACCGACCCGCGCGCCTGCGGCAGCGGTGAATTGCGGCGCCTTCGCCGGCGCGACGTCGCCATGGTGTTCCAGCAGTTCGCACTCCTGCCCTGGCGCTCGGTGGCGGAGAACGTCGCGCTGGGGCTCCAGTTCGCCGGTGTCTCCAAGCGCGAAAGGCGCGAGCGGGCGCTGGCCCAGCTCGAGCTCGTCGGCCTTGAGGATTGGGCGGATGCGCGCGTCGGCCAGCTTTCGGGCGGCATGCAGCAGCGCGTCGGCTTGGCCCGCGCCTTCGCCACGGACGCGCCGGTCCTCCTCATGGACGAGCCCTTCTCCGCACTCGATCCGCTGATCCGCAACAAGCTGCAGGACGAGCTACTTGACATCCAGCAGAAGGCGAAGAAGACGATCCTCTTCGTCAGCCACGATCTTGACGAGGCCTTCAAGCTCGGCAACCGCATCGCCATCATGGAGGGCGGGCGTATCGTGCAGGTGGGCGAGGCGCGCGACATCGTGCGCGAGCCGGCCAGCCCCTATGTTGCGGACTTCGTGGCGCACATGAATCCGCTGAGCGTCCTCACCGCACAGGATGTGATGGTACCTCTGCTGGATACTGCGCAGGACGCGCGGTTCGCCGGCATGTCGCAGCCGACAACGCCGCTGCGCAAGGTGATGGAGACGCTCGGCGAGACCGGCGGGGAGGTCGCGGTTTCCGATAAAGGCCGCATCCTCGGCCGGATTGGCGACCGTCAGATCGTGGCGGCGCTCAATCGCGGCGGGCCGACGGCCGCCTGAGTCGGGCTATTCGAAGACGATGGCTGGCGCCCTCGGGGCAGCCGCGCCATCGAGACCCGCGACCACCTTCGCCGCAACGTTCGCGTAGGCAATCGAGTGCGCGCCGCCCGGATCAGCCGCAACCACCGGGCGCCCCGCATCCGAGCCCTCGCGGATCGCCATCTCCAACGGGATCTCACCCAGGAACGGCACGCCCAGCCGCTCGGCCTCCGCCTTGGCGCCGCCATGTCCGAAAATGTCGTAGCGTTTGCCGGTGTCGGGGGCGACGAAGTAGCTCATGTTCTCGACGATGCCGAGGACCGGCACCTCGACCTTGCGGAACATGGCAAGACCGCGCCGCGCGTCGATGAGGGCGAGATCCTGGGGCGTAGAGACGATGACGGCTCCGGCGAGTGGCACCTGCTGGGCCATCGTCAGCTGCGCATCGCCCGTGCCGGGCGGCATGTCGACGACGAGGACGTCGAGAGGCGCCCAGTCCACCTCCCTCATCATCTGCGTCAGCGCCGACATCACCATCGGCCCGCGCCAGATCATCGGTGTTTCCTCCTCGACGAGGAAGCCGATTGACATAGCCTTCAGGCCGTAAGCGCTCATTGGGCGCAGCGTGCGCCCGTCCACCGTCTCGGGCCGGCCGGACAGGGCCAGGAGCCTCGGCACGGACGGACCATAGACGTCGGCATCCAGAAGACCGACCTTGAGGCCGGTGGCCGCGAGCGAGAGCGCGAGATTGACGGCTGTGGTGGATTTGCCGACGCCGCCCTTGCCCGAGGCGACGGCGACGATGTGCTTCACGCCGGAAATCCCCGCCGGTCCCGACGCCCGGCGAGGAGCCGGCGCAGCGGGCGGCGCATTGCGCGGGGCGGGCGCGCGACGCGCAGGCATCGAGCCCTGGGGGGCGGGGCGACGCTCGGCCGTCAGCGCAACCATTGCACCGGTGACCCCCTCGACGGAAGCGGCAGCGGACTCCGCCGCGCGGCGCAGGGGCTCCAGAGCCTCGGCACGCTCGGCAGGCACCGTGAGCGAGAAGAACGCCTTGCCGTCCGCCAGGAAGATATCGGACACGAGCCCCTGCGCGACCACGTCGCTTCCGCCCAGCGGAGATGGAACGCCCCGCAGGGCTTCGAGGATTCTCGCCTTCAGATCGTCGCTCATCGCCATCCCGTTCGCTCTGGCACCGACATGGGGGATGACGGCGCCGCCGCCAAGCTTCTCAAGCCGAAAATCGGAGCTCTTCCAAATGAAAAGAGCGCACCCGGCCGAACCGGGAGCGCTCTCTCAAGGCCTTGATGGGCGAATGGCTCAGTAGCCGGCAGGGCAGGCCGCCACGTACCGCTGACCGCGGCCATCACGGTAGACGCACTCGCCCGGACGGTTCGTCGCGGCACCAACCAGCGCACCAGCAGCGGCGCCGACACCGGCGCCAATCAGAGCGCCTTCGACATCACCGCCAATCGCGCCGCCAATGGCAGCGCCACCAAGGCCACCGATCGCGGCCGGTGCCGCGATGTTGCGGTCGACGCCCTGGCAACCCGCCAGACCCAGAGTGACGATCGACACCGCCGCGATCACGATTTTTCTCATTTCGGTAGCCTTTCCAGCCTTTGTGTCCCCGTTCGTAGCAAGGGCGCAGCACTATGGTTTCAAGATGACGTGAGGAAAATAATCTGGCTCACCTTACAGCCGAGGTCGCGGTCGCCGACTGCCCAGCGCTCCGCGCCTGACTGACGACAATCGTGTCTTCTACCTCCGGCATGATTTCGACGCGCAGTTCACCGCCGCGGCTCACTCCCCACTCGATCGTTGCCGACTGGTCGAGAAGTTCTTCGGACACCGCGGTACATTTACCGAGGATACGATCGTCGTAGGTAGAGGAGAAGCGCATCTGGATGGCCATTTCCCGCTCACAATCCGCGACGCTGTCGTAGGCGGGCGCGGGCACGGGAATTTCAGAGCACTGCGAACCGTCGGCGTTGCATCCGACGAGCAGCATGATGGCGACGAGATGTTCCATGGCGTTCGAGCTCCAGTTGCCGCTACAACTGCGAACGACTTGTCAAGTTCCAATTTCGCTGAAAATTCGCCGAGGCATCGATGCGAACCGGGCCGCTATTCGATGATCTCGAACTGGGTCTGCGGGATGCTCAGGGAGTAGCTGACGCCCTCCGGCGAATAACGAAGAATGGCCTCGCCGCCGACGGAATTCGGCACGATCCGCTCCAAGGTGGAAGTGCCGAAGCGCGTGTCGTGGTCACCCGTCACACGGGGACCGGCGATCTCCTGCCAATCGAGAAGCAGCGTCGGTTCGCCGTTCTTCAGGACAACCTGCGAGCGGATCTCGACGCGTCCGCCGTGCATCGAAAGGGAGCCGTAGGACGCCGCGTTGACGGCGAGTTCGTGCAGCGCGAGACCGACATGCAGCGCGGCCGTCGGCGAGAGATAGACGTCGACCCCGGAGACCGAAATCTGCGCCATCCCGTCCGGCGCGTAGCGCTCGACCTGCGTGGTGACGAGGCCGAAGAGATCCGCCCCGCGCCAATCCGCATCCGTCACGATGTCCTGAGAGGAAGAGAGCGACTGGATGCGGCCGCGGAAGCGCACGAGAAACTCCGGCACCGTCACTGAATGGCGTGCAGTCTGGCTGGCGAGGCTCTGGATGATCGCCAACAGGTTCTTGGAGCGGTGCGAGAGTTCACGCAGCAGCGTCTTGAGCGTTTCCTCGCGCTTTTTCTGGCCGGTGATTTCGAGTGAGGTGCCGATAACTCCACTGACGGAACCGTCCGCGTCATGATCGACGTTCAACCGCACGTCGTACCACCGAGTGCCGTCCGCTCCCGAAACGGGCAACTCGAAGCGCGCCGGCTGACGCCCTTCGAGGACGGCAGCCTTGATCTCCCGGGCCCGCTGCGCAGCGCTTGATTCGAGGAGGTCGTCGTCACAACAGCCTGGCGTCACGCCCGAAAGCCAAGAACGCTCCGTGTTGTACGCCCAGAGATATCGAAGATCGAGATCCTGAGCGAAGACGCTCATTTCGGTTCCCGAGAGGGCCTTGAGCGCCTTCTCCGGGCTCATCCGCTCCACCCCCTACCGACCTGGACACGCTGCCTTGACCGCGCATGACGGCGCTGCAGCGGTCGCAACGCTGACCCGTTCTCGAGGACGGCGCGGCGGCCAGCACCGCGCTCGCTCGTGATGGTCGGGTCATGCTGCAGCATCGTTCACCAAGTCTGGTCGAGGTCAGGAAAACGGCCGTCAGGCCGGCCGCTTCTCCCACTTGAAAGCCATCGTCAACGGCGCTTGTCGGGGGAAGTTCCAGCGCACGAAGATCGGGAATGGAACCTGCGCCGCCCGCCTCAGGCGGCCGCGCGCTTTTCGCTTTCGAAGAACAGTGCCTGGCTGATAAGTGCCTTGACCATGTCCGGGTTGAACGGCTTGGTGACGAGGAAGGTCGGCTCCGGGCGCTCACCGGTGAGCAGGCGTTCGGGAAAGGCGGTGATGAAGATCACCGGCACCGCGACCTTGGCGAGGATGTCGTTGACGGCATCAATGCCGGACGAGCCGTCGGCGAGCTGGATATCGGCCAGGACCATGCCCGGCTTCTGCTCCTCGAAAAGCGCAAGCGCCTCCTTGTGCGTGCGCGCGATGCCCGTGACGCCGTGGCCGAGGCTCTCGACCATCTGCTCGATATCCATCGCGATCAGAGGTTCGTCCTCGATGATCATGATGTTGGTCGAAACCTGGCGACCGATGTCCGAGCTCGCCTGATCGATCAGGCGGGAGAACTCCTCGCCATCGACGCGCAGGATCGAGGCGGCCTCGTCTGTCGTGAAGCCTTCCACCGCTACGAGAAGGAAGGCCTGGCGCGGGAGCGGCGAGATGGCGCGCAGATTGCGCGACGCCGTCTCCTCCCAAGCCGACACGGGCGCGTCTTCACGGATGTTCACGTCCAGCGACTGCCAGAGCGAGGAAAACAGCTTGTAGAGCGAGATGCGCGGGCTTTCCTGCGTGTCGAAAAGGCTCGGCTCAGCGATCAACGCTTCGAGCACGGCTGCCACATAGGCGTCGCCGCTGGCCTGCGAACCACTGAGCGCGCGCGCGTATCTGCGAAGATAGGGTATATGCGGCGCAATGCGCGACGACATCGACATGAACTCTCCCCACGGATCGACCTGACCGGAAGACCTGAAGCTGCGACGATCGCCGGATGGACCCCCTGGCGCCGTCATTCGGAAATGATTCCCACCTTGCGGGGAACCGGACGACCGCCAACATAAGGCGGAGACCCTCGCGTTGGTAGAGGGCAACCACTTTCAAACGAATCTCGCTCTATATGTCTTGCGAAGCGTGAACACTGGTACACTTAGCGTTCTCAGGATGATGCACCGGTCGCTCCCATGTCGGAGCCCGGGACGCCCGTCGGGCGATGGCTGCGAGGCAGAATGGACGATCGTGAAAATCAGGGCGACGAGCTTGTGAGCGAACACAGCGACGAAGGGCGGCAGAACGATCTCGGCCCCACAACCGCCATCGGCCGCAGGCTCAAGGCGTACTACGACGACGTGGCGGGAGAGCCGGTTCCCGACCGCTTCCTATCTCTTCTCGACGCGCTGGATGCGGCCGCTTCCAAGGAGAGGCCTCGGGACTGAACCATGAGCAAAGAGCCGGATTTCAGACGCGAACTGATCGCCATCATCCCGAACCTGCGCGCCTTCGCGGCTTCGCTCTCGGGCTCCTTCGATCGCGCCGACGATCTCGTCCAGGAGACGCTCGTCAAGGCGTGGGACAAGCAACACACCTTCCAGCCCGGCACCAACCTGAAGGCCTGGCTCTTCACCATCCTGCGCAACGAGTTCTACACGCAGATGCGCAAGAAGGGCCGCGAGGTTCAGGACGTCGACGGCATCCACGCCATGCAACTCGCCGGGCATCCGGAGCAGCAGGGCCATCTCGATTTGCAGGATTTCCGCAAAGCGCTCGATTCCCTGCCAGACGACCAGCGCGAGGCGCTGATCCTGATCGGCGCCTCCGGATTCTCCTACGAGGAGGCTGCGGAAATCTGCAAATGCGCCGTCGGCACCATCAAGAGCCGTGTCTCGCGCGCTCGCACTCGCATGACCACAGTGCTCGGCATCGAGGGTGATGGCGAGTTCGGGCCGGACTCCATCTCCTCGCAGATCATCGGCGTCGCACCCGCCGCCTGAGCCAGCGAGGCCAGGTGGCAACGGGCTGCCGCCGGAACCGAAACGAACCCGAAGCGTTGGTCACGCGGGCGCAACTCGTGCTCATCGCAACGAATTCCAGGCCGAAAGGATCAGCCATGTCCAACCTCTCCTCCAACGAGCCAAAGCCGGGCGGCAAGCACGAGGACGCCGATCTGGAGGCTCAGGTCGCAAGGCTTCGCGAGGATGTTGCCGGGGTCGCTGAATCCCTGAAGGCACTGGCGGGTTCCCGCGCCTCGAATGCCCGCGACCAGGCCTTCGCCCTGCGTGACGACGTCCGCGAGACCGGCGAGCGCTACTTCCGCCAGGCCCAGGAGGCGGCGAGCGAGTTCGAGGACCAGATCAGCGAGCGCGTCCGGGCTGAGCCGATCAAGAGCGTCCTGATCGCTGCCGCGGTCGGATATTTCTACGCACGCATTTTCAAAAACTGATCGATGCTCGGGCAGCTGATCACGAAGGTCTTCACGGGCGAGGCAGGCGTCTTCTTCGCTCGAATGAGGACCGTGGCCATCATCTACGCCGCGATGGGTCTCGTCGCGCTCGTCATGCTGATCTTCTTGGTGACAGCGGCGTTCGTCTGGTTCGCGGCGATCTATGGCGCGCTCTACACCGCGCTCGGCTTTGCCGCCGCGTGTCTGTTTGCGATCGCCGTCCTCTACGTCCTCCTGATCATCGCGCGCCGTCCGCCCAAGCAGCGGGCGAGCGACCGGCTCCAGCGGGACATCGCTTCGATCGCGAGCGTCGCTGCGGTCTCCAACCTGCCGCTGATGGTGCGGTCGGTACGCCGGCGCAAATCACTGCTGCTCCTGCCGGTCGCCGGCGTCGGCGTCTGGGCGGTGACGCGGCTCGTACTCTCCATGCGCGATCGTTGACGGCTTTACCTCCGGCCGGGGCGCAGGCTCCGGCCCAATCAAGACAACGGCGAGACGCCGAGATCCGGTAGGAGACGATCCATGTCAGACATCGACCCCTCGAAAGCACGCCAGGGCCGCGGCGGCTCACGCGTGCTGACCATCCTGATCGCGGCTCTGGTGTTGGCGCTGATCGTCTTCGTCGGCCTCGGCTTCTACGGGGGCTCGCAGCCCGACGAGAATATCGGCGGTGTCGAGGAGAGCGGCGTGAGCACCGAGGGGGCGGACCCTGCGGGTTCGGCACCATCCGAGGGCGGGGTCGTCGAACCGCAGGAGACGCCGGCCGCGCAGTGAGCCGGATCGGCCGAAAGCGCTGCGGTTGAGGCGGGAGAGACGAGCATGAGCGACACAGGCTTGCCGCGGAACGACGCGCGGTATTCCGAAGATCGAGTTCGCGCCGAGATTGAGGAGATCCTCGCGGACCCGGCCGTGCCTTTCAATGAAAAGGAAGGGCGGCTCGAGGACTTGGCGCACCGCCTCGGCATCTCGATCGACGAGGCACCGGGCGACGACCCGAACTCGATCGATCCATTCCGCATGCAGATCTTCAACGCGCTCGGTCTTCTGGCCGACGGAGGTCACTCCTACGTCGAGCAGGAAGACGACGAAAAGCAGGACGACCCCTCCGCCCCTCGCTAGTCCGGGTGATCAGACGTCGCGCAAGGTCGCCTCCCTCGGGACGAGCACCTTGAGCGCGCATGGGCGGATTTCGAGTTCAGATATTGCTGCGAGGTCCGTCAGTTCCCCGTCCAGAACGGCTCGGTCATGCGATTTTCTGTGCCGATGCTCGATCCGCACGCTGCGCGCGTGCAGAACGGTCAGTGAAGGATTGTTGCGCCAGGCACCGCGCAGGACATCGAGCGCCAGCTTGCCGACCTCCCAGCCCTTGGTCGCGCGACAGATATAGACGCCGAGCTCACCAGCCTGCGGATCGTCCGCGTAAGGCAGATGCCATTCGCCGTAGAGATTGTTCGAAATGGCCACGGCCGGGCTCTCGATGGTTTCTGTCCTGCCATCGACCTCCATGCGCAGGCTGACGAGCGGCAACCGGTTGACTGTCGCCGCGACCGCGCGCGTCGTCGCCCACATCTTGCCGACCCGGGAGCCATAGTCCAGCGATTCACGCGCGCGGACCATGCGCGCATGCAGCCCGACCGCGAACTGGTGGACGAAAGGAGTGCCGTTCACCGCTGCGATGTCCACGGCCGTGATGCGGCCGTCCGCCAGCGCGGGGATCGCCTGGTTGAGATCCGGGGGGATCTGCAAGCTGCGAGCAAAAAGGTTCATCGTCCCAGCCGGCAGGATCGCGAGCGCCGTGGGGCGTCCCGTCAGGGCGGCTGCCGCGCCCGAAACAGTGCCGTCGCCGCCGCCCACCAGCAGCACGTCGAGATCATCGCGCTTCGCTGCACGCCCGATCGCGTCGCCCACCCCCGAACCGTCGACGACCTCCACCTCGATCGTGTGGCCGTGCAGGGCGAACTCGTCCCGGATGAGCCGTTCGAGCATATCGAGATCGGTGGTCTTCAGCGTGCCGCCGGACCTGTTGAGGATGGCATGGATTTTCATCGTGTTCCCCGGCGCGGCCGCGCATGACGTCGCCCGCGCAATGAAGATATGGCGCGTCGGCCCATTGGTGAGGGCTCGAACGGCAAAAGCATCGGCGAATATGTCGGCCGCGAGTGCGAGTGCGGGAACCGTGCGTGCCGAGCGCCTGTTCCGAGATCGGGACGAAGCACCGAAAGACCGCCGCAATGATCCGTACGCTCCTGATCACCTCCGCTACCGCCGTCGCCCTTCTCGGGCCGGCCGCGGCGCAAACGGGCACGCGGACGAGCGGCCCGACCGGAGATCGCGTGGCGCCCTCCCCCGCCGCGCCGGCTGCGGAAACACCTGCGCCGGCAGCACGCCCCGGCTTCACCTTCCTGACCGTGATGAACGCCGAGCAACACCTGTTCACCAATCTCGTCGGGGCACCTCTCTTCCTGGCGGCGACGCCGGACGAGGTCGCCGCCGACATCCAGGACGTCATCGTCGGTGCCGACGGCACGGCGCTGGCGCTCGTCGTGCGCACGCAGGGCGCTATCGAGGGTAAAAGCCGCCTTCTCGCCATCCCCTTTGACCGCCTGTCCATCGCACCAGGCGACACCGCTGCAATGGCCATCACGATCACGGCGTCGGCTGATGAGCTGGCCGCGGCTCCCCTCTTCGACGCCTCCGCCCAGGCGCCCGACCCGGCGCCGGCCGATACGCTCGAGGCGCCTGACTATCCGTCCACCCTCGGCCCGGACCGCTACCTTGCGAGCACGCTCGTCGGCGACGCGGTCTACGACGGGCCGGCGGGCAATGCGGCCACGATCGGTAACGTCGCCGATCTCGTGATCGGCGCCAGTGGAACGGTAGACGCCTTCACGGTGGGTGTCGGCGGCTTTCTGGGCATCGGCGAAAAGACGGTCGGCGTGCCGTTCGACGCGATCGCCCTGGGCAACGACGCGGACGGCGAGACACATCCGGCGCTGGCAGTCTCGCGCACGCAGCTCGAAGAGGCACCCACCTTCGTGGAACGTCCCTTGAGCACGCTCGCGCCTGCCGGAAGCGCCGCTTCGGACCTCGCAGGCACGGGCGCGCAGCCGGCGCAGGACGCCCCGGTCACCGCCTCGTCCCTCGCCCCCGGTCCGGAACTCACCGCCGACGCGCTGATCGGCACACAGGTCTTCGGACCGGATCGTGAGCCCATCGGCACGATCTCCGACATCGCGCTCGGCACCAGTGGGCTCGTGGATGCGATCGTCATCGATGTCGGGGGCTTCCTCGGGATTGGCTCGAAGCCGGTCGCCATGTCGATGGACAATCTGAGTTTTACAGCGGAGCCATCCGGTGCCGTGATCGTCACCACGCGGTTCACCAAGGCGCAGCTCGAAGAGGCGCCAGCCTTCGACAGCGCTCCGGGCGCCCGGAGCCCTGGCGCGGATCGGAGCGCACCGCTAGCCGAGTGAGATACAGTCGGCTGGGTAAGTTGCCTTGCCAAGCAGGGTGGCGCTGCGCAGCAACCACCTTACGAAAAATTATGAGGCGCCAGAGGCCGCTATCGGGTATTTTGCAAGGGTATCGGCGCCTCAGTCGTCCCTTTTCGAACGATCCTGCAGCGGAAGGCGCCCATGGCCCTCGTCAAGCAATTCGCAGTCGCGGTTCTCGTTCTACTCGTCGCCGGCGCCGCTTGGCTGCGGCTCGACCCCGCGCCAGGCCAGTATCTCCTCTCAGATGACAGCCCCCTGCCGGGTTTCCTGCGCCCGGTCGTCGCAGCCGTCGCAACCTCGGAGACGGCGCGCATCGGCGCGACGCCGCGCCGCGATCAGTCACAGGCCGCACAGCTTGTGACGGTGGACCCGGCGCGCGCGGACGTCACGCGCGATCGGCTGCAGGCCATCGGTACGGGTGAAGCGCGGCGGACCGTGGCGATCTATCCGGACGCGACGGGCATCATCACCAGCGTGGCCTTCCGGCCAGGCGAAGAGGTCGAGGAAGGCGAGATCCTCGCCACGCTCGAGAACGATGCACAGATTCTGGCGGTGGACCGCGCCCGGATCGCCCTCCAGGCGGCTCGCGACCAGGCCCAGCGTTTCGAAGCGCTCGCTTCGTCCGTCACGGCCGTGCAGGTGGCCGATGCACGCCGCGCGGTGGACACCGCCAATCTCGACCTGCGCGCCGCCGAAATCGAACTCGGCAAGCGCACCATCACGGCACCGATCGCCGGGCGCGTCGGCCTCTCCCCTCTGGAGGTTGGCGCCCTCGTCGGCAGCCAGACGCTGATCGCCACGATCGACGACCGCGAGCAGCTCAAGGTGGTCTTTAACGCGCCTGAGGCCTTCGTATCCGAGATCGCCGTGGGCGACTCGCTCTCGGCGACGCCAACGGCACGCACCGGCCGGGTCTATGACGGGCAGATCTCGGCGCTGGACAGCCGCATCGACGAGGCGAGCCGGACGTTGCGCACCGAGGCCCTGATCGACAATTCCGCCGACGATCTTCGCCCCGGCATGTCCTTCACCGTCGACATCGGGTTCGCCGGCAACGCCTACGTCTCGGTCCTGCCGCTCGCGATCCAGTGGGAGCGGTCCGGCTCATTCGTCTGGGTGGTGACGGACGGCACGGTTTCGAAGGCGCCGGTGCAGATCATCGAACGCAATGTCGAGCGGGTCCTCGTCGCCTCCGACGTCCTCGCTGCCGGCGACGCGGTCGTGGTCGAGGGCACGCAACAGCTTCGCGAAGGGCAGGCCGTGCGCACACCTGAAAGCGTCGACGCTCCGCCTGAGGACGTGCCGACACTGGAAACGCCGCCCTCCGTCAACGCCTCACCCGCGAGCGGACAGACGGCACGCGAGAGCGCGCTGGGCGTCGTCGCTCCGACCCGCCTTGCACGCAATTCCGTGGCCGCCGACGGCGGGCTGCGACCGTGACGGCGGGGGGCGAGCCGACGCCGGCCGCGCAGGACGGGGTGACCAAGTTCACCTCGCTGTTCATCCGGCGTCCGGTCTTCACCATCGTCCTCAATCTCCTGATCGTGGTCGCCGGGCTTGCGGCCTTCGGTGCGGTCGAGATCCGCGAACTGCCGAACGTCGACCGGCCGGTGATCACTGTCACGACAACGTTCGAAAGCGCTTCACCCGAAGCGGTGGACCGGCAGATCACAGGCGAAATCGAGAGCGCGGTGGCGCGCGTTCCCGGCATCGTCTCGATGTCTTCCTCCTCGCGCTTCGGACAAAGCCGCGTGACGATCGAGTTCTCCGACTCGACCGACCTGAACGTCGCGGCGAGCGACGTGCAGAACGCAGTCGCCTCCATCTCGAACCGCCTGCCGGACGACGTCGACGATCCGCGGATCGTCAAGGCGGATGCAGATGCCGACGCGATCATGCGTCTCGCCGTCCTCTCGCCGACGATGAAGATCGAGGATCTGACGACGCTTGTCGATGACCGGATCGCCGATCGGCTGGCCGCCGTGGAGGGCGTTGCGGACGTTGCGATGTACGGCGAGCGCGAGCGCCAGATCTATGTCGACCTGCGGCCCGCTGAACTCGCAACGCGCGGCCTGACGCTGGCGGACGTCGCGCAGGCCCTCGGCAACGCCTCTCTCGACGCGCCCGCCGGCGCGCTGGAATCGGCGAACCAGAACCTCATCGTGCGCGCCGACGCCAATGTTTCCGATCCGGACGAATTCGGCGCCATCATCCTGAACGGCTCGACGCGGCTGCGCGACATAGCCAGCGTGCGCTTCGGCCCGGACGAGGCCGCCTCGCAGCTTCGCGTCAACGGCCAGACCGGCATCGGGCTCGGCGTTATCCGGCAGGCGGGTTCGTCCACCATCGAAATCTCGGAAGGCGTGCGCGCTGCAGCAGCAGAGCTCAACCAGTCGCTCACCGACGGCACGCGCATCATCGTGACGAGCGACGAGGCGACCTTCATCGAAGGCTCGATCCACGAGGTCGAGATCGCGCTGATTCTCGCCTTCACTGCCGTCGCGGCGGTGATCTACCTCTTCCTCCTGTCCTTCCGCGCCACGATCATCCCGACGCTGACCATGCCGATCGCGATCATCGGCGTCCTCGCGGCGATCTATCTCGCCGGCTTCTCCCTCAACATCATCACGCTTCTCGCCCTGGTTCTGGCGACGGGGCTCGTCGTCGACGACGCGATCATCGTCCTCGAGAACATCGTGCGCCGGCGGGACATGGGCATGAGCCCGCAGGCGGCAGCCGTGATCGGCACGCGCGAGGTGTTCTTCGCCGTGATCGCCACGACCGCCACGCTCGCGGCGGTCTTCGTGCCGATCTCCTTCCTGCCCGGCGTGGCCGGCGGTCTCTTCCGCGAGTTCGGCTTCGTGCTGGCCATGGCGGTGGCGATCTCGTCGATCATCGCGCTGACCCTGTGCCCGATGGTGGCCTCGCGCATGATCGGCGCGCGCAAGGAGACCGGCAACGCGAGTGCTCCCGCGCGCGCCGTCCGGCGCTTCGGCGGCTGGCTCGCCCGGCTCTATGCCCTTCTCCTGCGCCAGGCTTTGAACTTTCCGCTCGCGGTCGTCGTGGCCGCGACCATCTTCGCAGGCGCGGCCGCGGTCGTCTTCCAGACGATCCCCAACCAGCTGACGCCGCTTGAGGATCGCGGTTCGGTGCTAATGAGCATTTCCGCGCCTCAGAGCGCGAGCCTCGACTACACCGATGCCCAGATGCGCCGGATCGAGGAGATGGTCCTGCCTTATGTCGAAAGCGGCGAGGCGACGAGCATCTTCGCGCGCGTCGGCACCGGCACCGGCAACTCCGCCTTCATGGTGATGACGCTTGCCGACTGGGCGGAGCGCGAACGCTCCCAGCAGGAAATCGCGGCGGAGCTGAACGAGGCGTTCATGGACGTGCCGGGCGTGCGCGCCCGCGCGATCCAGCCGAACTCGCTCGGCATCCGCGGCGGCGGGCGCGGGCTTCAGTTCGCCGTCGTTGGCCCGAACTACCAGGTGCTGACCGACGCCGCCGAGACGCTGCGCGACGCCATGGCCGAGGATGGGCGGTGGGGCCGCGTGCAACTCAACGACGAGAGCACCCAGCCGCAGCTCTCCGTCAAGATTGACCGCACCCGCGCCTCAGATCTCGGCATCGACATTAACGGCCTTGCGGCCGCGATGCAGGCGCTGCTCGACGGCCGCGAGATCGGCAGCACCTTCGTCGATGACCGCTCCGTGCCGATCCAGCTCGTCTCAACGAGCGACCCGGTCAACGACCCCGGCGATCTTCGCAACATCTCGGTGCGTACCGAGGACGGACGCTTCGTGCCGATGTCCTCCGTCGTGACGATCGCCGAAGAGGCCATCGCGCCCTCGCTCTCGCGCGAGAACCAGACGCGCGCTGTCTCGCTATCGGCGGACCTCTCGGACGGCTACTCCATCCAGCAGGGCTGGAATGACGTGCAGGCCTTCGCACGCGAGCACCTCGATTCTTCGCTGAGGCTCGAGCCGCTGGCTGAGGCGGCTACGCTGGAGGAGACGTCGAGTGGCCTCGCCCTCGTCTTCGGCTTCGCCATCGTCATCGTCTTTCTCGTGCTGGCGGCCCAGTTCGAAAGCTTCGTCTCGGCCCTGATCATCATCGCCGTGGTGCCGTTCGGCGTCGCCTGCGCGGTCTTCGCCCTCGCCTTCTTCGGCGAGAGCATTAATCTCTACTCCCAGATCGGGCTGGTGCTGCTCGTCGGCATCATGGCCAAGAACGGCATCCTGATCGTGGAGTTCGCCAACCAGCTGCGCGACGAGGGCGCGAGCGTGCGCGAAGCCGTCGAGAAGGCCTCGCTCATCCGCCTGCGCCCAGTGATGATGACGATGATCGCTACCGTCGTCGGCGGTGTTCCGCTTATCGTCGCGACGGGAGCGGGAGCCGAGGCGCGTGTCTCGCTCGGCTACGTCATCGTGGGCGGACTCGGCCTCGCCACGCTCGCCACGCTCTTCATCACGCCGGTCGCCTATCTCCTCCTCGCCTGCTTCGCCAAGCCGAGCGCCGATAAGGCGGCGCAGCTCCAACGAGAGCTCGCCCTGGCTGAACGCCTCGGCCGCTTCGGCCAGGCGCACTGACCGGCACCACGCTAAAACGGATACCGGTTCCACGGACGATGCTGTAGAAGCGCCGCCATGGCTCCTCCCCCGCTTCTGCGCCTCGACGGCGTGCGCCTCACCTTCGGCGGCACGCCCCTTCTCTCCTCGGTCGAACTCAACGTTCTGCCCGGTGAGCGGATCGCGCTTGTCGGCCGCAACGGCTCGGGCAAGTCGACCGTCCTGAAGATTGCCGCGGGGCTCGCGGAGGCGGACGGCGGAGAGGTCTTCCGTCAACCGCAGGCGACGATCCGCTATCTCGCGCAGGAGCCGGACTTCGGCGATGCGCCGACCGTGGAGGCCTATGTCGCGAGCGGCCTTGGACCCGCCGACGACGCCTGGCGTGTTCAGCGCATGATCGACGGGCTCGGCCTTCGCGCGGATGCGCGGCCCGCAGATCTTTCCGGCGGAGAAGCCCGGCGCGCCGCGCTCGCCCGCGTGCTCGCGCCCGAGCCCGACATCGTGCTCCTCGACGAGCCCACCAACCATCTCGACCTGCCGACGATCGAATGGCTGGAGGAGGAGCTGCGCTCCTCCAAGAGCGCCTTCGTGATCATCAGCCACGATCGGCGCTTCCTGGAACGCACCACGCAGGCGACAGTCTGGCTCGACCGTGGCGCGACCAAGCGCCTGAACGAGGGCTTCGGGTCCTTCGAAGGCTGGCGCGACAAGGTGCTGGAGGAAGAGGAACGCGACCTCCAGAAGCTCGACCGCAAGATCGTGCGCGAAGAGCACTGGCTGCGCTACGGCGTCACCGCCCGGCGCACGCGCAACGAGCGGCGCCTCGCGGCCCTTCACCAGCTGCGCTCCGACCGCAAGAACGCCCGCCGCGCCGTCGGGCAGGTCGAGATGCAGGCCGGCGAGACGCGCGAGAGCGGCAAGCTCGTGGTCGAGGCGGAAGCCATCTCGAAGGCCTATGACGAGCGCGTTCTGATCCGCGACTTTTCCACCCGCATCCAGCGTGGCGACCGCGTCGGCTTCGTCGGTCCAAACGGCGCCGGCAAGACGACGCTTCTGAATATCCTCATCGGCGAGGGGCAGCCCGATTCGGGTCGTGTGCGCCTCGGCACCAATCTCGACCTCGCCTTCCTCGACCAGAAGCGCGCCGCGCTTCGCGACGACCTTTCGGTCTCGGACGCGCTGACGGACGGGCGCGGCGACCAGGTGATGGTCAACGGCGAGGCGCGCCACGTCGCGGGCTACCTGAAGGACTTCCTCTTCCAGGCCGAGCAGATCCGCACGCCCGTCGGCAATCTTTCAGGTGGCGAACGCGCGCGTCTGCTTCTCGCCAAGGTGCTGGCGACACCCGCCAATGTGCTCGTCCTCGACGAGCCGACCAACGATCTCGACATGGAGACGCTCGACCTTCTGCAGGAGCTGATCGCGGGCTATCCCGGCACCGTTCTCCTGGTCAGCCACGACCGGGACTTCCTTGATCGCACGGTGACGAGCGTCATCTCGCCGGAAGCGGACGGCATCTGGCTCGAGTATGCCGGCGGCTATTCCGACATGGCCGCGCAGAAGCGAGGGGCGGCCAGGGAAGAGCGCAAGGTGGAGAAGGAGAGGTCGAAGTCTTCCGGCAACGCCACACCGGCCGCCGAGCGCAAGGCCGCGCCGGCGACCAAGCTCTCCTTCAAGCAGAAGTTCGCGCTCGAGAACCTGCCGAAGGAAATCGCCACCCTGGAGGCAGACATCGCCAAGGCCGAAAGCGAAATGGCAGACCCGGCACTTTTCACCAAGAACCCGGATCGCTTCGCCAGGCTCGCTGCCGAGATCGAGAAGAAGCGCGAACGCCTCGCGGGTGCCGAAGACGAGTGGCTGGAACTGGAGATGCTGAAGGCCGAGATGGACGCCTGATCGCGCACCTCGACGTGTCGGGATACCTCACGATTGATTGATGCGCCCCCCGATTGTAAGGATGACGACGAAGAGTCGGCTTAGCATTCGGGGGATTGCATGCAGATCGACGCCATCGATCCGAGAGCGCAGTCCGTCCACGTCGAACGCTGGCCGAGCGAGATGCCGCTCTTCGTGACGATCTTCATCGTCTCGGTGCTGCTGTGGATCGCCGTGATCGTCGGAACGCTCGGCATCGGCCTGATCTACGTCGTGATCATCGGCTTCTTCCTGTTTCTCGCGCAGGCCTGGTTCATCGCGCATGTGCGGGGCAACGCGGTGCGGCTGGGCCCGGATCAATTTCCCGAGCTCTATTCCCGCGTCGTCGAGTTCGCCTCGCGCGCCGGCCTGAAGCGAACGCCCGACGCTTATCTCATGCAGGCGGACGGAGCCCTGAACGCCTTCGCCACCAAGTTCTTCCGGCGCCAGATGGTCGTCCTCTATGCCGATCTGATCGATGCGTGCGGTGAGGACACCAAGGCGCGCGACATGATCATCGGTCACGAGATCGGGCATCTTCGCTCGAACCATCTGGAATGGAACCTCGTCACCGCGCCGGGGCGGTTCATCCCGTTCCTCGGCTCGGCCTATTCGCGAGCTTGCGAATACACCTGCGACCGTTGGGGCACCGCGCTGTGTGGCGATCGCCAGAGCGCTCAGCGCGGCCTCATCGCCCTCGCCTCCGGCGGCAGTCATCGCGCGAAGGTCAATGTGGAGGCCTTCGTGCGCCAGCAGCAGGACCTCGACACCGGCTGGATGACGCTGGCGCGCTGGCTCGGCACCTATCCGCCGCTCGCCGCGCGGGTGGATGCGATCTCCGATGCCGACAGCACCATCTACCGGGCGCGGAAAGGCCCCTTGCGGGCCTGGGGCATCATGCTCGCCTTCGTCCTCGTTCCGATCGCGATCGTGGCCTTGATCGCCACTATCTTCGCGACCTTCGTCGGCACCAACGATTCCATGCTGCGCGAACTTGGCATCGAGCCGGGCATCGAAGGCGCAGCGCAGCTGCCGGGCTTCCCGGACGATCTTTCGTCATCCGGCGGCGGTGAAGCTTCGCGGGACGCCGTCTCGCGCGTGGACCTGCCGGCGGCGACCGCGATCCCCCAGATCGACGATCCGACGCTCGCCGGCTATGCGCAGAGCTGTTCGGAGGGCGACATGCAGGCGTGCGACGATCTCTATTCGCAGACGCCCGTAGACTCACCCGAGGAAACCTACGGCAATGATTGCGGCGGGCGCTTTCCCGGCAACACGCTGATGTGCGTGGACCGCGTCATCGACTGACACGCAACGCCGCGCCTTGACGCGGCGCACGGGAGCGGCGATATGAGGCGGGTCATGCCGTGATCGCGCGGCGCCCGTCCTCCCGCGACCTTCGCTGGAAATCTCGATGCGGCGTCATGCCCGACGAAGTCGGGCCACGGCCCGTGCCGATCCGTCGCTTTGTGAAGCGCGAAGACGATCGGCCGCCTCGCGGGGGCAAGCCCTCCGCAGAATTTCCAAAGGCATCTTTTGTCCATTTCCGATTTCAAGTCGCTCGGCCTTGCCGACGCGCTCATCTCCGCGCTCGACCGCATGGAGATCACGACGCCGACGCCGATCCAGGCGCAGGCCATTCCCGCCGTCCTGAAGGACCGTGACGTCCTCGGCATCGCCCAGACCGGCACCGGCAAGACCGCGGCCTTCTCGCTGCCGATCATCGACGCGCTCCTCAAGGCCGGCGGTCGTCCCAAGCCGGGCTCCGCCAAGGTCCTCGTCCTGGCGCCGACGCGAGAGCTCGCCGCGCAGATCGCAGAGAACGTCAAGGGCTTCACCGCCGGCACGCCGATCCGCCACATGGTGGTGTTCGGCGGCGTCTCCGTGCGCCCGCAGATCGAGACCGCCCGCAAGGGCGTCGACATCGTCATCGCAACGCCCGGCCGCCTGCTCGACCTCGTCGACCAGAAGGCTCTGACGCTTGTGGACATCCGCCATCTCGTTCTCGACGAGGCGGACCGCATGCTCGACATGGGCTTCGTGCGCGACATCATGCGCATCGTGAAGCTCCTGCCGACCAATCGCCAGTCGCTCCTGTTCTCGGCCACCATGCCGCAGAACATCGCCTCGCTCGCCGCCAAGATCCTCAAGGATCCGGTGCGCGTCGAGGTCACGCCCGAGGTCGTCACCGTCGAGAAGATCGACCAGAGCGTCTTCATGGTGCCGCAGAAGGCCAAGAAGCACTGGCTCATCAAGATGCTGCCGGGCTTTGACAAGACGGTGATCTTCACCCGTACCAAGCACGGCGCGAACCGGCTTTCCGAAGATCTCGGCAAGGCGGGCATCGAGGCGCTGGCGATCCACGGCAACAAGAGCCAGGGCGCACGCCAAAAGGCGCTCTCGCAGTTCCATGCGGGCGAGCTGCGCGTGCTGGTCGCCACGGACATTGTGGCGCGCGGCATCCATGTCGACGACATCACCCATGTGGTGAACTTCGACCTGCCCGAAGAGGCGGAGAGCTACGTCCATCGCATCGGCCGCACGGCGCGCGCCGGCAAGACGGGCGTCGCGATGACGCTGTGCGATCCGTCCGAGCGCTCCAAGCTGCGCCAGGTCGAGAAGCTGACGGGCCTCTCCTTCAAGCCGGAGGCGACCGAGTTCATGGACGCGGCGACGCTGGCGGCCCTGCCCGCCGAGTCGCGCTCCGAGCGCAGCCCGCGCGGCCGCGGCGGCCCGGCTCCCAAGCGAGGCGGCGGCGCAGCCAAGGCTCCGCGCGGCGCCAAGCCCGGCGAGCGACGCGGTCAGGCGGCCGATGGCGGCAAGCCGAAGCCCGCGAGCGGCGAACGCAACGGGCGCCCGGGCGGCGGTCGCCGCAGGCGTCGCGGTGGCGGTGGCGGCGCCGGCGGCGAGCGCGCCTACGCCTGATCCGCTTCGGCAGAGCTCGCAGCATCGAGGTTAGGAAAGGGGCGCTGCAAGCGCCCCTTTTTCATGCGCCGTTGCGCGGAGCTTCGCGCTCCTCCATATGCCGGACAGACGAGTTCAGGAGACGACGATGGCCGAGACCGTGAAGGTCGACATCCCGCACAAGCTCACCCGCGAGGAGGCGCGTGCCCGTATCGAGAAGGGGTTCGACCGTATCCGCTCGGACGCCACGGGCGGCATGGTCAAGTTCGAGGACACATGGACGGGCGACCATCTGGACTTCCGTGCCAAGGTGATGATGCAGTCTGTGACGGGCCGTCTCGACATCCTCGACGACCACGTCCATGTCGAGATCGACCTGCCGGCGTTTCTGGCCACGCTCGCCGAGAAGCTCACCGGCAAGATCCGCAAGGAAGGCCAGATTCTCCTGGAGAAGAAGTAGCCGAGTTCCGTTCGATCAGCGCGCCGTCATGCGCAGTCGCGCGGCCTCGGCACTGACGCTGCCGTCCACGCTGTCGATCGCAAGGACGCGCCCGAGACCAGGCACCACGGTGCCGACCTTTACGCGCATGAGTTCGTGCGCGGTCGCCAGCAGGGCCTCGTCGCCGAACACCATCACGATCTCGTAGTCCGCCGGCTTCGGATCGCTGCCGCGCCTGATCTGCGGTACCGGCAGCGGACAGGCGTCGGCGCAATCGGTTTCGGCGGAGGTCTCGACAGAGCCCGTCTCGATCGCGTCGAGGCGGTTTACCTGCATTCCGGCGATCAGGCGGTGCATGAAGTAGTCCGGATCTGCCGTCGATATCCGGTAGGAGGCCGTGAAGAAGCCCGTCGACGACAGCGCAAGCATTCCGACGATGACGGCGAAGGCGAAGTCCATCCAGGTCCAGCGCCGTCCGTCCGGCAGAAGGGCGAGCCGCCCCTGCACGCGACGGACGATCTCGCGCGCGAAGTCTGCGAGCGAGACGGACGCGAGGACGTTGGGGCGCGGGTCGGCACTCGCCATGATCGGGGTCGCTCCGGTTTGGACGAGCCCCAACATGGCGCGTGCCGGTTAACCGTCCTTACCGATCGCCCTGGCCGAAAGCCGCGCTTTCGCCATCGTGGTTAACGAGACGTCAACCGACGCGTTAACGCTTTCGTCATGTTTGCCGGTGGCCTGATGGGCACATGCTCTTCGCCTCTCTATCTTCTGGCCCGAAGGGGAGCGGGCATGACGAAGGTGGCAAGAGCGGAGAGACGACGTGCGGGGCGCGCCCGCACGCGACTGCGGCCGGGCAAGCTGCTCGGCCTGGACGGCGTGTTCCTCTGCGACTGCGTGGTTCTCGACCGCTCGTTCGCGGGCTCGCGGGTGCGCAGCCTCGGCGCTGTCGAACTGCCCGAACTCTTCGTCCTGTTCGACGAAGCGGAAGGTACGACACGGCGCGTCTCCGCCGCCTGGCACCGGCGCGGGCTTGTCGGTCTTCGCCACGAAGGCGCCCCGCAGCCGGTGCGGCTTGAAGACTTGCCGCTGATCGCCGGCCCTTACTATGCGATGCGCGCCTAGAACAGACCGAGAATACCGGGGGCCGCCGAACCAGCGCCGCCGCCGCCGAGCAGCGCCAGCGCCGGCGAGCTCGCCTGCATCGCCGGGTTGTTGATGTCGTAGAGCGCGGAGAAGCGCGAGATGAACCGGTCGAGACCGCGCGGGTCCTTGAGCTGGTCGAAATCCATTCGAGTCTCGAGGATTGCCGCCTGCCGGTCGATGTCGAGCTGCGACATGGATTGGGGCAGCCCGAGTGCGGTGCGCACGACTTCGAAGAGCGCCCTGTCGGAGAGGATCGAGAAGGCGCCGGTGATGTCGGGAGACTTGCGCAGGAAGTAGAGCGCGAGCCGCGCACCCTCGTTCGTTGCACCGACCTCCTGCTCCAATGTCTGCACGAGGTAGAGGTTCTGCGTCGTCAGGAAGCTGGCGCCGCTTTGCGCGCTGCCTCCCGACGCCGCGATGCGTCCGTCCGGCGTGAAGGCGAAGGCGGCCGCAAAGTCCGTGTAGCGCGTGTCGCCGAAGGATCGCGCGAAGCTGTCCTCGTCCGAAAGATCGCTCGTCAGGAGCTTGCGGATGTCGGCCGGGCGCAGCTTTTCGTCTGCGAGGCCGTAGGCGCGCAGCGCGAAGTCCAGCACCGCATCGTTCTCCAGAAGATCGTCGAGCGACTTCACCGCGCCGACGCCCTCCAGATAGGCCACTGTCTCCTCGCGCACCTTTCCGCGCGTGTACTCGCTCTGGTCTTCGCCGAACGAACGGGCGTAGAGCGAGGCTGTCTCCTGCTGAGAGCGCACCGGCTGGGCGAGGCGCTCGGCGCGCACCTTGCCCTCGGCGTCGAAATTGAAGGCGGCGGCGAGATTCTCGTAGCGCTCGTCGTTCAGGCGCCGGACGTAGGAGTTCGGATCGGACGGATCGCTCTGGAGCACGCGGCGGATCTTCGAGCTGCTCTCGGTCGCGGGGTCGAGATCGAAGGCCTTGAGGATGAAGTCGAAAGCCTGGCGGCGGTAGACCGGATCGTTGCCGAGGAGATCGTTGATGGAATCCATGCGCGTGAGCTGCACGCGGAAGGCGTTCGTGCGCAACGCGATCTCAGCATCGCCAGTGCGTGGTGTCGCCTGCTGGAACGCGTCAGCGATGCGCGCGAGCGAAGCGGCGCTCGCGGCGGCGCCCGCCGGAGCGTTGCCCTGCGTGTCGAAGGCGAAGGCCGCGTTCAAAGCGCGCAGCTTCTCCTTGCGCGCCTTCTCGGTGTCCGTTCGCTCGGGCAATGCGTCGATCGCGTGGGCACCGTCGCCCGTGTCGCGGGCGAGCACGTTTGTCAGGACCGCGGCGGTATCGCGCGAAGGATCGAGCCCGAAGGCCGTCTGCAGGACGCGCAGCACGGTGGGGTCTGCGAGAAGATCGGCTGCGCTGGTGACGGTTTTTGCCTGCGCTTCGAAGTGCCGGGCTGAAAAGGCTGTCGCCTGTGGGCTGGTGGATTGGCCGACAGCGACGAAATAGCGATTCGCAAAGGCCGCACGCTGCGCGTCAGTCTGGGCGGCGCTTCCCGGCGCCACCTTCCCGTCCGGCTGGAAGGAGAAGGCATCGCGAAGGAACGCCGCACCGCCGCTCGGCTGCGCGCCCTCCCCCGTGTTCAGGATCAGGCCGCGCAGATAATCGCGTGAGACGATGGCCGGATCGACGCCGACGATCTTGGCCGTCATCTCGAACATCACGGGGTCGCGCAGGAGCGCATCGACGTCCTTGATACCGCCGATCCGTGCCTCGAAGGTCGCGACCTTGTCGCCGGCGATCGCCCCGCCGCGCACCAGATGTTCGGAATAGGCCTCCACGAGCCGGTCGGTCTGCGCCTGGCTCTGGAGCGCCGGCTCGGACGCGGCCGCCGCGAAGTCGAAGGCGCCGGCGAGCTGGCGGTAGCGCTGGTCGGTCAGACGGTTGGCGAAGCTCGACGTGTCCGAGAGATCGCTCTCCAGCACCTGCCGGATCAGCGCGCGCGAGCCGATCTGGTCCTCCAACCCGTAGGCCTTCAGCGCGTAGGAATAGAGGCGGTAGTCGTCCATCAGGTCGTCGACCGTGCGGACCTGGCCGATATTCTCCTGATAATAGCGCGCCTCGCGCTCCACGCTCGCCTGTGCCGAGACGCGCGCTAGGCTGCGCGTCATGTCCTCGGCATAGAGGCGGTAGCTGGTCAGCGTCGAGATCATGCGGCAAGCCCCTCGGCCACCGGCGCAGCACGGCCGGCACAACATGCTTAACGTCAAGCGATTACGGGAAGCTGAATGCCAGACCGGTGCGCGGGTTCAGAGCGCGCCGGCGACCTATTCGACGAGGACGCGAAGCCCCTCGCCGCCGAGTTCGTTGCGCGGCAGGAAGTCGAACTGCTCGACCAGCACCTCGCGCACGATGTCGCGGCCGAAACGCTCGTTGACGGCGGTGCGGATGTTGGCCGTCAGCGTCGGCAGGTCGTAGCGCTCGGGTCGCTCGAAATCGAAGCCGGTGACGGAGTAGATCGTGCGGAACGCCTCGTCGACGACGAAGGGGTCCGGCGGCACCGCCATCGAGGCTACCGTGCGCCCGTCTATCGTGTAGACGAAGCGCGCGAGCACGTAGCCCTTGAGCTGCCCTTCCGCGATGATCGGCACCGAGATCCCGTCCGTGCGCCGATAGTCGAGCCCCACGAAGTAGGTCGCCTCCTCCTCCACCGCCGGCTCGGTGCTGCGCACCGATGCGACGACGTAGCTCGATCCGAGCGAGACGATCAGCACCCAGACGGCGATGGCGAGGGTCCGGATCATCCGCCGGCCGTCACGCCGCGCACGGAGGAGCCGTAGGTGCCGTCGGATTCAGCCTCGGCCATCGACCGAGAGATGAGGCCGGCGACCTCGTCTGTGGCCTCCATGTGAAGCTGCAGGAGCCGGCGGTTGTCGTCGAGGCGCTCGCGCAGGGTCGAGAGGCGCGTGCGCAGCTCGCCGCTGACGGAAGCCGTGTCGAGGCCGCGCGCAATGCGCGTCAGCTCCAGAAGGCTCTGGTTCTTGCGGTTGCTGGTCTCACCGAGATTGAAGCGGGCGCCCGAGCGAAGGGCGTTCATCTCGCCCGCGAGCACCGCCTCGAGGCGGTTGATGGCCTGTGTGAGAACCATTTCCACGTCGTTCCAACTCCCGTTACGCTGCGCGGCGATCGTTCGGCCGCGTGTTCCAACTCGTGTCCTAGATCTTGGCCGCGCCGGCCGCCTTCAGCCGGTCATCCTCGGCCGCGGCCACCTCGGCCGCGCGTCCCGCTAGGGTCGGCGATTGCGCCAGCATGTCGGCGATGCCGATGCCGCCGGCCGCCGCGATCTCCTCGCCGATCTTCTCGGCCATCATCGAGCGCCAGACGTCGCCGGCCATGCCCGCGCCGAAGAACTCGGTGTTCTCCTTCGGCAGCATCTCTTCCACGAAGGAGCGAAGCACGAAGCCCTCGAACTCCTGCAAGGGATCCTTCGCGCGGGTGTGGAGCGGCGCCGAAGAGACCGGAAGCGTGGCCGCCGCCTTGTCGAGCGCTGCGGAGAACATCGCTCCATCGCCTGACGAGACCTTGGCCGCCGGCTCGGACAGCACGGTGGCGGAAGCAGTTCCGGCGACGGCGAGAGGCTGGATGATCGTCATGCCGGAAGGCTTACGCCCGCTCACTTATTCGAGGCTTGCGAGCCTGCGGTTGAGATGGGCATCGACGATCTCGGTCAGGTCGCGCGCCTCGTTCGCGGCATCTTCGAGCGCCCTCGCTTGCCTTGCGACGCCAGCCAGCTGACGCTCGACGCGCGCGGCGGTGAATAGCGCGCCCTGCACGGCGGCCGCCGCCTTCGCGGTTTCGCCACGCTCGGCCTCCTTGCGCCTCAGGCTCGAGGCCTTGGCTTCGAGGAAAAGGCCATTGAGCAGCGACTGGTCGCCGAGGCTTTCCAGGATGTCGCGTGCTTCGCCCGCCAGTTCTGCCTCGCGGCGGCGAAGCTCGGCGAGGCGCCATTCCTCGACCTCGCGGCGGCGCTTCTGCACCCGCGTCAATCGTTCCAGCCGTTCGGCGCGCGACAGCGTCATCCGTTCACGACCCAGATGCGGAAGGCCTGCGTGAACTGCAGGAGGAAATCGCCCATCGAATAGCCGAGGAGGATCAGCCCTCCGGCCAGCACGAAGGGCAGCGAGATGAAGTAGACCGGGATCTGCGGCGTCAGCTTGTTGGCGAGCCCGACGGCCAGATTGACCACCACCGCATAGATGACGAAAGGGCTGGCAATGCGAAGGCAGAGCTTGAACGTCTCGTCGAGATTGTCGGTGAGCGCCACGAGGCCGGCGCGTGGCGAGAAGCCGAGGGCGACGGGCAGCGTCAGATAGGAGGCGACGAGCGCCTGGATCACCTCGGCGTGCAGGTTCAGGGAGAAGATCATCACGGTGGCAGTCAAGGTGATGAGGGTCACGAGCGCGGGCACCGCATCCGGCTCGTCGATGGGCGTGCCGAGCGCCATGCCCATGCCGATGGCCTGCGCCATGAAGTTGCCGGCGAACTGAAGGGCCAGGATGAAGACGCGGCCGAGAAGGCCGATCATCGCGCCGTTGAGGATTTCGCCGACGACGAGTTGCAGGCGCAGATCGTCGCTCGCCGGGCCGACGATCTGGACGATCTGCGGCAGTAGGCCGGGCGAGACCGCCATCGACAGGGCGAAGGCGATGAACAGGCGCACGTTCGCCGGAATGCGCGCCGAGGAATAGCCCGGTAGAAGCATCAGGCAGGAGCCGATGCGGCAGAAGATCAGGAAGAGGGCGAGGACGAGCGCGCTCGTTTCCTCGCTCACGAGATGGAGCCCAGCGCCTTGATGTCGACGCCGCGCGCGATCTCCAGATGGCTCAGCACCGGAAGGTTCACGAAGATGCGCTCGATCATCATGCGCACGTAGGGGCGCGCATCCGGTGAGGCGACGAGGACGAAGTTCTCGCCCTCGGCGGTCTTTTCGCGGATGACCTTGGAGGCCTCCGTCGCGAACTCCTCGACGAGGCGCGGGTCGATGTCGAACTCGGTGACGTCGCCCTTCTGGTCGCGCTTCAGGGCCTGATGGAAGGCGAGGTCCCAGCGGTTTCCGAGGCGCAGCACGGAAAGCTGGCCACCCACGAGAAGGTCGCCGCAGATCTGCTGCGCCATGCGCATGCGCACATGCTCGACGATCTTCTCCGAGCGCCGCACATGCGGCGAGATCTCCGCGATGGCCTCCAGGATGAGCGTCAGGTTGCGGATGGAAACGCGCTCGGCAAGCAGCAGCTTCAGCACCGCCTGCAGGCCCGAATGGCTCATATGCGCCGGCACGATCTCCTCGATGAGGCGCTTGTATTCAGGCTCCAGGCGATCGAGCAGCGCACGCATGTCCTTGTAGGAGAGGAGATGCGCGAGGTTGTTGCGGATGACCTCGGAAAGATGCGTCAGCAGGACCGAGAGCGTATCGACCGGCTCGAAGCCCGCGCGGCGCGCGGCGCTCGCGAAGGTCTCGGAAATCCAGGCTGCGCGCAGGCCGAAGGCCGGCTCCTTCGTCAGATCGTGCGGGATGTCGGGCACGGGCTGCTCGCCGAGCACAATCAGAAGCTCGCCGAGACGCATCTGCTGCGTCGCTACCGTCGTGCCGTGGACCTTGATCTCGTAGGACTTGCCGTCGAGGGCGAGGTCGTCCGAGAGCTTGATCTCGGGGACGACGAAGCCGTAGCGCGCCGCGAAACGACGACGCATCTTCTGGACGCGGCTCGCCAGCTCGTCGCGGGAGAAGGAAAGCTGGGCGGAGAGCTGCTTGCCCAGCACCAGCTCCACCTCGACGATGCGCAGGCTCTCCTTGACCGACTGGCGCTCGGCTTCGATGGCGCGCTGCTCCTCCTCCATGCGCTCGGCATCCATGCGCGCCTTCTCGTCGGCGCGCCGGCGCGGCACGAGATAGGCGCCCACACCAAGGATCGAGCCGACCACGAAGAAGGGCAGGAAGGGTAGGCCCGGCAGGATGGCAAGGAGCATCATCAGCAGCGCCGCTACGAGAAGCGCGCGCGGATAATGGCCGAGCTGGCGGATGATCGCGGTTTCCGCCGCGCCCGTCGTGCCGCCCTTCGAGACGAGGAGTCCGGCGGCGAGCGAGACGATCAGCGCCGGGATCTGCGTGACGAGACCGTCGCCGACCGAGAGCTTGACGAAGACGTCGGCCGCGCTGGCGGCGTCCATGCCGTGGCGTGTGATGCCGATGATGATGCCGCCGAAAATGTTGACGGCAGTGATGATGAGGCCGGCGATGGCGTCGCCGCGCACGAATTTCGAGGCGCCGTCCATCGAGCCGAAGAAAGAGCTTTCCTCCTCCAGCTCCTTGCGGCGGACCTGCGCCTGCTTCTCGTCGAGGAGGCCGGCGGAGAGGTCGGCGTCGATCGCCATCTGCTTGCCGGGGATGGCGTCGAGCGTGAAGCGCGCGCCCACTTCGGCAATGCGCGTCGCGCCCTTGGTTATGACGAGGAAGTTGACGGTGATGAGAATGGCGAAGACGACGAGGCCGATGACGAAATCGCCGGCCATGACGAGGTTCGAGAACCCGCCGATCACATGACCGGCCGCGTTCACCCCCTCGTTGCCGTGGCTGAGGATGACGCGCGTCGTCGCGACGTTCAACGAAAGACGCAACATTGTCGCGATCAGAAGAACCGTCGGAAACGCCGAGAATTCCAGCGGCTTCTGGATCCAGAGCGCGACCATCAGGATCAGAACGGACAGCGCGATCGACAGGACGAGGCCGAGATCGATCAGGACGGCCGGGATCGGCACGAAAAGGATGGCGAGGATGAAAACGATGCCGAAGGCGAAGCCGATGTCGCGCATCGACTGGCGCCCGGCCTGCGCCGCCTGCAGCGGCGCGGAAAGCTTCAGGGTATCGGTGCTCATCGGCTCCTCGGCGATCCGGACCGCCGGGCGCACCCGGATCGGCCTTTCGGCCGCTCCCTTATTGTCGCGTTAACTTTTGCCGGGCTGGAACTCGGCTTTGGGCGGCAGGACGAAGAGCGTGACGAACCGCTCGGCCAGCGCGCGGTCGCCCTCGATGGAGAGCGCGCCCGCAGCCTCCAGGTCCGAGAGCGCCTGTCCGCCGTATATCGCGGCGGCCATGACGGGGGACGCGGCCGTGTAGACCACATCGGCGCCCTCGGGATCGGCGCGTTCGATCGTGATGCCGCCGTCCTGCAGGCGCGCAAGGAAACCCTCCGCGCCCGGCCGGAACCCCACCTTCGCCTCGATGCCGGCCGCGCGCTCCGCCGCGATCATTGTGCGCATGGAGAGCATCAGCGAGGCCGCGCTGAAGGAGAGCGTCGGATCGTGGAAGGGCGAGCGGGACGCCCAGCGCCCGAGCGTCTGGAAGATCGGCTCGGCCTCCAGCCCCCACGGCGTGAGTTCGTAGACCTTGACCGCGCCCGGTGGCGGCAAGGTGCGGCGGAAGAGGACGCCCGCCGCCTCCAGTCCCTCCAGCCGTTGCGTCAGAACATTGGCGCTGATGCCCGGCAGCCCGGCGCGGATGTCTCCGAAGCGCTTCGGCCCGAACATCAGTTCGCGAACCACGAGCAGCGCCCAGCGTTCACCGAGGATGTCGAGCGCGTGGGCCGCGCCGCAGGCATCCTCGTAGAGCCGCTTCGGGCCTTTCCGCTCTTCCGTTATTTTTTCTAACTTCATAGTTGCTTTTTATAACCGTGGTGCGCATCATCGTCAAACCAACGAGCGCCATAGAGGGAAGGCGAGGACCATGCCAAAGCTCATTTTCGTGAATCTGCCCGTGACCGACCTTCAAAGGTCCATCGCCTTCCACGAAGCGGTCGGCGGCACGCTCAACCCGCAATTCACTGACGAGACGGCCGCCTGCATCGTGATCTCGGACACGATCCACGTGATGCTGTTGACGCACGAGAAGTTCGCCCAGTTCACCACCAAGACGATCCCCGACGCGCATGCCAACGCACAGGTGCTGGTCTGCCTCTCGGCCGACAGCCGCGACGAGGTGGATGCACTGGTCGACAAGGCGAAGGCCGCCGGCGGGGGCGCTGATCCGACGCCGACGCAGGATTACGGCTTCATGTACGGCCGCTCCTACGAGGACCCGGACGGGCACATCTTCGAGGTGATGTGGATGGACATGGAGGCCGCGACCGCAGCGATGGCCGGCAACGAGACGACGCCGGCCTGAGGCCGGCAAAGGGAGGAGCGTCATGAGCAAGCTGATCGTTGCCGCCTTCGTCAGCCTCGACGGCGTGATGCAGGCGCCGGGCGGGCCGCAGGAGGATACGTCCGGCGGCTTCCCCTTCGGTGGGTGGCTCGTCCCGCACGCCGACGAGGCGATGGGCGAAACCGTCGGCGA
The DNA here is from genome assembly GCF_014058705.1 of Aureimonas mangrovi. Lineage (NCBI taxonomy): Bacteria > Pseudomonadati > Pseudomonadota > Alphaproteobacteria > Hyphomicrobiales > Aurantimonadaceae > Aureimonas > Aureimonas mangrovi. The sequence goes on from NZ_CP059692.1 coordinate 3,041,069, forward strand.
ATTGTTCGACGGCTCGGCCGACCTCCTTCTCGGCCGGCGAACCTACGACATCTTCGCCGCCCACTGGCCGCGGATCGAGAACGACCCCTTCGCCGACGGACTCAACGCCATGCGCAAATATGTGGCGACCCGTTCGCCCGGTCCGCTCGAATGGCGGAACAGCGCTGCGATCGGGCCGGACGCCGCCAAGGCCGTCGCGGAACTGAAGGCGACGAACGAACGCGACCTCTTCACGCAAGGAAGCGCGGACCTCATCCGCACGCTTCTCGCAGCCGGCCTCGTCGATACCTTCCGGCTGATGACCTTCCCTGTCCTGCTCGGACAGGGAAAGCGCCTTTTCGAGCCCGGCTCGCCGGGGCTCGGCCTCACTCTGGAGCGGCACCGCGTCTCGGACAAGGGCGTCGTGATGGCGACCTATCGCGCCGCCGGCCCGGTGGAGACGGGCTCCTTCGCCATCGACGACTGAACCGCAAGACAGCGAGAGAACGCCATGCAACTGACCAGCTGCCTCAACTTCGACGGCAATTGCCGCGAGGCCTTCGAGTTCTACGCCGCGGTTCTCGGCGGGAAGATCACCGCCATGATCGCCAACAGCGACGCGCCGCAGGGAGACGAGAACCCGTGGGCGAAGGAGCGCCCGGACAAGATCATGCATGCCTGGCTGCAGATCGACGATCAGGCGCTCATGGGCAACGATTGCCCGCCGCAATATCTGGAACCCGTCGGCGGCTTTACGGTCGGCATCCACGTCGAGGACCCTGCCGAAGCCCGCCGCATCTTCGACGCGTTGAGCGAAGGCGGCAAGATCACCATGCCCTTCGGCGAGACCTTCTGGTCGCCCGCCTTCGGCATGGCGACGGATCGCTTCGGCACGCCCTGGCTGATCAACACCATGCAACCCCAAAACTGAGGAGAAGTCCGATGAGCTATATCGATGGGTTCGTTCTCGCCGTTCCCACCGGGAACAAGGAGGCTTTCCGCAGCCATGCGGAAGCGGCCGCCAGGATCTTCATCGAGCACGGCGCCATTCGCTGCGTCGAGTGCTGGGGCGACGACGTTCCGGACGGCAAGGTCACGGACTTCAAGGGCGCGGTGAAGGCGAAGGACGGCGAGACGGTCCTCTTCTCCTTCATCGAATGGCCCGACAAGGCAACACGCGACGCCGGCAGCGCCAAGATGATGGACGACCCGCGCATGAAGGACATGATGGACATGCCCTTCGACGGAAAGCGCATGATCTACGGCGGCTTCTCGCCGATCGTCGACGTCTCGCGCTGATCAACGATGGGAGGAAAGCTCATGTCGCAGATTTCGACGTGTCTCTGGTTCGACGGCAAGGCCGAGGAGGCGGCACGCTTCTACACCGCGATCCTTCCGGATTCGGCGATCCAGGCCGTGCTGCGCAGCCCGCTCGACACGCCGGGCGGCAAGGCCGGCGAGGTTCTGCTCATCGAGTTCACGCTGAACGGACGCCACTTCCAGGGGCTGAACGGCGGCCCCGGCCATCCGTTCACGCAGGCGATCTCGATGTCGGTCCTGTGCGAGGACCAGGCCGAGGTCGACCGTGTCTGGAATGCGCTGCTCGACGGCGGATCGCCCGTCCAGTGCGGCTGGCTCACGGACCGCTACGGCCTGTCCTGGCAAGTGGTGCCACGTCGCATGATCGAGCTTCTGCACGACTCGAACCCCAAACGGGTGGATGCAGCGATGCGGGCGATGATGGAGATGGTCAAACTCGACGTCGCCGAACTCGACCGGGCAGCGGACGCAGCAAGCTGACGCATCAGAAGCCCGTCTCGATCCGACCGTAGGCTTCCTGCGTGAAGGCCCAGACCTGCGCGCCCGTGAAGGAGGCCGTCAACGCGATGATGACGAAGATCGCCAGGATCTTCGGCACGAAAGTCAGCGTGATCTCCTGGATCTGTGTCAGCGCCTGAAAGAGAGCGATCAGGACGCCGACCACCATCGCGCCGGCGACCGCCGGCCCGGAGGCGGCGACGACGGTCCAGATCGCGCCCTGGACGATGTCGATGGCATCGGCTTCGTTCATGGCTATTCGATCTTCACGCCGTCGATGAGCGGCACGACGGTGCCGTTGGTCAGTGTCGCCTGGACCTCGCCCTTGGCTACGCTCACCGACTTGACGACCCCCGAGACCGAGCCATCCGCCGAGGTGAGCTGGCGCCCGATCAGATTGTCGGCCTGCGTCAGCGAGGACACGGTGATCATGGTGTCGAAGCGCTGGTTCAGGCGGATCGTCTGCTCGACGTTCGAGAAGGACGCGAGCTGGCTCATCTGCTCCGTGGGATCCATCGGCGCCAACGGGTCCTGATTGCGGATCTGCGCGATCAGGAGCTGGAGGAAGGCGTTGTAGTCCATGCCGGTCTGAAGCTGGCTGGACGTCGCGTTGGTGGCCGCGCTCGATGTCGCGCCGGCATTGGAGAGGGGGGCGATATTGCTCATCGGCGAGCTCCGGCGACAGCGGCAAGGGGAACGATCTCGGCGGCCGGCAATTTCGGCCCGCCCTTCTCGCCGAGGATCGCGTCTTCGAGCGGGATCAGCGCGCGCAGGCGCTTCAGAGCCTCGAAAGCGCGGTCGCGCGCGACGAGGTCCTGCACATCGAGGAGGCCGCCGCGCATCTCCGCGCTCTCGAAGGCGGCCAGAAGCAGCGCGTTCGATGCCTCGAAGACCTTGCGCGCCTCGACCGCGTTGGCCGGATCGATCAGCATCATCTGCACGACGAAATAGAGCTGGCGCACGGGCGTGACGGTGTCGGCCGCCTGCATGACATGGCTTTCCAGAAGGAATGTCACGTCGTTCAGGAGCTCGACCTGCGTCTTGCGGTCGACGCGAAGAACCGCGCCGTTGAGGAACAGGCGCTCGCCCGCGCGCAGCGAAATCTTGAGGCTGCCCATCAGGCGTCGAGCCCTTCGCGGATCGTCGTCGAGATCTCGATCAGAGACTTGAAGCTCTGCGTCTTGCCGAGCCGGATGGCTTCGGCCTCGCGCATGATCCACAGGCCGACCGAGATCAGCGAGGCGCGCAGTTCCTCCGGCAGGGTGTTTTCGGGGTTGGCGAGATCCTCGACGAGGATCGTCCAGAGGCTGCGTGTCAGGTAGACGGCTTCCACCGCCTCGCGCGAGCGCGGGCCCGCTGCCTCGGCGCGCTCCATCGCCTCGATCGAACGCTGAAGCGCGTCGCGCTCCCGGTCACGCGCGGCCGCGAAGCTTTCCTGGGCGATCTCGGCGTAGGAGAACTGGTACATGCCCGTTCCTTGTTCATGAGGAATTGCGCCGGCCGTCATGGCCGTCGTGCAGGAGCCGTCAGAGATAATCGAGGATGTTGATCTCGCGGATCAGGCCGGTGACGCGATAGCTCGCCTCGAGCTGCGTCTGGAGGGTCGCGACGCGGTTGGCCGCCTCCACCAGATCGACCTCCTCCAAGGAGGCGAGCGAGGCGGAGACGATGTCCATCTGCTGCTTGAGCGCGGTCTCCGCGCTCTCGACGCGCGCCATGCGGTTGCCCATGTCGGCGCGCATGGCCGTGAGGCCGGAAACGCCCGCGCCGATCTTCGCGCTCGCCGCAGAGGCGATGGCGCTCCGTGCGCCCTCCCCCATGTCGGCTGAGGCGAGGTCCACCATCGCATAGCCGGCCATCAGGTCGCGGAAGGCCTTGGCGTTCGCGCTGACGGAGGTCTCGATCGTCTCGCTCTTGGAGATGCGCGAGGTGATCGGCTCGTCGGAGGCGCTGGAGAAGGTCGCCCAGCCCTCGCCCTCGAAGAGGTCGTCGAAGCGCATCAGCACCGGCGCGCCCTCGGCGTCCACCTCCCCGGTGTCGAAACCCGCGCCGAAATACCGGCCGATCTCCTCGCCCGTCACGTTCTCGCGCGTCTTGCCGGCGGCGGTCAGGAAGGCGTCGAAATGGTCGGAGACGACCTTCTGCGGGCTCGGATCGCCGGCCGCGAAATCGTTGATCGGCCGCATGTCGGTGTGCGTGCCGGCGAAGATGTACTGGCCGCCGACGGACAGGTTCAGCGAGGAGGCAAGCTGGTCGATGCCCGAGCGCGCCATCTGTTTCGCGCTCGTCAGGAAGTCCCCCGAGCCGAGCCCGGTGATGAGCTGGTTCTGGAAGGCCTCGGCGGTCTTGAAGACGCCCTCCGCCGCATCGTCGGCCAGCGTCAGACGCTGCGTCACGAGGACGTTGGACTGAAGCAGCCTGTCGAGGCTCGTCTCCTGCGAGCGCAGCGTGACGGCGTTGGCCGTCAGCCGGCCGAGCGTGCGCCCGACATCGGCGTGGCGGTTGGTGCTGCTCTCCACCAGCGCATCGCGCAGTTCCGCCTGCACGCGCTGGATTTGCGCGCGCGAAGCGTTGTTGAACGAGATGGTCGAAATGCTCATCGTCAAAGCCTTTCCGGCGTATCTCAGACGGACTGAAGCAGCGTCTGCAGCATCTCGTCCACCGCCGAGATCAGCCGAGCCGACGCCTGGTAGGAGCGCTGGAGGTCTGTGAGGAGGGTCATCTCGGTGGCGAGATTGACGCCCGTTTCGTTCGAAAGCGTCTCCTGGGTTCGCTCCAGGAGGGTCGTGCGGTACTCGGTCTCCGTCATCGCGGCCGAGCGGCCTGCCTGCAACCAGCCCAGGGACGAGGCGGCGAAGGAGGCAAGCGTGCCCTTCTCCTCGATGCCGATCTTGCCGGTGAAGTCGCGGCTTTCGCCGAGTTTTGCCACCAGCTCCTCGATGCGGGCGTTGTAGCCCGGCGCGTTCTGCGCGGGCGTGGGACGGACAGCCTCGTCGGAGATGCCGCCGCTGCGGATGAGCATCGGATCGTCGATCGCGTTCTGATGGACGACGATCGCGCCAGCCAATCCCGCGCTGTCGCGCGTGAAGCCCGGCTTCAGCGTGAACAGCCCGTTCACAAATCCGCCTGCCGCATCCTGCTCGGCGAAGGCATCGACGAGAGCGCCCGCGATCGCGTCGAGCTGGTTGCCGAAGGTCAGCGCCACCTCGTCACGCAGCATGGTCAGGCCGAGGACGCTGCCGCTGCGCACGGGCATGGGCGAGCCCTCGCCCGTGACCACCACGCCGTCGATGCGGAAACTTGCGCCCGGCTGCCCGGCGACGAGCGGGGTCGTCGGCGTGAATTCAACCTGCCGCGCCGTGCGGTCGAAGAGATTGACGCCGGAGTCCGTGTAAAGGACGAGGTCGTTGTTGCCGCGGATGCGGGCGTTGACGCCGACATATTCCGAAAGTTTCGTCACCGCCTGGTCGCGCCGGTCGACGAAGTCCGTGACATCCGTCCCTGCGAGCGTGCCGGAGACAACGCGATCGTTCAGTGTCTCGATCTCGGCGAGGAGCTTGTTCATGTCCTCGGCGGCTGCGACGAGCGAGGCGTCGGCGTCACGCCGCACGGTCTCGACGGTCGTGGCGAGTTCGTTCAGACCGCCCGCCAGCTCGCGCGAGGCGTCGAGCGCGGCGCGCGCGAATTCGGGGTTACCGGGGTTGGCCGAGAAGGCTGCGAGCGCGTCGGCGAGATCGGAAATGCGTGCGGCCGGCGAGCGGCCGAGCGTCGTGTCGCCGATCACCTCGTCGATGCGCTGGTAGCCCGCCGACATCGAAGACCAGGCGCCGACGGACGCCGTCGAATCCAGCATGTTGCGGTAGAGAACGGCGTTCTGGGAACGCGCGATCGAAGCGATCTCGACGCGCCCGCCGATCCCGGTGACGACGTTGGCGTATTTGCGCGTCGCGGAAGGGTCGTTGAGATTGGCGATGTTGCGCGACACGAGCGCCGTATGCGTCTGCGAGGCGATGAGCGACGACTTGGCGGTATCGAGGGCGGAGGAGAGCGACATCGCGAGGGTGATCCAAGAGAGAGCGGCGACGGCGAAAGGGGCCCTCTTGGGCCCCCGGTGCAGTTAGCGTTTCAGGTTGACGAGGACGTCCAGGATTTCGGAACCTGTCTGGAACACTTTCGAGTTGGCCGTGTAGGAGCGTTGGCTCTCGATCATGGTGGTGAGTTCGCTCGCCAGATCGACGGTGGACTGCTCCAGCGCGCCGTGGACCAGGCTGCCGAGGCCGCTCTCGCCCCCGAAGCCGAGGAGGACCTCGCCGGACTCACGCCCAGCCACGAAGACGTTGCCGGGCATGGAGCGCAGATTGTCCGGGCTCTCGACCATGGCGAGCGGGATCTTGAACAGGCCGACGAGTTCACCGGAGCGGAACCGCGCCGAGACCGTGCCGTCGTCTCCGACGACGATCTGGTCGACGCTGCCCGGCGGGTTGCCGTTCACGGTGGCGGCGAGCGGCTGATAGGCCGCGCCGACCTGCGTCGTGCCGCCGATGTCGAGGCGCATTTCGCGCCCGTTCGGGATATCGATCGCGAAAGACGCCGGATCTGGCGCTGTCATCTTGCCACTCGGGTCAAAGCTCACGTCGACCCTCGTGCGGGGCGCTTCGTTATAGGGAAACGGTGCGCTGTTGCCCGTCGAGGCCTGCGCACGGTCGAAAACGGCATACTCCCACGTCGCCGAGCCGTCCGCAGCCTCGCCGGTCTTCGTCATATAGATGTCGAGGATCACCTCCTGGCCCGCATCGTCGTAGACGACGATGGAGTCGGTGTGGTTGAACTTGACGGGATCGGTTCGGTCCTCCCCGCCGTTCTCGCCCGGACGCTGGCTCTCATCGACCGCTTCTCCGCCTATCGGCAGGTTCACGCGGAAGATGCCGCTGTCGGTCGGCTTCAGGCGGAGCTGCGAGGCGTTGAGATTGACGTTCTGCAGATCGGCGAAACCGTTCAGCACGCCCGCCGTATCGTCCATCGGCAGCGGATAGCCCTGCAGGATGTAGCCGGCGGCGTTGACGAGGTCGCCGTTGCCGTTCTTCACGAAGGAGCCTGCGCGCGTCAGGAAGGTGCCGCCCGCACCATCCGAGACCACCAGCATACCCTTGCCCTGGATGGCGAGGTCGACCGCCTGCGAGGTGGAAGAGTTCACCGTATAGGAAAGGCCGCCCTGCTCGCTGACGAGCTGGCGGGTGTTCGCCTCGACCACGCCCGAAGTGTAGCGCCCCGTCCCGGACGCGAGGACCAGAGCCGAGAACTCGGTGGTCTGGCGCTTGTATCCGGTGGTGTTGGCGTTGGCGATGTTCTCGGACACGCCCGCAAGGCGCGTGGCCTGTGCGTTCATCCCGGAAACGCTGGTCCGCATCAACCCGCCAATGCTCATCTCGCAGCCCTTCCGAAGTCCTATAAAGTTTGCATGTTTGTAGGGCTTGAAGCTTGCGCGGGGCTGCCAAATCCCGCCATGACAAAGTCAAAATTGTAATTATGACAATAAAAAACGCCCACCTCCAAATCGAGGCGGGCGTTCTTGTTTACCTTATATTTACCAGTGATCAGACACCGATTCCGTAGCCGAGATAGCGCTTGGAAGAGACGGGGTCGTAGCCGAGGCGCATCTTGAGCTTCTTACGAAGCTTGGAGATGTGGCTCTCAATGACGTTCTCTTCGACGTTCTCGTCGAAGATGCCGTAAATCGCAGAGAAGAGCTGCTGCTTGGAGACGCGGCGACCACGGTTGGCGACGAGGTACTCCAAGATGCGACGCTCGCGGCGCGGCAGCACCAGCGGCTCGCCGGCGACCTCCGCATCGCGGCCATCGTTGAAGACACAGATCTCGTCGACCGAACTGCGAGCACGGTCGATGCCCTCGCGGCGGCGGATCGCGCCGACGCGGGCCAGGATCTCCTTGACGTGGACAGGCTTGGCCACGACATCGTCGATGCCGGCCGCGAAGAGGTCCAGCGTCGAGGTGAGCGTGCGTGCGTCGGAGAGCGCGATCATCGGCGCGTTGGAGCGGCTGCGCACCAGCTTGGTGAAGGCGCCGCGTTCCGGGAAGTCCCCCAGAAGGAAGGCCTCGACCGCCGAAACGTCGGTATCGGCCGCCGTCTCGACCCAGCCGCGAAACTCGTCGACCTGGAACCCGGCCGAGGACACGCCCTCGGAGCCGAAGAGGGACTTGTAGCCGTTCGTGACGAGCTCTCGATTATCCACAACCACGATCATCGCACCACCGCCTTGGACTTGCTTCCTCGTGGTTTGTTGATAGGCGGCGAACGCGAAAACGAGCTATCCCTAAAATTCACTATAGGGTTAACGAAAACTCTACGCTTTTCGGAAGATGCCTTTGTTTTATAAGGCTTGCGCGAAGATGGAGCACCCGGGAAAAAAGTGCCGCCCGCCACATTGGTGAGGCGACTCGCCACACTCAGAGGTAGACAGAACCGCTTTTCACACCGGTTCCGCTCCCTGAATCCACCGAGCGTCCCGTTGGATTCACAGCCCGCGACGAATCATTCTGTGGAAAAGAGCGCCTCTGCCCGTCGCCATCGCGGCGCGGCTCGCCGTTTCCAGCCATTGCCCGCTCGCCCTGACCGCCGCGTTCTCCCGCGGTTTCGCCGCCGCGCGCGGACGGTGCCGGGGCGGTATCGCGCGTGACGACTGTGATGGAGCCCTCATCCAACGTGAAGCCGGCCTTTTCGAGGAGCGTCTGGAGACTGGCGCGATCCTCGCCGAGGAGGCGGGCGGCATCGGCACGGCTCGCCGCAAGTTCGATGCGAAGCTCTCCATCGACGAGGCGCATGGAGACGTCCAGCGTGCCCAGCGTTTCGGGCTGAAGCTGGAGCGTCAGCGTCTTCAACGCCGCGCCGCCGGCGCGCAAGCGGAGATGGGCATCGGAGGCAGGCTGACCGGGAGCGCTTTCGCCGGAAGCGGTCGGTGCGAAAACGTCGATGATGCGCTCGGCCACCTGCATCGTGACGGGCAGGACACCGGGGTTCCCGGCGGTCGCGCCCATAGCGGTTGCGCCAAGTGTCACGGTGCCCGCCGTTCCCGGACGGTCGGCACTCAGCATTGCGAAGCGCTCGCCACGCGAATTCGAACCATCCTTCGCGCGCTCACGCGAAGGCTCGGCGCGCTCGCCCAGGCCGTCGGCGAGCCCTGGAGTGGCAGAGCCGAGGTCGCTCCGTTCCGCACTCGACGCCGACGATCCGGTGTCGGCCCTGGCATCCTCGCGCGCCTGTCCGGCAAGCGCGGTGAGTGCTGCGCGCAGGTCGAACGCGCCGGCCCGAACAGACTGCGCGGCACCACCACCTTTGGCAGCGCCCTCGACCAGAACAGCCTCGTGGTTCGTCGGCTCGAAATGCGTTTCCATGTGCAGGACCTCAAGCCGCGCGGCGGAGCGCGCCCTGACCTCTTCGCCGGCCTTGCCTGCGCCCGCCCCGGCCTTTCGGTCGAGCGCCGAAATTTCCATCGCCGCATCACTGCTTTCCTCGGCAGCCTTCGGCGTTTCCGGGCCGGACGCGGTCCGCACCGCCAGTTCGAGGATGGAGGCGTCGCGCGGCGCGCCCTGCATCCCGCCCGCGCCCTTGGGGGCGGCCGCCAGAAAGCCGAGAACGTCGCGCGCCGCAGTCGGCGCGGCCTCCGCCGCCTTGTCGGCGGCAGCCTCTTCCGCCGCGCTCTCCCCCGCGTCGGCATCTTCGGTCTCGGCACGCGGCGCGTCGGGCTCCCCGGCGGCAGAACGCATCGCGCTGTCGAAGGCGCTGGCGAAGGCGTTGCGGTCGCTCTTGCGGCCGGCCGGCGCGGCGTCACGCTCCGGGGCGGCCGGCATCGCGGGAATGTTCATGGGGTCTGCGTTCCAAGGTCGGCCGAGACGCGGCCGAGCGCGCGTTCGGCCCTGTCGAGCACGGGAGATCGGGGGAGAGTTTCTGCCGGATCCGGGGCCTCGGCGATACGGGCGGGCGCCGCTGGCGGGCTATCGATCACCGCGACGATCTGCTCCGCTGCTTCCAGAAGACCAAGATCCTCCGGATGGAGACGGTTGCGATCGATCGCGGCCAGTGCCACCGCCGCATCGGCCGGTGGCTGGGTGCCAAGACGCGCGGCAAGTTCGTAGAGGCGCGCGCGCTCAGCATCGTCCGCTGGAAGCGTGTCCAGCGCCAGCGCCTCGGCGGAAGCGAGACCGGCGAAGTCGAGCCGGCCCTCGACGAGGGCTCGGCGCCCCACGGTGAGGAACAGCCGCGCGCGACGATCGGCCGGCAGGCCGCCTGCGACGTCCCGCATGGCCGCCATCGTCGCTGCGGCGTCTCCCCCCGCGCCTCGGGCGGAGAAGATCGCGGCGAACCGCGCCTCGAAATTGGCCGCGTAGGAGGAGCGCGAATATCGGTCGAAATACTGCCGCGCGAGACGGTCGGCACCTTGCGGATCACCCAGCCCCTCGACGAGCATGGTCTCAAGGCGCAAGGCGGCCTCCTCGATCAGCCCGCCAGGCGCGAGCAGGCGCGCGCGGTCGAGATGGGCCGCGGCACCGGCCGGATCCTCGGTCTGAAGGATCTGGCCCAGCACGAGATGAACATGCGCGGCAAGGCCGGGCTCCAGGGCTTCGAGATCGACGCCGGAGAGAAGATCGGCCGCCTGCCGCAGATCGTTGCGCACATAGGCGAGCGCTCCCGCGAAGAGCGGGCGCTGCTCCTGCGGCAGGACGCCCGCGCTTAGGAGCCCTTCGAGAACGGCCGGCGGGCCGCCCGACAGGACGAAGAGCACGGCCGCTCGGCGGTTGCGCGGGTCTTCCCAGACATCAGCCTCGGCGGCGAGGAACACCGGTCCGTAGCGCCGAAGGAGAAGCGCTTGAACGCGGATCGCGCGGTCGTTGCCGCGCGCCACCTGATCCTGCAGGAACTGCAGCGAACGGATGATGTCGAAGGGCATTGCGGAGCGGCTCTCGCCCCATCCGACAGGCGTCGCCTCCTCAGCCGCGCACGCGGGACCGCCGGCGAGCGCGAGCGCCGCGACGCCTGCCAGGAGAACGCGCCTGATCACGCGGCGGGCTCCTGCAGCAGAATCTCGATCCGGCGGTTGGCAGCGCCCTCCGGATCTTCGGGCAGCTTCAGACGGCGGTCGGCAAAGCCCTCGATGGCGGTGACGCGGTTTTCGTCCAGCCCGCCGCGCAGGAGCATGTAATAGGCCATGTGCGCACGCGCGGTGGACAGGCGCCAGTTGTCGTACTCGCCGCCCGAATAGGGCCGCGCGTCGGTGTGGCCGCGAATGACGATCGTGCCCTCGCGTTCGTCGAGAATGCGGGCCACCTCCTCCACCAGCCGGATGGTCTCGGCATTGGGCCGCGCTGAGCCGATCTCGAACATGCCGTTCGTAAGGCTGTCGGCGAGCGAGATGGTGATGCCGCCGCCCTCGTCGGCGCTGACCTCAACGCCCGCCGCCGCGCCCGGTGCGCTCTCCTCAACGGACCGGCGAAGCTCATTCTCGATCGCCTGCGCCTCACCGGCCGCGGCCTGGTCGACGGCAGGCTCCTCTGCGGCCGGCGCGTCCGGCGCGATCTCGACGGTGGTGGCGAATTCCGCTGGTGCCGGTGCGGGCTGGCCCTCGCCGGCCGGCGCGCTTTCAGCAGGCTCGACGGTCTCGGCGGCCGGCACGATGTTCGGCTCGAGTTGCCAGGACGTCGGGTCGAAAGGGTCACGATAGGCGTCGCCGCCATTGAGCCCCGGCAGACCGGTCCCGTTGGCCACGGGCTCGGCCCGTCCGTTGGTGATGCCGACGCCGCCTTCGGCGGCGATCTCGGCGAGGACGGCGTAGGGGTCGCGGAACAGCGCCTGATCCTCGCCGCCCGTCTGCGAGCCGCCCACGGGCTTGCCCTGGGGCGAACCCGGCTCGTCCATCGATCCGCTGGTCGTCGCCGGCTCGCGCGTGACGGGGCGCGTCTCGCCGATCTCCAGCCCCGGCGTCGGGGGGGTCGAGGAGTTGAGCCTGATCGGGTTGAAGTACTGGGCGATCTGCGCCTTCGTCGCATCCTCGGAAGCGTTGACCAGCCACATGACGAGGAAGAACGCCATCAGCGCCGTCATGAAGTCGGCGAACGCGATCTTCCAGACGCCGCCGTGATGGCCCTCGTCCTCCTCGTGCTTGCGGCGCACGATGATGATGTCACCGTGCCGCGAGAGCGTCGAACCGTCGGCCTGGGTCACGCGAGCGCCTTCTCCAGAGCCTTGCCCCAGTCCGCCATGCGGGTCTCGATGGTGGTGGCGTCGGCCTCCACGCGGATGTCGACGCGGCTCTCGTCCGGCTTGACGACGAGGCGCCCGGCGTGGTCGCCGAGCTTTTCGCCGAAGCGCGCCAGAAGGTCGCTCGGGCCGGTTGCGGCGATTTTGAAGGGCGCGCTCTCGGGCGCCATCATCTTCACAGCTTCCGCAAGATCGTCGAGCGCGCGGCGCTGGCGCGCGTCCATGGCGAGGGGGCGCAGAACGGACTTGACCGTCGCGCGCATCGTATCCTCGAAGACGGCTACCTGAAGGATCATCAGATCGGCGAGACGGTCCGCCTGTTCGAGCGTCCAGCGCTCGCGCTCGGCCGAAAGGGCGGCCGAATGCTCGGCGGCGAGTTCGGCGCGAAGCGCCTCGATCCGCGTCTCGGCTTCGCCGTCGGCGGTTTCGGTCGCGCGCGCCGCGGCCTCGGCGGCGTTTGCTTCGGCAGCGGTCCGAAGGGCCTCGCGCTCCTTCGCCCAAGCCTCGCGCTCGGCCTCAAGTTGCGACAGCGGAACGGTCTTAACGGCGACGGGCTCCATCACCGCGACGGCGCTGGCCGCCGGGCGCGCGGCGCTCGACTTCACCGGCCGCACGCCCGGCATTTCGCCGAAGGCCACGGCGCGCTCGGGCGCCATGTGCTGGGGCCGGCGCTCGATGGCGCGCAGCGGCACGAAGTCGCCGTCCTGCATGTCGCTCAGATACTGCGCGAGAGGGATCATGGCGCTACGCGGCCTCCTTCTGGTGGATCCACTGCTTCAGGATCGAGGCGGCCTGCACCTCGTCGAAGTCGATCAGACGCTCCAACCGCGCCTGCGGCGAGCGGGCCTGGCTGCGAGTAAGGTCCTCGAGGAGCTCGCTCTCGAAGGCCGAGGCGTCCGAGCTGTTCGCGGCCGCCATACCGCCCGTCTCACCGCGTGCGGCGGCGGTGGCGAGTTCGACAGGCTCGCTGCCGTCGGCCGCGGCGAGCGCCGTGCCGGCGCGCTCGGCCGTCAGCGCGCGTATGGCGGGCTTGAGGCCGAACCAGATCACCAGGACGGCGACGACGAGAACCGTCACTGCGTTGATGAGCGTGCCGGTCTGGCGTGCCATCGTCTCGAGAAGGCCGGCGGTCGGCACAGCCTCCATGTCCTGCCCGGCGCCCAGGAAGTCCACCGCCGTCACCTCGACGCGGTCGCCCCGCGCCTCGGAGATGCCGGCCGCCGAGCCGACAAGGGCCCGGATCTCGGTGAGCGCGGCCTCCATCTGCTCGGGCGTCGCGCCCTCGCCGATGCTTTCGGCGAGCCGCGCGCGGTTGACGACGACCGCGACCGAAAGGCGCTCGACGTCGTAGCCCTCGCTTGTCGTCTGGACGGTGGTCTCGTTGATCTCGTAGTTCGTCAGTTCCTCGCGGCGCTCGCTCGCCTCGGAGCTCTCCGAGCCCGTCGGGCCCGCCTCGCTCGCTGCCTGCGGCACGTTCTGGTCGACCGAAGTCGGCGTCTCCGCCTCGCGGTCGGTCGTCTGGCCGGTCTCGCGCACGGTGCGCACCGAGCGCTCGACGCGCGTGTCGGGGTCGAAGGTCCGCGCGCTCGTCAGGCGACGATCTGTGTTCAGCTTGGCCTGCACGCTCGACTGGAAATTGCCGATGCCGAGATAGGGTGCCAGCGTGCGGCGGATCGAGTCTTCCACCTGCCGCGAGACGACACCTTCCATGCCGAGTTGCTTGGAGGGCGCGGCCGACACGCCGTCATCGCCGGAGGCCAGAAGCGTGCCGTCGGTGGAGAGCACTGTCACTTGATCGACGGACAGGCCCGGGATGGCGGAGGCGACGAGGTGGCGGATCGCCTGCGCCGATGAAAAGGCAGCGACGTCATCCGTGCGGATGACGACCGAGGCGGACGGCGGCTGGCGTTCGCGGCGGAAGGAGCCCTCCTCCGGCAGAACGATGTGAACGCGCGCGGCGCGCACGTCGCGCAGGGTCTGCACCGTGCGGGCAATCTCGCCCTCCAGTGCGCGCACCCGCGTGACCTGCTGCATGAAGGAGGTCAGGCCCATCGAGCCGATCTGGTCGAAGAGCTCGTAGCCGGCATTGTCGGAGCGCGGCAGGCCGCGCTCGGCCAGCAGCATCCGCGCGCTCGACGTCTGCGAGAAGGAGGTCATCACCGTATCGCCTGCGGCGTTGACGTCGAAGGGGATGCCCGCCTCGGTCAGCGCCGCGCCGATGCGCGTCACGTCCTGCCGGTCGAGACCGGAATAGAGCGTCTCCATGTCCGGCTTCGACAGATAGTAGGCGCCGAGCGAGACGAGCGCGACGACCAGGATGCCGACGAGCGCCAGTCCGCCGAGGCGACGCGGGCCGAGGGCATTCAGATTGGACAGGAGTTTGCGGGCCTGAGCCCCATCGACCAGCGACATGTCGTTCCCGTTTTCGCACCGCAGCGTCTGCTCGGCCGCACCATGGGTGAGGAAGCTTGCGCGGAATTGGGGGTTGGATGTTCTTTAGAGAATAAATGAATGGCGTTGCTTGCGCGGCACCGCGCGTGCGGTGCCGTCGGTCAGAAGAACGAGCGCACCAGCGAGCCGGTCAGCATGTTCCAGCCGTCGATGAGGACGAAGAACAGGATCTTGAACGGCAGCGAGATGATCGTCGGCGGCAGCATCATCATGCCCATCGACATGGTGAGCGTCGCCACGATCAGGTCAATGACGAGAAAGGGCAGGACGATCAGGAAACCGATCTCGAAGCCGCGGCGCAGTTCCGAGATCATGAAGGCGGGGATGAGGACGCGTAGGTCCACGTCGTCGGTGGTGGTTTCACCCGTCTGCGTCTCCTCAACCGGCGCTTCTCCGAGGGAGCCCGCGGCGATGTCGGCGAAGAGCGCCAGATCCTGCGGGCGCACCTGGCTGAGCATGAAGTCCGCGAAGGGATCGGAGATGCGCTCGAAGGCTTCCTGTTCGGTGATCTCGTTGGCCAGCAGCGGCTGCAGGCCGTCGCGCCAGGCCTGATCGAAGGTCGGCGCCATCACGAAGAATGTGATGAAGAGTGACAGCGAGATCAGGATCAGGTTGGCCGGCGTCGACTGGAGGCCGAGGCCCGTGCGCAGGATCGACAGCGCGATGACGACGCGCGTGAAGCTCGTGACCATCACCAGAAGGCCCGGCGCGATCGACAGGATGGTGACGATGCCGAAGAGCTGAATGATGCGCCCCGACACGGCCGCATCACCGGCCGGGATCAGGCCCGACAGGTCTGCGAGCGCCCCGCCCGCTTCCTGCGCGGAGGCGGGACCGACGACGAGAAGCGCCGCCAGGAGCCAGAGCGCCCGGATCATTGGGCGATGAGGGAGTGGATGACGTAGTCGGCCACCGCGGGCGAACGCAGCATGGCGCGTTCGCGCAGGTCCTCGCGCAGATGCAGGAGGCCGCGCGATCCCTCGATCTGGGCGAGGTCCAGCGAGCGCGCGAAGGCCAGCGTGTCGGCGCCCACCTGTGCGGCGAGGAGGGTGGTGTCGCCGGCCTGTTCTGCGCGCACGACGAGGCTCGCCTCGACGCGCAGGATGGCTGAAGGGGGCGATGCGATGTTGGTGATGACGGGCGCCAGCGTGACGAGCGTGAGCGGCGCGCTTTCGGAGGCGTAGGCGGCCGGGTTTTCCGTGCCCGGGACCTCAACGGTCTCGGGCGCCGGCGGCGCATCATTGGCGAGAAGGAGGCCCGTGCCGCCACCCGCCGCGAGAGCGAGCAGGGTGGAGAGCACAACCGCGGTGATCGTCGCGCCCCTGCCGGGCGTCTTGCCCTTGCCGGCCTCTGCGGCCGGCGGATCGAGCGCCAAGGCGGCAGGATCGGCCATCGTTCACCCCGTGCGTCTTTCGAGAAAGCACCCGCCGATCGGCGATGCTTAACGAGGACTTAAGGGGGGTGGCTGACGCGAGCCTTATCGGCTCGCGTGCGGCGTCAATATGGCAGAACGTTGTCGAGCGCCTGCTGGCCCCAACCAGGCTGCTGCACTTCCGACAGGCGGCCGCGTCCACCGTAGGAAATCCGGGCCTCGGCGATCTTGTCGTAGGGGATCGTGTTGTTCGGCAGGATATCGCCCGGTCGGATGAAGCCGGCGATGTTCAGGACGCGCAGCTCGTAGTTGACGCGCACCTCCTGCTGACCGGCGATGAAAAGGTTGCCGTTCGGCAGGACCTGCGTGACCACCGCGGCGATCGACAGGTTGATGCGCTCTGAGCGCCGGATCGAGCCGCGCCCCTCGCTGTCAGTGCCGTTCGACAGGCCGATCGTCCCGCCCACCGTGCCGAGGGACGTGCCGGAGATGGCGCCGCCGAGATCGAGGCCGACATCAACGCCGGAATCGCGCTCGCGGCGAGTGTTGTTGTTGAGCTGGGCCTGATCGCTGATCTCGATCGAGACCGTGACGATGTCACCGATCTTGAGGGCGCGCGTATCACGGAAGAAGTCCGCGTTGCGGTCCGTCCAGAGCGAGTTGGTCGTGCGAGGCACGTCAGCCGGAAAGGCCGCCGGCTGCACGATCGGCGTGTTGTGATAGATGCCCGTGCCCACCGGCGACATGGCCGGCTCGGCGCGGAAATCGTCACGCGTCGTCATGCAGCCCGAGAGCGAGAGCATGGCGAGAAGGCCGGCGCCGGCGCGAAGGGCGGTCACGAGCGAACCTCCGTTCCAGCGGAAGCCTGGAGGTCGGAACCGCGATCGGTGCGCGTGACGATGACGCCCGCGATCTCGGCGGCCACAGGCGCCGGCATCTCGGTGAGGATGGCGCTCGCCTGGCGCGACTTCAGGCGCGCGATGATGGCGGCCGCCGCCTCGCGATCGAGGCCGGCAAGCTGTGCGGCCGCCGCGTCGGGCCGCATCGAGGCGTAGATGTCCAGCATGATCGCGGAGGTGGAATCGAGGAAGGCCTGGCGCTTCTCCAGCCATTCCTCGTATTCGGCCCGCTTGGCTTCCAGTTCGTCGATGCGCGCGTCGATCTCGACCTCCAGCGCCTGCAGGCGCTCCGTCTGCAGGGCGGCGCGCGCGTCTCGTGCAGGGTCGGCGATCGCCACGCAGTAGCGTTCGACATCACTGAGGACGGGTGCGGCCACCGTTTCCTCGCGCCCGTCCGAGCCGATGACGCGCACCGTGCTTGTGTTCTGGGGCGTGGCGCCCTCGCGGCGCGTTCCGTCCGGCCCGAGGACGCGGATCGGCTCGCCGCCGCCCTGCGCGGCCACCGGGCCGGCGAAGGGAGCGAGCGCCGCGCAGGCGAGAATGAGGAGGCGAAGGGTCTTCATCATTGCACCACGAGGTCGGCCTGAAGGGCGCCGGAGGTCTTGATCGCCTGGAGGATGGCGATGATGCCGGTCGGGCGGAGCCCGAGACGGTTGAGGCCGCGAACGACCGAATCCAGATTGGCGCCCTCGACATAGGCGAGCTGACCGCCCTCCTGCTGGGCGTCAACCACCGTATCGGCCGTCAGGACCGTCTCGCCGTCCGAGAAAGGCGCGGGCTGCGAAATCACCGGAACGTCGGTGATGCGCACTGTCAGCGAGCCATGCGTCACCGCGACGGTGGAGATCTGCACTTCTTTGCCGATGACGATCGTGCCGGTGCGCTCGTCGATCACCACACGCGCCGGCTGGTCGGGCTCGACGGTGATATCGCCGATCTCGGCGAGGAAACGCGTGGAGGAGAAGTCTGAGGGGCGCGTGAGGGTGATGGTGCGGATGTCCTGCTCGCGTGCGACGACGCGCCCGTAACGGTTCCTGGCGAAGGCGTTGATCGCGTCCACGACGCGGATCGTCGTGCGGTAGTCGGGGTTGCGCATCTCCATCGTGATCGTCGCCGTCTCGATGGCGGGGCGCGGCACCTCGCGCTCGATCAGCGCGCCGTTGGCGATGCGCCCGGCGGTCGGCACGCCCTGCGTCAGCGTCTCGTTCGCGCCCTCGCCCGTGAAGCCAGAGACGGCGAGCGGCCCCTGCGCGACGGCGTAGATCTCGCCGTCCGGGCCATAAAGGGGTGTCATGATCAGCGTGCCGCCCATCAGCGAGGCGGCATCGCCCAGCGACGAGACCGAGACATCGATGCGCGAGCCGTTGCCGACGAAGGCGGGAAGCTCGGCGGTGACGACGACCGCCGCGACGTTGCGCGTGCGCGGGTTGGCAGAGCGCACGTTGACGCCCATGCGGTCGAGCATCGACTGGAGCGACTGCTCGGTGAAGGGCGAGTTGCGCAGGCTGTCACCGGTGCCGGACAGACCGATCACGAGGCCGTAGCCGACGAGCTGGTTCTCCCGGACGCCCTTGATGGTGGTGATGTCCTTGATGCGAACCCCGGCCAGGCGGCGCGCCTCGGGCGAGCGGTTCAGATGGGTGAAATGCTCGTTGGCGCCGATGCCGATCTGGCCGGCGGGTGCGGCGAAATCGGCCGCACGCGCGGCCTCGCCGAGGACGAGGACCAGCGCGAGGGCGAGAAGCGGAAGGGCGCGCTTACGCATCAGTCGACGATCTCGATCGTGCCGTCGCGCGAGACGAGGCCGGAGATGGTGACGCCCGAATCCACGTTGCGCACCCGCACCATGTCGCCCTCGCCCGCCGAGGCGAGCGGCAGGCCGACGGCCGAGATCATCAGGCCGGGCTCGCGGTAGACGATGTTGGTGGGAACGCCCGCGCGCACGATGTCGGGCGACTTCAGGTCGGAGAGCATGATCGGCTTGCCGGGCAGGAGCGTGCGGCGCGCGATCTTGTCGCGCAGCATGCCACGCTCTACCACGTAGGAGGAAAGGCTGGCGCCGGGCACCGAGAAGCGCGCGTCGATGACGCCACGATCGAGGATGCTCTGGCCGGGATAGACGACCGCAGTCGGCACCGGCAGGTCGATCTCGGCCGAAAACGCCCGGACCGGAACGGCGAGCAGGAACAGCGAGAAGAGAAGGACGGCCGCGCCGTAGAGCGCGGCCAGAAGCCTCTCGCGCGTGGCGCGGGCGCTCATGGTCAGCGGATCCCCTTGGAGACGGTTCCGGCCATCTCGTCGGCCGCCTGGATGACCTTGGAGTTCATCTCGTAGGCGCGCTGGGCCGAGATCAGTTCGGAGATCTCGCGCACCGGATCGACGTTGGAATCCTCCAGATAGCCCTGGCGCAGCGTGCCGTAGCTCGGATCGCCCGGAACGCCCGCCACCGGCGCACCCGAAGCGAGCGTCTCGCGGAAGAGTCCGCCGCCCTGCGCCGAAAGGCCCGGTTCGTTGGCGAAGTTGACGAGCGTGAGCTGTCCGAGCTCCTGGTCCTCCTGTCCGTCGAGGCGAGCGAAGACCTGACCGGATTCGTTGATGATGACCTCGATCGCTTCGATCGGCACGTTGATCGCGGGGTCGACCTGGAAGCCGTCGAGCGTGACGAGCTGGCCCTCGTCGTTCTTGTTGAAGGCGCCGTTGCGCGTGTAGAGGGTCTCGCCGCCCGGTCCCTCGATCTGGAACCAGCCCTTGCCGTTGATGGCGACGTCGAGCTGGTTGCCGGTCTGGTCCAGCGCGCCCTGCAGGTGGACGTTGCGCACGGCCGCCGTGCGCACGCCGAGACCGATCTGTGCGCCCTCCGGAACGACGTTCTCGCCGCCGCGGGCGGGCACGCCCTGCATGCGCTCGATCTGGTAGAGAAGGTCGGTGAACTCGGCGCGGGCACGCTTGAAGCCCGTCGTGTTGATGTTCGCGATGTTGTTGGCGATCACCTCCACGTTGGTCTGCTGCGCGTTCATGCCGGTCGCGGCAATGGCAAGGGCTCGCATCTTCGTCGTTCCTCAGATCGCCATGCGGGACAGTTCGAGATAGGCGGAGACCACCTTGTCGCGGACGGCGACGGCGGTCTGGAGCGTGCGCTCCGCGTTCATCACGGCCTCGACGACGGCCTGCGTGGAGGCGCTGCCCTGCACGCCCTGGATCGAGACCTGCTCGGCCGCCTTCAGGCCGTTCACCGCGTCGGCCGCGACCTGCGACATGACCGAGGAGAAGTCCGCGCCCGCTCCGGCGGCCGCACCCGGCAGGGTCGCCGACGGGAAGGCGGCACCGCCGACGGGGGTGATATCGAAGCGCGGCAGGGTTGAGCCGATGGCGGGGATCATCGTCAGGTCCTCATCAGGTCGATGGTGAGATTGATCAGCTCGCGCGCCTGACGCACGACCTGGAGGTTCGCCTCGTAGGAGCGGTTGGCCTCGCGCATGTCGGCCATCTCCACGAGCATGTTGACGTTCGGCAGCTTCACGTAGCCGTTCTCGTCGGCGGCCGGGTTGCCGGGGTCGTGTTCGAGGCGGAAATCCGAGCGGTCGACGCCGATCCTGGAGACCTCGACGAGGCTCGCGCCGCTCATGCGGTCGAGCTCGCCCTCGAAGGTCACGATCTGGCGGCGATAGGGGTTGGCGCCGGGCGTCTGGCCGGTGGAGCGCGCGTTGGCGACGTTCTCGGACACGACGCGAAGGCGCGTGGACTGCGCTTCCAACGCGGATGCGGCGATCTTCAGCGTGGAGGCAATGGGATCGATCGACATCGTCAGCCCCTCAGCGTCGACATGAACATGCGGTGGAAGGCCTTGGTGATGGAGGTGTTCAGCGAGTATTCGCCCGCCACGCGTCCGGCCTTCATCATCTCCTGCTCGAGGCTCACAGTGTTGCCGGAGTGCGTGACGTCCCAGCGCTCGGCAGAGACCTCCTCGACCGCGCCCGCGCGCCCGCTTCCGCCGGCCATGTGCAGACGGTCGGTGCCGGCCATCTCGAGGCGGGTCGTTTCGAGGACTTCGGAGAAGGGCTTCACGTCGCGGGCGCGAAAGCCCGGCGTGTCCGCGTTGGCGACGTTCTCGGCGATGACGCTCTGACGCGTCGCGAGAAATTCCGCGTGTCGCGCGGTCAGGCCGAAGAGATAGACCTCACTCATCGGCATGTCCCCTCGCCGCAATCGTGGTTAACCGATGTCTAAGGCGGGGCACTTGCGTCAAGCTTGCAGGATGAAGTCTATCCTGCAGATGATTGTCGGCTGTTAAGTTTTCTTCAAGTAATTCATTAACGGAAGATTAATGCGCATCAGCCGGCGGCATCGCAGGCTGGAGACGCGCGGCGGCGATGGCGGCGGCGAGGCGCTGCGTGTTGACCTCGGGATCGTCGTCCGGATCGTCGAAGGCGAGGTAGGTGATGGTGACGCGCGCGAGCGTCGCGGTGAGGCCGAGGCGGAAATGCGCACTCACCCCTTGCGAGCGGAATTCCATGTCGAGGTCGATCTCGGGTGCAGATCCCCACAGAAGCTTCACGTCGCCACCCTGCCCGAAGCGAAGCGTGCCAGGCGCCAGATACAGCTGCGCGGCGCTCTCGACGAGATCGGCGATGTTGCCGAGAAGATCGAGGCGAAGGAAGGCGACGTAATCGACGACGTCGACGAGGCGCAACTCGGCCGCAACCTCCTTCACCGCTCCGGCGAGAAGCCGCTCGCGCGCCACGGCATGCTTGTTACGGATGTCGAGCATGGCATGATAACCCATGTGGCGCTTCTCTGTCGTCTCGTTGAATTTACGGATACGGCGAACCGGCCCGGCATGAAATCGTCTTCGCGTCGCGAAGATCAGGCGACGCCGACGTCGACCCGCGCCCCCTCTCGCGCGTGCAGATAGTAGATGAGTTCGGCCACCGCCTTGAAGAATTGCGGGGGGATCATCTGGTCGACATCCACATGGTCGTACATCGACCTTGCCAAGAGCTTGTCTTCGATCACGGGAATATCATTCGCTTCGGCGACCTCGCGAATCTTGAGCGCGACCAGATCGACGCCCTTGGCCACGACCAGCGGCGCGCCGCCCTCCTCGCGCACATAGCGAAGCGCAATGGCGTAGTGCGTCGGATTGGCGATCACGAGCGTCGCCTTCGGCACCGACGCCATCATGCGTTTGCGCGAGCGGTCACGCGCGATCTGGCGCTGGCGCGCCTTGACCATCGGATCGCCCTCGGCCTGCTTGTGCTCGTCCTTGATCTCCTGCTTCGTCATGCGCAGGTCGCGCCGCCAGTGAACCCGCGAGAACATGAGGTCGGCCGCCACGAGCACGATCGTGGCGATCGACACCGCCGACAGGAGCTGCATGGACATCGTCAGGATCGTCTCGGGCAATTGCGCGGGATCGGTGAACATCGTGCCGACCGCCGCTTCCAGGTCGTTGACGAGGAACATCATGACGATCACGGAGATCGCGCCGAACTTGAACACGGACTTGCCGAACTCGGTGAAGCCGCGCGCGCCGAACATGCGCGTCCAGCCCTGGGCCGGCGAGACATTCGACCATTTCGGCCGGATGCGCTCGGCGTTGATCTGCGGTGCGTTCTGAAGCACCGAGGACAGGATGCCCGCGAGGATGAAGAGCGCGGCGGCCGGGGCGATGAACCACGCCATCTCCAGCCCGGCGACGTGCATCAGATGCAGCGCGTCGCGCCCGGTCGCGAGGTCCCACTGGGCCGGATTCTCGAAGACGGCCTGAAGGCCCTGGCCAAGCCGCTCCCCGCCGCGCTGGAGCTGAAACGTCAGGAAGGCCATCGCCGCGAGCAGCGAACCGAGGATCGGCGCCTCGCGCGAGACCGGCAGGTTGCCCTTCTCGACGCTGTCGCGGATCTTCTTCTCGGTCGGCTCCTCTGTCTTGGAGCTCTTGTCAGCCGTGTCCGACACGCCCGTCCGGCCTCATCGAGAGGGATGGGTGGGCGCCCCCGTGCATCAGGCAGCGTCCGGCAGTGCGATGCGGCCTTCGCCGGCAAGCCGCAGCGCGAGGGCGGCGATGGCACGCCGGGCCGAAACGACGGCCGTCGCGTCGAGTTCTCGCGGCTGAGCAAGCTCGGCCTCCACCATGCGACGGGCGCGCGCGGCGAGCGAAGACAGGACCGCTTCGCGCAATTCGCCCTCCGCACCCGCGAGCGCTGTGGTGACGAGGTCGGCCGACACGTCGTCGAAAAGGACGAGGCGCGAGCGGGCGCTGAGCGCCACGATGTCCTCGAAGGAGAACAGGAGCCGGCGCACCACTTCTGCTTCTTCCGGTTTGGTCTCGGCGATGGTGGCAAGAAGCTCGTCAGCCTCGCGCTTGTCCATCCGGTTGACGATCTCGGCGAGGCCGACATGGCGGGCGCTGCGGCTCGCCCGCTCGCGATCTGACAGAAGAACCTCGCGCATCGTCGTCTCGACCAGCGCCTCGATGGCCGGCTGGAGCGGCTTGACGAGCAGCATGCGGCGCAGGACGTCGTTGCGCAGCGGCGCCTCGAAGCCGGCGGCGACGAGCGCGGCGGACTCGGCCGGGAGCTTCGTCAGCACCAGCGCGACGAATTGCGGGTGTTCCATGGCGAGCGAGGCGCGCATTGCCTCGGCGCCCGTCTGCACAAAGGCTTCCCATACGGAAAGCGCGGGGTCGACGGCGGGACCTTCCTCGTCCTGGAGGACGGCCGTCAGTTCCTCGCTTGTCAGCGAAACCTCGAGCAGCTTGCGCATCTCGCGGTCGAGCGCGGTGATGCCCGGGCCGGACTTGAAGGCCTCCTGAAACTCGGAGACGAGTTCGTCGAGTTCGAGCGGCGAGACCGGCGTCTGCCCGGCCGCGCTGCGTCGCAGCGCCCGAATCTCTTCGGGCGAAAGGTGCTTCAGGAGGCGCCCGGCGCCGGCCGGCCCCATTGCCAGCAGCAGCACCGCCGCGCGTGCGGGCCCGGCCAGGCGCGCCGGCGACATGCCCCGTTCGTCGTAGGCCGCGACGCTCATGGCCTCAGGCGGCCGAAGCGCGGGTGCGGGCTGGGCGGGTGCCCGGCGAGACGATCTCGGTGAGGGTGATGCCGAAGCGGGTGTCCTCGTTCTCGAGCACCACCACCTCGCCACGCGCCACGACGCGGCCGTTCACCATCAGGTCCACCGGATCGCCGACATTGGTGTCGAGCTTGACGACCGCCCCGCGGCCGAGCTTGACGAGGTTGGCGACCGGCATCACCGCCGTTCCCAGCACCACCTGCATGGTGACGGGAATGTCCATGATGAGATCGAGGTTTGGCTTGCCGTCCGAGACGGTTTCGACGGCTTCGGCGTCGATCGTGTAGGGCGCGTCGGCCTGGGTCTGGTCGTCGGTCATTTCGGGCTTTCCCTTGCAAGGGATGGATCGGGGCAAAGGGTCGGGAGGACAGCCTCTGTCGCTGCTCAGGCGGCGGAGCGTTCCTCGTGTTCGACGAGCGCGAAGCGCAGATCGGCCGCGCGGATGGCGTGGTCGAGCCGGTCGGCCTGGCGGCGCGCCTCGATGGTTCGCTCCTCCAGCGCGCAGATCGTAGCGAGGCCGTCGCTCTTCAGCGTCACCACCGCGAGCGCGGCCTTGTTGATGGCGCTGTCGGCGGAGGCGAGCGTCTGACGGAAGACGGAGTTCTCGCCGCGCAGCTTGCGCAGTTCTCGGTACATCACGCCGGTGCGCCAGCTCGTGAAGACGAGCGCCGCCACGAGAACGACGTCAGTCAGCAAGGATATCATCGATGAACTCCTCGGTCGGGTCGATCGTCTCTTCGATACGCACGAGATAGGCCTCGCGGCCTCGGCCCATGCGGCCGCGGAACAGGCGCCGGTCCTCGCATTCGACGGTGATGAGACCGTCGACGCGCGTGCCGAGCACGATGGTCTGGCCGACGGCGAGGCCGGCGATGCCGCCGAGCGTCATCGGCTTCTCGTCGAGAAGGGCGGTGAGTTGCATGTCGGCGTGCTGCAGGCGCTCCTCGATCTCGCGCGCCCAGTCGGGGTCGATGGCGGGCGCGGCGGCCTCCGGCAGGCGGTCGAGCTTGCGGCGATGGAGCGCGACGACGCTCTCGGGCAGCGCCACCCGCAGGCGGCTTTCGGCGCGGCCGAGCGAGAAGCGGAAATCGAGCTGGATGTAGTCCACAGGCTCGTCCGCGAAGATTTCAGTGAGGCGAGCGCCGGCCTCGTGCGAGAAGGTGCGTTCGCAGGCGAGTGCCACGTCCATCACGGGGGCGAGGGCGGCATTGCCGAGCGACAATGTCTTTTCGACCACGAGCTTGCAGAAGCGGAGGTCCATCTCGCTCGCGCGCCGGCCGGCGGGACGCCGGGCCGTACCGTCGCCGCCGAACAGGAGCTCGGGCACGAGATCGGCGAAGCGATCGTCGGCAAGGACGAGGGCGGGGTGCGGCCATCCGGACGAAGGGGCAAGGACCGCGATCGTGGCCGGCTCGGCCGTTCCGGAGCCGATCCGCAGAGCCGACGCACCGGCGAACTCGACATGGCCCTCGCTGGAGAAGTCGTGCGCCAGCCAGTCCCTGAGGCCTTCGGCCCACGCGGTGGCGATCGCCTTGAGGCGCGGTAGCCGCTCGGCTTCGACCCGCGAAGCGGAGCGCAGCTTGGCGCCCAGATTGTGATCGGCCGTGAGCGTCATCTCAGGCCGCCTGCGCGGCCGGCGCCGGCGCACCGAGCGTCTCGCTCTCGACCTGGTCGATCGTGGGCCTGTCGTAGGCTGAGATGGTCTTGCGCCCGTACTCCAGCGCGACCTGCGGCATCGCGCCGTTCATGTAGGCGATCAGCGTCTGCTTCACGATGACGTACATGCGCACCTTCTTCTCGCGCACGCTCTTCACCTTGGCCGCGATCGGGCCGACGACGGCGTAGGAGAAGAAGATGCCCGCGAAGGTGCCGACGAGGGCGGCGCCGATCAGGTGGCCCAGAATTTCCGGGCTCTGGTCGAGCGCGCCCATCGCCTTGATGACGCCGAGGACGGCGGCGACGATGCCGAGCGCGGGCAGGCCGTCGGCCATGTCCTGCAGCGCGTGCTTGGGCTTCATCGTGTCGCGCGAGATCGTCTGGATCTCCTCGTCCATCAGGCTTTCGATCTCGTGCGGGCGCACATTGCCGATGATGATGAGGCGGCAGTAGTCGCACACGAAGTGCGTCATCGCTTTGTCCTTGAGGATGGCGGGAAATGCCATGAAGATCGGCGAGGTTTCCGGGCTCTCGATATGCGCCTCGACCTCCGAGCGCGGCTTGCCGCGCATCTCGCGCATCAGCGAGTGGAGAAGGCTCAGGAGATCGAGATAGTCGCGCTGCTTGGGAACGGCGTTCTTGAACGCCTCCATTACCGCCTTGCCCGTATCCTTCACGACCTTCATCGAGTTGGCGACGAAGAAGGTGCCGATCGAGGAGCCGAGGATGATGACGTACTCGAAGGGCTGGACGAGGACGCCGATATGGCCGCCCATCGCCATGAAGCCGCCCAAAAGGCAGGCCAGCGTCACGACCAGACCGAGAATGATGCCCATCGACCCCTGAATCCTTTCGCGCCGAACGCTTTCGGAGGTACGCGGGACGACTTGCGCGAGCCTGTCGGGCGCTGGCATGGTTCCAGGCATACCGTTTCGACCGCAAATACGGCCGCGGCCAGTAGGAAGCCGGCCTTCTGACAGGCTCGGACAAGGCCGCTCGCCGATGCTGGGGCGAAGAGGCCGACGGCATTCGCCGCGCGCTTCGATCCGCCCTTTCATCAGGACCGGCCTTCATGCAGACCTCGATTCCCGTCGCCCTCTCGGCGCAGATCGCGACCGAGAAGCGTCTCGACACGATCGCCCACAATCTCGCCAACCTGCGCACGGCAGGCTTCCGCGCCGAGGAGGTGAAGTTCGAGACGGTCTTGTCGACGACCGAGCGCAGCCGCGTTGCCTTCGTCTCCAGCGGAGATCGTTATCTCTCGACGAGGGCCGGCGAACTCACGGCAACGGGCAACGATCTCGACATCGCCGTCTCGGGCGACGGGTGGCTTGCCTTTCAGGGGCCGAACGGCCCGGTCTACACGCGCGACGGGCGCATGATGATGGGCATCGAGGGCGACCTCACCACCCTCACCGGCCGTCCGATCCTCGATGTGGGCGGCGCGCCGCTGCAGCTCGACCCGGCGGGCGGGCCGATCGAGATCGCACGCGACGGCATGATCATGCAGAACGGCGCTCAGGTGGGAGCCGTCGGCCTCTTCCAGATGCAGCCGGAGACGCAGCTCACGCGCTTCGACACCTCCGGCGTCCTGCCGGACAAACAGCCTGTGCCGGTGGTGGAGTTCGGCGAGACGGGCGTCGTCCAGCGCTTCGTGGAAGGCTCCAACGTCAACCCAATCCTGGAGATCACGCGCCTCATCGAGGTGCAGCGCGCCTTCGAGCAGGCCGCGAGCCTGACACAGGCCTCCGAACGCGCGCTCGATAGCGCGATCGCCGCGCTCGGCGGCGGGCGGTGACGCAGGCAAAGGCCACCTGCGTGGCCGGCCTCGACGAGCCCTCCATCCGCGTCATGGGCCATGTGGTCGACGTCGCGCCCCAGGCGGTGAAGGTCTCGGGGCTCTCGCCCTTCGTGCGCCTCGGGGACTGCATCCTGTGCGAGGGGCCGGAGGGTGAGGAACTCGGCGAGGTCGTGCGCGTCGAGGCCGAGACGACGACCGTCAAACCTTTCGCCGTCGGCTTTCGCGCGCGTGTGCGGGCCCGCGCATGGCGAACAGGCCCCGTCACTCTGTCCCCCTCCCCCGCCTGGAAGGGCCGCGCGGTGGACGCCTTCGGCCACCCTTGCGACGGGCTCTGCCCGATCGAGACCGGCAGTAACCCGCAGGTCGCCGACCGCCTGCCCGACGCCGCCATGAGCCGCGGCCGCATCAAGGATCCGGTCAAGACCGGCGTGAAGGCGATCGACATCTTCACGCCGCTGGTGAAAGGCCAGCGCATGGGCATCTTCGCGGGATCGGGCGTCGGCAAGTCGACGCTGATGGGCATGCTCGCGCGGGCACCCGGATTCGACACG
This sequence comes from Aureimonas mangrovi, assembly GCF_014058705.1. Lineage (NCBI taxonomy): Bacteria > Pseudomonadati > Pseudomonadota > Alphaproteobacteria > Hyphomicrobiales > Aurantimonadaceae > Aureimonas > Aureimonas mangrovi. The sequence continues at coordinate 3,068,928 of NZ_CP059692.1, forward strand.
GTGGTCGTCGCGCTCGTCGGCGAGCGGGGCCGCGAGGTGCGCGAGTTCCTCGAGGAGACGATGAAGGGCGAGCTCGGCCGCGTCGTCACCGTGGTCGCGACCGGCGACGAGAGCCCGATGATGCGACGTCTGGCGCCCAAGACCGCGATGTCGGTCGCCGAATATTTCCGCGACCTCGGAGACGATGTCCTCCTCATCGTCGATTCCGTCACCCGCCTCGCCCACGCCGCACGCGACGTGGCGCTCGCGGCCGGCGAGCCGCCGGTCTCGCGCGGCTATCCGCCGAGCGTCTTCTCCGAGCTGCCCCGGCTTCTCGAACGGGCCGGCCCAGGACAGGAGGGCGGCGGCACGATCACCGGTCTCTTCGCCGTCCTCGTCGACGGCGACGATCACAACGAGCCGATCGCGGACGCCATTCGCGGGACGCTGGACGGGCATATCGTGCTCGACCGCGCGATCGCCGAGGAAGGCCGCTTTCCGGCCGTCGATCTCCTCAAGTCGATCTCGCGCCTCTCGGATCTCTCCTGGAGCGCGCAGGAGCGCGATCTGGTCGGCAAGCTGAAGGCGATGATCGCGCGCTTTGAGGACACGCGCGACCTGCGCCTCCTCGGCGGTTACAACAGGGGCGCGGACGGTACGCTCGACCAGGCGGTCGATCTCGTGCCTCACATCTACGCCGCGATGGGGCAGCACCCTGCGGACGGGCCGACGAGTGATGCTTTCGACGTGCTTTCGCGGGCGCTCAAGGCCGGCCTCGGCGTCGCCTGAGAACTTCTATGCCGCGCTCGCCTTGCGCGCGCGGCGCGAGGTCTGCGCGACCTTCGGCAGCTCGCCCGACGCGAAGGTGCCGTCGATCGTCAGGATCAGCCTAGCGAGATCGGAGACCGGGCGAGGCTTGGAGAAAAGATAGCCCTGCATTTCGCGGCAACCCTCGCGACAGAGAAGGTCGAACTGGGCGCGCGTCTCCACGCCCTCGGCGATGACGGCCATGCCCATCGCCGACGAAAGCCCGATAACGGCGCGCACGATCGCCTCGTTTTCGGGCTTGGCCATGCCACGCACGAAGGACTGGTCGATCTTGATCTTGTCGAAGGGAAAACGCGACAGATAGCCGAGCGAGGAATAGCCGGTGCCGAAATCGTCCATCGAGATGGTGGGGCCGAGCGCGCGCAGGGCAGAGAGCGTTTCCAACGTGCCCTCCACCTCGTCGAGGAACACCGATTCCGTCACCTCGAGCTGAAGCCGTGCGGGCGCGAGGCCGCTTTCGCCGAGTGCGCGCGCGACCTTCACCACGAGTTGCGGGCTGCGGAACTGCAAGGGCGACAGGTTGACGGAGACGGCGAGACCTTCCGGCCATGTCGCGGCCTGGCGGCAGGCTTCACCGAGCACCCAGCCACCAATGTCGTCGATCAGGCCCATGCCCTCCGCGACGGCGATGAACTCGCCGGGGGCGACGAGCCCGCGCACAGGGTGGCGCCAGCGCAGGAGCGCCTCGAAGCCGGAAACCTTACCGCGCGCCACATCCACGAAGGGCTGGTAGAACAGTTCAAGCTGGCCCTGCGGCACGGCCAGCTTCAGATCCGCTTGAAGCTGGCGCAGCGCCTCGCTCTCTCGCCGCATCTCTTCGGAGAAGAGGCATAGCCCCCCAGTGCCGCGCGCGCGCTCCATCGCCATCTCGCCGTCGCGCATCACTGCGAACGGGTCGAGCGGCGCGCGTTGGCCGCGCGCCTTCAGATGCACCATGCCGATGCCGACACCGATTTCGATCTCGCCGCCATCGACAGGCACCGGCTCCGCGAACGCCTGCGCGATCGCGCGTGCCAGCGTTCCGCATCCGCCAGGCTGAGGCGCGCGCGTCTGGATCACCGCGAACTCGTCGGCGCCGGTGCGCGCGAGCACGTCACCCTCTCCCAGAAGCGTGCCCAGCCGTTGGGCGGCAACCCGCAGCACCGTGTCACCGACGCTGTTGCCGTAGACGGCATTGATCTGGCGAAAACCGGCGATATCGACGCACAGAACTGCAAGGTCCTGCCGCGTGTTCGCACCCTTCAGCGCCGAATCCAGCGTTTCAAAGAGGCGCTCGCGGTTCGGCAGGCCCGTCAGTGCGTCGCGCCCGGCCAGTTCCTCGATCCGCCTGCTCGCCGCGTGCTGCGCCGTGACGTTCTCGACCGTGATGATGGTGCCGCGCCCCGAAAGGCCGTGACGGCGCACCTCGATCACCTGCCCCTCCGCCGTCTCGCGCACGACGACGCTCGGAGCCTGCGGCTCCATGACGGGTTCGAGCGCCGGATCGGCGGCCAGATCGCTCGCCTTCGCGCCGGGCTTGAGATGGGAGAACATGCGCCGGAACGGGCCGTTGGCGGCGACGAGATTGCGCTTCTCGTCCAGCAGGCAGTAGCCCTCGCTCATGTTGTCGATCGTCGCCTCGAAGCGACGCCGCTCGCGCTCAACATCGTCCTGCAACCGCGCGACCTCGGCCGCACGCATTCGCTCTCCCTCGCGCTTGCGCTCCGCGAGGCGAGACTGGAGCGAGGAGAGCGCACCAAAAACCTCGGCGAAATGCCCCCGCCCCTTCTGCGTCACCGGCCGCTCGACATCTTCCTCGATGGAGCGCACGACCCCTGCTGCTGCGCGCAAGGGGCCGGCAACGCTGGCGGAAAGGAACGCGGCGAAGACGCCGAGCGCGGCAAGAAGCACGACGAGGCCGATCGCCTGCGTTTCCATTGCGCCCGCAAGGCTCGCTCCCGTGCGGTCGCGCATCTGCACGACGTCGGCGCGAAGTTGCGTCACGGCGGAATCGAAGCGGATGCCGATATCCGAAAGTTCTCGCCGCAGCAGGCGCTCCGAGATTTCGCCGTGCGTCGCGCGCAGGCGGCTGACCGAGAACCGCAGCTCGTCGAGCGCGCGCAGGGAGGCGCTGCCGGCCGGCAGGGGCGCGGCTGCCTCGCCCAGTCTGTCCAGCATGATGGTGAGCTCGGCGAGGAGTTCGTCGGCCTGCGGTGCGTCCAGGCGGCCCGTCTGCGCGGCCGTCGCGAGATAGCGCGCCTCCAGCGTACTCGCGCGGGTGTGCGCGGCCTGCACCGCCGCCAGCGGCTCGACGCCGCGCGCGAAGACCTGCCACGACAGGCTGCGGACCCCGAACTGGCCGGCCTGACTCTGCACGAAGAAGCCGAGGGCGATGGCCGCGATCAGCAAGCTGCCGGCGAAGAGGCGGACATTGATCGACATGGAACCCTTGCCCGCGGCCGGTCTCGACGAATTGAGACAATCTGGACGCGTCGCGTTAGGGTTCCGTTACTGCCGCCGCGCCGTGATCCAGCCAAGCGGCACGAGCGACAGCCAGCCGGCCATGAGAAGAAGCCCCCCAGCCGGAGCGGCGGATGCGAAGAGGCGTGTGCCCCATACGGCGCGCGAGACGAGGTCGCCGCCGAACAGGAAGAGCCCGACCAGCCAAAGGGCGGCGGTGAGAAGGGAGAGCGAGCCGGCCCGCGCGGCGAAGGCGGCCAGCGCCAGGAGAGCTGGGGCATGGAGAAGCGTCATGCCCGCCGCGATACCGAGGAGCCGCGGATCGCCGCCATGCGAGGCATAGGCCGCGCCCGCGACACCCGCGGTGCCGACGAGGCCCGCAAGGGCTGCTATCAAGGCTGTCGGCATGGTCTTTCCCGTTTCGATTCACGTCCGGCTCTTCAGTCGCGCTGCGATGGCCTGTATGCCGGAGATAGAGCAAGCGGGAAAAGGAACAGCGATGCCGGCGCCGGAAGAGATGATGCCGGTGATGCGCGAGGCGGCGGTGGCCGCCGGACGGCTGGCGCTGGCGCTGCGCGAAAACGGGCTTCTAGCCGAATCCAAGGCCGACGACAGCCCGGTGACGCAGGCCGACCGTGCGGCCGAGGCGATCATTTCAGAAGCGCTCGCCGGGCATTGGCCGCAAATCCCGGTCGTCGCGGAGGAGGCCTGCGCCATCGCGCTGCCGGACTGCGATCCGGACGCACCCTTCTTCCTCGTCGATCCGATCGACGGCACCCGCGAATACATCTGTGGACGCGAGGAGTTTACCGTCAACATCGCGCTCGTCACCGGCCGCTATCCTGTGGCGGGCGTGGTCTATGCTCCAGCCCTCGACGAGCTTTTCGAGGGCTCGCCCGCCGGCGCGTTCCGTCGGCGCGGGGCGGAGGAGGCCGAGGCGATCAGAGTGCGGAGGGCGGCAGGCCCCATCGTCGCGCTGGCCAGCCGATCGCACCGCACGGCCCAGACCAACCGCTTTCTCGAAATGCTCGGCCCGGCCGAGATCGTCGCGATGGGCTCTTCCCTGAAATTCTGCCGTCTCGCCGAGGGCGCGGCCGACGTCTATCCATGCTTCGGCAAGACCATGGAATGGGACACGGCGGCGGCCCAGGCCGTTCTTGAAGCGGCCGGCGGGGCGGTGGTGGACGCGGCCGACGCACGCCTTTCCTACGGCAAGGGCGCGGGCGGCCGGCCCGACTATCGCAACCCGTTCTTCCTGGCGCGCGGAAACGTCACGGTTCGGATGTGACGGACGTTTCGGTCCGCTTCGGCCGTTGCGGCGCATCGGCCTCGGGGTCGACCCGCTCCACGTTCCGCTTGGGCTCGACGGGCGGCATCTCGTTCAGGACCGAGCCTTCCCACAGCTGATAGCCGGCCGAATGCGCCGCCTTGCCGAGAAGGTGAGCGGACAGCGGCGCGGTCAGGAAGAAGAAGAAGATGGCCGCGATGGCGCGCAGCACTTCGGCGGTCTCCGTCGACAGAATCGCCAGTGCGACGAGCGTCAGCGCCGAACCGACCGTGCCGGCTTTCGCCGCCGCATGGACGCGGGTGTAGAAATCGGGAAAGCGCAGGATACCGATGGCGGCGACCAGCACGAAACTCGTGCCGGCGATGGCGAAGATGCCTGCGACGATGTTTGCGATCGCGGTCATTGCAGCATGTCCTCGCGCGGGAAGGCTTCACGGCGCGGATGGCCGACCTGGTTCTCCTCCTTCGGCGCCTCCTGCACCGGAGAGCGCTCCGTGTCGCCGCGCGCCATGATGAAGCGCGCGAAGGAGATGGTGGCGAGGAAACCGACGAGCCCGAGGGCGATGGCGATATCCACATAGAGCGTGAAGCCGGTATCGATGCCGATGACCGCGACGAAGCCGATCGAGCCGGCGGTGAGCACATCGAGGCCGAGCACGCGGTCCGGCAGGGTCGGGCCCTTCCAGATGCGGATGATCGTCAGCACGAAGGCGATGCTCAGGAGCGCCAGCGACAGGCTCAGCGCGACGTCGAGGAACCGCTCGGAGAGTTCGATGAAGGTCATCGCAACGCCTCCAGAAGCTTGCGCTCGAAGCCCTCGGCGATGCGCCGGCGCTCCATATCGGGGTTCGAACAGTCGAAGGCGTGGATGTAGAGCGTCGTGCGATCCTCGGAGATATCGAAGACGAGCGAGCCGGGCGTCAGGCCGATGAGGTTGGCGAGAAGCGCGATCTCGAAGTCGCGGTCCACCATCAGGCGATAGGTGAAGACGCCCGGCTTGAGCTCCTGCTTCGGCCTCAGGACAGCCGCCGCGACCTTCACCGCCGAGGCCGCGATCTCGTAGATCAGGTAGAACAGGAGCGAGAGAACCTTGCCGCCGCGCGAGAGGTAGCCGCCCGTGCCGATCTGCTCACGGATCAGGAAGAGCGTGAAGGCGGAAAGCGCGAAGCCGAAGAGGAGATTGGCGAGGGAGAATGTGGCCGTGACGACCACCCAGACCAGTGCCAGGACGATGTTGACGACGAAAAGCGTCATCGCTGATCTCCCAGGACGGAGGAGAGGTACGCGCTCGGCGACAGGAGTTCGTTGGCGGCCGTGAAGGTCATCTGCGCGAGCCATTGCGGCCACACACCGGCAACGACCACGAAGAGCGTCAGCCCGACAAGCGGGATCAACGCCAGCGGGCGCCCCGGCGGCGGCGCGCGGAACGTGTCGTCGACGATGGCCTTGGCCTCCACGGGATCGGCCGCGCGACTCAGCGCGGGGAGCGGGCGCCAGAAGGCGAGCGCAAAGATGCGCACGACCGCGATGGTGATGAGAAGGCCGGAGAAGAGCACGGTGAAGGCCAGCCACGGCAGGTCGGCCGCCAGCGTCGAGCGCACCAGGAGCATCTTCGGCCAGAAACCGGAGAAGGGCGGCAGGCCCGCAACGGCGAAGAGGAGGATGAGGAACAGCACCGAGAAGAGAGGGTGCCGCCGCCATAGCCCGCCCATCTCGTGCAGCGAGGAGGAGCCGTTGCGGAAAGCGGCGACGCCGGTGGCCAGATACAGGGCCGTCATCACCACGATGGAATGGATGGCGTAGTAGATCGAGCCCGCGAGCCCCGTGGCGAGCGTGCCCTGCGCGGCAAGGTTGTTCGCGCGCTGCATGACGGTCTGCGTCTCGCCGATGACAGCCGCGGCCCCCGTGACGATGGAAGCCGAGCCGCTTTCGAGAAGCGGCGGCACGGCGAAGCCAACGAAGATCGTTCCGATGCCGGCGATGACGAGATAGTTCAAAAGACGGCGGATGTCCGTCTGTGCAAGGGCGCCCAGTGCACCGACCATCATGGTCAGCCCCGCGATCCAAGCGATGAGCAAGCCCATCCCCTCGCGCTCCGGCGGGAAAAGCATCAGGACGATGCGCAGCATCGCGTAGACGCCGACTTTGGTCAGAAGCCCTGCAAACAGCGCCGACACGACGAAGCGAGGCGTGTGGTAGGAGGCGGGCAGCCAGAAGTTCAGCGGGAATGCCGCCGCCTTCATCGAAAACGAGATGAGGTAGAGAACAGCGATCGTCTGCAGCGCGCCCTCCCCTTCCAGCGCCGCCGACTTCACGGCGACGTCGGCCATGTTGAGCGTGCCGAAGACGCCGTACAGGTAGCCGGTCGTCAGGAGGAAGATCGTCGCCGCAATGAGGTTGAGGAAGCAGTATTTCGTCGCGCCGTCGAGCTGCTCGCGCTCCGAGCCAAGGATCAGGAGCCCGAAAGAGCCGATCAGCATCACCTCGAACCAGACGTAGAGGTTGAAGATGTCGCCCGTCAGGAACGAGCCCGACACCCCGGCCATCAGCATGAAGAGGAAGGGGTAGAAACCGTAGCGACGCTCTTCGGAATCGATCGAGGCGATCGCGTAGATGCCACAGGCGAGCCCGACGAAGCCCGACACGGTCAGGAACAGAGCGCTGGTCATGTCGGCCGTGAAGACGATCCCGAAAGGCGGCCGCCAGCCGCCCATCGCCATCGAGATCGGGCCTGAGCGGGCCACTTCCACCAGAAGCGCGATGTCGGCGACGAGGAGGAAGGCGAGCCCAACGATGGCGACGGTCGGATGCATGCGCATCTGACGGCGCATCATCAACAGCACCGCGCCGAACAGGAAACAGATCACGATCGGCATGATCAGGAGCCATTGGCCGAGCGTGCCCTGGTCGAGGACCATGGCTTGGGCGATCAGTTGGTCGAGGCTCTCTGTGGCGGTCAAGTCGGCTGCTTTCGGGCGTCAGTAGCTGAGGGGCGGCAGCCCCTCGTCTTCGGGTTCGGCAACGCGCATGCGCTGCGTGTCATCGGTTTCAAGATCCTGATAGGCGCGGTAGGCCAGCACCAGGAGGAACACGAAAAGCGAGAAGGAAATCACGATCGCCGTCAGGATCAGTGCCTGCGGGAACGGATTGGCAGTCGCCATCGCCGGCATGTCGAGGCCGGGCGGGATGAGCGGCGGCGCGATGGACTCGATGCCGCCGGCCACGAAGATCGAGAGGTTCACAGCGTTGCCGAGGATCGTCACGCCCATCAGCATGCGAATGATGTGACGGGAGAGGAGAAGGTAGATCGCGAAGGCGAACATGATGCCGACGACGGCGGAAAGGGCGACGACCATCAGTCCGAATACCTCTCTTCCAGCGAGAGCGCGATCGCGCAGATCGCACCGACGATGACGAGATAGACGCCGATGTCGAAGAGAAGCGTTGTCGAAAGCGCCACGTCACCGCCGAGGATCGCCGGGAAGGCCCAGAGGCCGGTCATGAACTGGAAGCCGGCGAAGATCGACACGAAGCCGGCCAGGACCGCCAGCACCAGCCCGAAGGCCGCATAGGCAATCGGGTGGAAGAACAGCGCGCGGCGCACCGCCTCCACACCCACGGCCATGCCGTAGACCGCGATGGCGGATGCCGCGATCAGCCCTCCGATGAACCCGCCGCCGGGCTCGTTGTGCCCGCGAAGGAGCACGAACAGCGAGAACAGGAACATCAGGCTCGTCAGATACGGCGCGGTGACGCGGAAGATGACGGTTCTCACAGGCCCCCTCCCTCCAGTGCCCGGCGCTTGCGCTTGACGCCGGCGCGATCCTTCTTCGAGACGCGGATGCGCACCAGCGCCAGGATCGCCGCGCCCGTGGTCAGGACCACGGCGATCTCGCCCATCGTATCGACGGCGCGGAAGTCGACAAGGATGACGTTCACGATGTTACGCCCGTGCGCGATGACATAGCTGTAGCGTGTGAAGAAGTCCGACACGGAAGTGTCGAGTTCGATCTGCGACACGGTGATGAGGAACAGCGCGAAGCCGAGGCCGCCGGCGATGGCGATCGTCAACTCGGGGATCACCTCCCGGAAGGGCCGCCTGTCCGCCGGCATCAGGCGCAGGCGCGTCATCACGAGGGCCAGGATGGCAACCGAGAGGATCTCCACCATGAACTGCGTGAAGGAAAGGTCCGGCGCGCCGAGCAGCATGAAAAGGAGCGCGACCGCGAGGCCCTGGATGCCGAGCGAGACGACGGCGGCAAGGCGGCTCGGCGCATTCGCCACGACCACGAGGCCAAGGACGAGAATGCCGAGCACGGCCCACTCGTAGAAATAGAGCCTGGGGAATTCGGGGAGCGCGGGCAAGGCGTCGGACCGGATGAGGCTGAACCACAAGGCGCCGATGATCACCACGAAGGTGACGCGCATATAGTAGTCGAGCCGGCCGGGCTGGAGGAAGTTCGTCAGGCGGAACGCGCCCGAGATGAGCCCGCGCATCACCTGGTCGAAGCCGCGATCCGGACCCCAGCCGATGCGTGCGAGGAGGGTGGCGATGCGTGCGCGCACCACTTGTGAGCGGCGATAGAGGAGGACGCCGAGGATGATGGTGACGATTGAAAGGTATAGCGCTGCGCCGAGATGGAAGCCCACCGAGATGGTGATCGCCACCGCCTCGTCGAGCGAGGGCGGCGCCATCGGGTTCGAGATGAACTGGTGCGTGACCTGCGAGAAGATGCCCGCGAAGAGGCCGACCACGCCGAGAAAAAGCGGGCCGAACCATACCAGAATCCCGGTCTCGTGCGCCTTGCGCAGGCCCGTCGGCAACTGGCCGATGAAGGGCTTCAGCGCCACGATGAGGACGGTGGCGAACATCACCGAATTGCCGATGAGCGCGGCGCCCGTCACGAACCAGGCATACAGGCCGCCGGCCTCGGCCGTCGCGGCGTACACCTCCTCCTTGGCGAGGAAGCCGAAGAGCGGCGGCAGGCCGCCCATCGCGGCGGCACCGAGAAGGGCGGCGGCGAAGGTAACGGGCATGGTGCGCCACAGACCGCCGAGCGCGCGGATGTCGCGCGTGCCGGCCCCGTGGTCGATCGAGCCGGCCACCATGAAAAGGCAGGCCTTGGCCAGCGAGTGGGAGATCAAGTAGAGGACCGCCGCCTCCAGCGCGAGCTCGGAGCCGATGCCGATCATCATCACCAGAAGGCCGAGCGAGGCGACCGTCGTGTAGGCGAGCATCAGCTTCACGTCGCTCTGCCGGATCGACAGGAGCGCGCCGACGACAAGCGTGACGCCGCCGAAGACGGGCAGGATGATCTCCCACATCGGCGTACCCCCGAGCACGGGGAAGAAACGCATCAGCAGATAGATGCCCGCCTTCACCATCGTCGCCGAATGCAGATAGGCCGAGACGGGCGTCGGCGCTTCCATGGCGTTCGGCAGCCAGACATGGAACGGCATCTGCGCGGACTTGGTGAAGGCGCCGATCAGGAGGAGGATCAGGACCGGCACGTAAGCGCCGCTCTCGATGATCGCCTCGGGCTGATCGAGGATTTCGGACAGCGACGAGAGCCCTGTCGTCTCGCGGATCATGATCAGGCCGGCGAGAAGGGCGAGGCCGCCGCCGCCCGTGATCACCAGCGCCTGGATCGCACCGCGACGTGCGGCCTCTCGCTCGTGCTCGAAGCCGATCAGAAGGAAGGACGTGATCGACGTCAGCTCCCAGAAGATGAAGAGCGTGATGAGGTCGTCGGCAAGCACGAGGCCGAGCATCGACCCCATGAACATAAGAATAAACGCATAAAACTGCCGAATACGTGGGCTCTTCTCGAGATAGCCCCCCGTATAGACGACGATCAACGCACCAATGCCCAGGATCAACAACGCGAAGGCGTAAGAGAGACCGTCCAGTCGGAAGGACATCCGCACGTCGAACGCGGGAATCCAGTCGAACCCGGCCAGCATGATCTGCCGGCCCTGAACTTCCTCGCTCAACGCAAATATCAAGAGGAAGCCGGCGACAGGGAAGAGCGCAAGAACGAGCGCTGCCATGCGGCCGAAAACTCGCCCGATGGGCGAAGAGAGTGCGGCACCGACGAAGGGAAGAGCGATCGCTAGGTAGAAAAATTGCTCATACCAAGCGCCCATTTCAGCTCTGTCCCCTCGATTCTCGGATCAACTCCGGCCCGTCCGACCCCGATAGCCGATTTTGTATCCAAAGACGTGCTTTTCAAGGCTGAAAAGCTTGTGAACGACGTTCGCGCAAGCTTTTTCTCGCGGTTGGTGGCGCTTCCGCCCCGTTGTGTCGCGCACAGGCCGAACCTACTTTGCGCACGCCGCCCTCCCCTTCGCGTTCATCCGAGACGACATCCCATGTCCAAGCCTGCTTTGCCCGCCGTTCCAGCTCCCGAGCGCCGCCCCGTCGAGAGCGAGTGGCACGGCGCGCAGCGCGTCGACGACTACGGCTGGATGCGCGCCGACAACTGGCAGGAGATGTTCAAGGACACGACCCTTCTCGATCCGGCGATCCGCGCGCATCTGGAGGCCGAGAACGCGTATCAGAAGGCAGCGATGGCCGGCAGCGAGCCCTTGATCGCCACGCTCGTCGCGGAGATGCGCGGGCGCATCAAGGAGGATGACTCGTCCGTACCGGCTCCGGACGGCCCCTTCGCTTACGGCGCGTCCTATCGCGAAGGCGCCGAGTATCCGCGCTTCACGCGCCGGCCGCGCGACGGCGGCGAGGACGAAATCCTGCTCGATGCGGAGAAGGAGGCTGCCGCGCGCGCCTATTTCTCTCTCGGCGGCGTGTCGCATTCGCCGGACCACCGTCATCTGGCCTGGGCGCATGACGACAAGGGCTCGGAGTTCTATTCGATCTCCGTGCGCGACCTTTCGACCGGCACCGATGCGCCGGACCGCATCGAGGACACGAGCGGTTCGGTCGCGTGGGACGATCGCGGGGCGGGCTTCTTCTACACGCGCCTCGACGCGAACCACCGCCCCAGCCGGATCTTCTATCACCGCCTCGGCTCCGATCCCGCGAGCGACGCGCTCGTCTTCGAGGAAAACGACGCTGGCTTCTTCATGGGTATCGGCGAGACGCAGTCACGCCAGTTCGTGGTGATCGACATCCACGATCACGAGACGAGCGAGGCCTGGCTGATACCCTCGGCCAACCCGTCGGCCGAGCCCCGGCTGATCGCCCCGCGCGAGACGGGCGTCGAATACGACGTCGACGAAGGCGAAGGCACCCTCTACATCCGCACCAATGCGGACGGCGCGCGCGACTTCAAGATCGTGACCGCTCCGCCGCACGCGACCTCGCGCCGCGAGTGGCGGGAGTTCGTGCCGCACGAGGACGGACGCCTCATCCTCAACCACCTCGTCCTCAAACGCCATCTCGTCTGGCTGGAGCGGCGCGAAGGCCTGCCGCGCATCGTCGTCAAGCGGCTCTCGGACGGCGAGGAGCATGTCGTCGCCTTCGCGGAAGAAGCCTACTCGCTCGGCCTTTCGGGCACTTACGAGTACGATACGGACACGATCCGCTTCGGCTATTCCTCGATGACGACGCCCTCGCAGACCTTCGATTACGACGTGGAGACGCGCGAGCGCACGCTCCTGAAGACGCAGGAAGTGCCCTCCGGCCACGATCCGCAGGACTACGTGACGCGGCGCATCATGGCGCCGGCGGCCGACGGCGAGACCGTGCCCGTCACGCTCCTCTACCGTGCCGATACGCCGCTCGACGGCTCGGCCCCGGCAATGCTCTACGGTTATGGCTCCTACGGGATCACCATTCCCGCGAGCTTCAACACAAACGTCCTCAGCCTCGTCGACCGTGGCTTCGTCTACGCCATCGCCCATATCCGGGGCGGCAAGGACAAGGGCTTTCGCTGGTACGAAGCGGGCCGGCGCGAGCACAAGGCGAACACCTTCACAGACTTCATCGCGGCAGCCGACCATCTCGTCGCGGAGGGGTTCACGCGATACGAACGCATCGTCGCGCAGGGCGGTTCGGCGGGCGGCATGCTGATGGGCGCCATCGCCAACATGGCGCCCGAGAAGTTCGGAGGCATCGTCGCCGTCGTGCCCTTCGTCGACGTCCTCAACACGATGCTCGACGACACGCTGCCGCTGACGCCCCCAGAATGGCCCGAATGGGGCAACCCCGTCGCCTCGCCGGCCGACTATGCCACGATCGCCGCCTACAGCCCTTACGAAAACGTCGCCGCGCAGGACTATCCGCCGATGCTCGTCCTTGCCGGCCTGACGGACCCACGCGTGACCTATTGGGAACCGGCCAAGTGGGTGGCGCGTCTGCGTGCGACGAAGACCGACGACAATCCGGTCATCCTGAAGGTCAACATGGATGCCGGCCATGCCGGCGCGTCGGGCCGGTTCGCGCGGCTGGAGGAAACGGCGACGATCTACGCCTTCGCCATCGGCCTCGTCGAAGCCGAGACAATCAGGACAGCGCCTGCAAGGCAGCCTGCCTGACGGCCGCGGTCAGCCTGTCGAGCGCGCGCACCGGCAGGCGCAGCGCGATCCAGTAGAGCTCCACCTCGATCCGCGCGCCGGGCACCAGTTCCATGAGGCGCCCGGCGGCGAGATGCTCTTCGGCGAGGGAAACCGGCTGCATGCCCCAGCCGAGGCCGGCGAGTGCGAGATCGAGCATTCCGTGCGTCGAGGGTGCCCACGCCGTCGGGGCGGCAAGGTCAACCCCGAGGGTTTCGCGTGCCCATCGCGCCTGCAAGCCGTCGCGTCGGTCGAAGCGCAGGTGCGGCGCGGTCGCGAGCGAGGCGGCGTCGACGCCGCCGGCGAAATGCCGCTCGACGAAAGCCGGGCTCGCGCAGGCGGCATAGCGTATCGCGCCGAGTCGCACCGTGCGGCAGCCCTGCACCGGTTTCGGGTCGGCGGTGACCACGGCGAGCACTTCGCCCGAACGCAGGCGCTCGGCCGTGTGGTCCTCGTCATCCAGCGTCAAATCGAGAAGAACGCCGGTTTCCTGCGCGAAAGCCGCGGCCGCCTGCGGAAACCACGTGGCGAGGCTGTCGGCATTGACGGCGATGCGCAGGGCCTGCACTTCGGCGCCGCCGCTCAGCGCGGGGGCGAGATCGGCCTCCAACAATCGCACGCGATCGAGATGAGCGCAGAGAGCTCGGCCGAGTTCGGTCGGCCGGCACGGCTGGCTACGCACCACGAGGATCGCGCCCAGGCGCTCTTCCAGCCCGCGCACGCGCTGCGAAACCGCCGAAGGCGTGATGGCGAGCGATGTCGCGGCCCGTTCGAACGAACCTTCGCGGATCACGGCGCCGAGCGCCGCGAGAGACTGGTAGTCGAGCATGAATGAAGCCATGCTTCACTGAATGTAGAAGAACAAGTTTTTCTTTTTTTCGCACTCGGGCGATGAGCCTGCGCATGTCGCCCTCGCTCGCTCCTCTCCTCGCCGGTTTTGCACTCTCGCTGGCGTTGATCGTCGCGATCGGCGCCCAGAACCTCTTCGTCCTGCGGCAGGGCCTTCGCGGCGAGCATGTCGGGCCGATCGTGCTGTTCTGCGGCATCTGCGACGCGGCTCTGATCCTGATCGGCGTCGCCGGCGTCGGGGCCGCACTCGCCGCCATCCCTCAGCTCACAGTGATCATGACGCTCGGCGGCGCGCTTTTCCTCTTCGCCTACGGGCTGATCGCGCTTCGCCGGACGCTGCGGCCCGGCGCGCTCGTCGCCGATCCGTCCGTCGGCGGGAAATCGTTGAGGACCGCGCTCCTCGCGACGGCCGGCTTCACATTCCTCAACCCGCATGTCTATCTCGACACAATGCTCCTGATGGGTACGGCGGGCGCCGCGCAGCCCGCCGCCACGCGGCCGCTTTTCGTGGCGGGCGCGGTAGCGGCGAGCTTCCTGTGGTTCGCAGCCCTCGGCTACGGCGCGCGCCTTCTGCAACCGCTCTTCGCAAGGCCGGCCGCCTGGCGCGCGCTGGACGCTGGCGTCGGCGTCACCATGCTGACGCTTTCGGCGCTGCTCGTGCGCAGCGCGTTGTGAAAGTGCCGGTCAGGCGTCCGGGCGGTCGGCCGAGAAGGCGACCTCCTTCTGCGCACGCACCGCGTCGAGCCGCTTGCCGAGCTCGCGCTCGATGCTCTCATAGGCCGTGCTGCCGAGGGTGAGCCGCAGCGCCGGGTGCTCGGCGTCCCCCGCCGCGATCATCGCGTCCACCGTGCGTTCCGCATCGCCCTTGATGGCGAAGCTGCCGTCGCTCAAGGCCCTGCGGATCGCGCCGGACGGCGTGTCGGCATAGGCCGTGATTGGGTCGGCCATGTCGAGGCCGGCGGCGAAGTTCGTTCCCGTCGGCCCCGGCTCGACGATGACGAAATCGATGCCGAGCGGAGCCACCTCCTGCGCGACGCCCTCGACGAAGCCTTCGATACCCCATTTCGTCGCGTGGTAGAGCGAGAAGTTCGGATAGGCGATCTGGCCGCCTTCCGACGAGACCTGAAGGATGCGCCCGCCGCCCTGGGCCCGAAGATGCGGCAGGCTCGCACGGATGACCGCGATGGAGCCGGTGAGGTTGGTGGCGATCTGGCGCTCGATCTGCACGTCGCTCAGTTCCTCGGCTGCGCCGAAGAGGCCGTAGCCGGCATTGCTGACGATGGCGTCGATGCGTCCGGCTCTCGCGAAGGCCCTGTCGATGGTCGCGCGCACGGCCTCGACCTCGGTGACGTCGAGCCGCAGGATGGTCAGGGCCCCGCCGTACTGAGCGCTGAGATCGTCCATCGCGCTCTCGCGCCGCACGGTCGCGATGACCTTATCGCCGCGTGCCAGAAGCTTCTCCGCCATGATGCGGCCGAGGCCGGAAGATGCGCCGGTGATGAGCCAGGTCTTCGTCATGAAACTCTCCTTCATTGGATGAGCCTCACTTAAAGACGGACGAATTATCCTGTTAGATACGGCAATCGATATGCGCCGGTGAAAGATTGGCACCAATGGGAAAACCCAGCCTCGCGGATCTCTCCGCCTTCGCGGCCGTCGCGCGCCGGCGCAGCTTCCGCAAGGCGGCCGATGCCCTCGGCGTTTCGCGTTCCTCACTGAGCCACACGGTGATCGCGTTGGAGAAGGCGCTTGGTGTCCGGCTTCTCAATCGCACCACGCGCAGCGTCGAGCCCACGCAGGCGGGCGCCGCCCTCCTTTCGCGCATCGAACCGCTGCTCGGCGAGTTCGACGCCGCGATCGACGCCATCTCCGAGGTGGGTGGCACGGTTTCAGGCGCGCTGCGCATCAATTGCGGCGAGGAGGCCGCCGACCGTCTTCTGCAGTCCATCGTGCCGGCCTTCCTCGGTCGCTTCCCGAATGTCGAGCTGGAGATCGCGACCGACGGCCGCCTGGTCGACATTGTCGCGGAAGGCTTCGACGCGGGCGTTCGCCTGCACGAGAGCGTGCCGCAGGACATGACCGCCGTGCCCTTCGGCGGGCCGATGCGCTTTCTGGCCGTCGCCGCGCCCGACTATCTCGCTCGGCACGGAGGACCGATGACGCCGGAGGACCTGCACCGCCATCGCTGTATCCGCCACCGCCTGCCGAGCGGACGGAGCTATCGCTGGGAGTTCGAGCGGCATGGCGAGGCGATGACAGTCGACGTGCCCGGCGCGCTGACGCTCAGCCATACCGGGTTGATGGCCAAGGCTGCCGCTGGCGGCAACGGAATCGCCTTCGTGCCGGAGCCCGTCGCCCGAGAACGGCTGGCATCCGGCGCGCTCGTCGCGGTGCTCGAAGACTGGAGCCCGCCCTTCGCGGGCCTGTGCCTCTATTATCCCGGCCATCGGCACGTGCCGGCGCCGCTGCGCGCCTTTATCGACACCCTAAAGGAGATCGACGGCGACCGCCTCTACTCGACGGCCGGCACCGCGCGCAGATAGGCCGCGATCGCCTCGCGATCCTCAGCCGCAAGAAGCGCCATGTTGTCGATCACATCGGCCATCGCACCGCCCGCGACGTCGAAATCGGGCGTGAAGCCGCTTTCGAGATAATAGGCGATGTCGCTCTCGCTCCAGTCGAGGCCGCCCGGCGTGATGTTCGGCACCGTCCCCTCGCCTTCCGGATTCGGCCCGCCGCCGAGCCAGCGCGCCGTATCGAGCCCGCCATAGCCGCCGAGCGTGCGCGGGGTGTGGCACTCGCCGCAATGCGCCGGCCCCTCGACGAGATAACGGCCGCGCTGGAGTTGCGCGGACGCATCCGACGGCAGGTCCACGACGGGCGCATCCGACAGGAAGGCGCGCTTCCATAGCCCGAGGCCGAAGCGCAGATCGAACGGGAAGGCGATTTCGTTCTGCGGCGCGCGCCCTTCGACGGGCGGCAGCGTCAGCAGGAAGGCGTGCAGATCGGCGACGTCGCCCGGCGTCATCCGCGCATAGGAGGTGTAGGGAAAGGCGGGATAGAGATGCTGGCCGCCCGGCGCGACGCCGCGTTGCATCGCATTGGCGAAATCGGCCAGCGACCAGGCGCCGATGCCGTCCGTCTCATGCGGCGAGATGTTGGGGCCGTGGAAGGTGCCCACGGCGGTCTCCAACGCCTCGCCACCGCCGAGTTCGGGCGCCTCGGCGTCCCCACCGCTCATGTGACAGGAGGCGCAGCCGCCGGCGTTGAAGACCACACGGCCACGCCTGGCATCTCCGCTGCCCTCAGCCGCGACGGCTTCGGGCGGCAGGCGTTGCGGCAGGGCCAGCGCCCACACGGCGCCGGCCGCGACGACGACAACCGATGCGCCGATCGCGACCGCCCGGCGCATCGCCGATCAGTTCCGGCGGACGCGGAAGTCTTCGTGGCAGGCGCGGCAGTTCTGCGAAACCTCGCCGAAGAGCGTGCGGAACTCCTCCAGCGTCTGCGGCGCGGCTTCAGCAGCCCCGGCGGTCGCGACTTCCATCGCCTCTGCGCGTTCGCGGAACTCGTCCGGCCTCTCGAAGATCGCAGGCGCTGCCTCGGTCTCGTCATCCGTCTCGGTGCCGGCCGGGAACAGATCGGCAAAGCCGGTGATGGCTTCGTTCATGGTCGTCAAGACCTCGGCTGCCGTCTGCGGATCGAACTCGGTGTCGCCGCGGATCATCTGGCCGCCGGTGCGAGAGGCGTCACCGATCACGTCCATGCGCTGCTTGCGTTCGGCGATCGGGTCGTGCGTCTCCTGCGCGAAAGATGCCCCGGCAACGCCTGCCAGAAGGCCGACGCAGACGATCAGCGTGGTGCGGTTCATGCGAGCGATTCCCCGAGCTGTCCCGAAGGCGAAGATGGCACGACGAGCCGCATTCAACATGCCGCCAGGATGGAATCGTTCTCAAGAAGGCGTGATGCCAAGGGAAAAGGCCCCGCTCGGGTGAACGGGGCCTTGTCATTCCGGTAACTGCTGGGCTGCGATCAGCCGCGCGCGGCCTCGTAGCGCTCGAGCACGTAATCCCAGTTGATCAGGCTGTCGACGAACGCCTCGAGATATTTCGGGCGGGCGTTGCGATAGTCGATGTAATAGGAGTGCTCCCAGACGTCGACGCCCAGGATCGGCGTCGCGCCCTGGACGAGCGGGTTCTCGCCGTTCGGCGTCTTCACGATCTGGAGCTTGCCGTCCTTGACGGCGACCCAGGCCCAGCCCGAGCCGAACTGGCTCTTGCCCGCCTCGATGAAGTCCGTGCGGAACTTGTCGTAGCCGCCCAGATCCGAATCGAAGGCGGTCTGCAGCGCGCCCGGCAGGCTCTTGCCGCCGCCGTTCGGCTTCATCCACTTCCAGAAGTGGATGTGGTTGTAGTGCTGGGCCACGTTGTTGAAGAGCGGCTGGTTCTGCCCGTGCGACTTCTTCACCACCTCTTCGACGGAGGCTTCGGCCATGCCGGCTTCGGCGGCCAGCTTGTTGCCCATGTCGACATAGGCCTGATGGTGCTTGTCGTGATGGTACTCCAGCGTCTCCTTCGACATGAAGGGCTGAAGGGCGTCGTAGGCGTAAGGGAGTTCGGGAAGGGTGAAGGCCACGGGGCGTCTCCTTTTTCGTCTGCCTTGTGGCAGGGGCGACCGGCGGCCCTCCCCTGCACTGAACTTCGCGCGCGTTACCTAGGGCCGCAAAGGCCCCATGTCAGCACCAAGCGTCACGCATTCGTGCCGGCGCTCTCGCGCGCGAAGCGCCAGTAGAGCTCGCGTGCGCGCTCGGCCACCTTCCCGCTCGGCAGCGCACGTTCCTCGAAGCGGGTGACCGGGACGACCTTGGAGTGGTTGCCGGTCGAGAAGATTTCCTCCGCGGTCTCGAATTCCTCCACGCTCATCGACTTCTCCACCACCTCCATCCCGTCGGCGCGCAGGAGAGCGATGATGCGCTGGCGCGTGATACCGTTGAGGAACGTGCCGTTGGGGATCGGCGTGAAGACCGTGCCGTCGCGCACGGTAAAGACGTTAGACGTGCCGGTTTCGGCGACGTTGCCGACCGCATCGCGGATGAGCGCGTTGTCGAACCCGCGCGAACGCGCTTCCAGGATCGCACGGCCGCTGTTGGGATAGAGGCAGCCGGCCTTGGCGAGCGTCGGCGCCGATTCCGGCGTCGGACGGCGGAAGGGCGAGAGGCCGAGCGAGAAGCCGGCCGACGGGATCATCGGCGATTCGTAAAGCGACAGCGCGAAGCGCGTGGAGGCGGGGTCCGCCGGCACGCCCATGTAGCCGCCGTCCTCGGCCCAGTACATCGGCCGGATATAGACCGCCGTCTCGCCGTCGAAATTGGCGAGCCCTTCCATCGTCAACCGCACGATCTCCTCCGGCGCTACGGTCGGCTCGAGGCCGAGCGCGCGGGCCGAAGCGTTCACGCGCGCCGCATGGCGATCGAGATCGGGGGTGAGCCCCTCGAACCAACGCGCGCCATCGAAGACGGTTGAGCCCAGCCACATGGCATGGCTGCGAGGGCCGACGAGGCCGGGATTGCCCTCCAGCCAGCTCCCGTCAAAGAAGGTGAAAGTGCGCGAAACTTGCGTCGACATGCGGGCTCCCTCGGCTTCCAGCGCCTCGGGCACACAGCCCCGACGGCTCTCCCGTCCCCTTAGGCGCTTCTGAACGCCTTGTCAGCCGCAGGCGTGGGCGGCTCATGCCGCGGACGTGATCGTGACCGCAGGAACGAATGCGGCATTCGCGTGTTCGGATCTCAATCGTAAGTCAACCTGCGCAGCGTAAGAGAACAAGTCCGATCAACGGGCGAACGCGCGCCTCAGGAAATCTCGGTGGCTGGACATGACCTCATCCCTGACAGGCGGGCTAACCCGCCGACATCTACTCATGGGCCTCGGCCTCGGTTCAGCTGCAGCGCTGACGGGCTGCGTTTCAGGGGCCGGTCCGCTGGCCGTCGCCAATTACGCGCCGATCTCGAGCGGCCCGCGCGTTTCGCCCGAATATCTGGCAGCCTACGGCCCGATCTCTGACGGCGGCTACAACATCCCCGGCATCGACTTCACCAAGGTCGATCTGCGGTATCTGCGCCGCGAGGTCGACTATTTCGGTGGCGAGGCACCCGGCACGATCATCATCGATACGCCGACGCGCTTCGCCTATCTCGTGCAGCCGGGCAACCGCGCCATGCGCTACGGCGTCGGTATCGGTCGGGAGGGTTTTGCCTGGGACGGCCGCGCTCGCGTTCAGTGGAAGCGCGCCTGGCCGACCTGGACGCCGCCGAAGGAAATGATCGCGCGCCAGCCGGAGCTCATCGAGTTCGCCGACGGCCAGGCTCCCGGCCTCAACAATCCGCTCGGCGCGCGCGCCCTGTATCTGTTTCAGAACGGCGAGGACACGCTGTACCGCCTGCACGGCACGCCCGAATACTGGACGATCGGCCGCGCTGTCTCCTCGGGCTGCGTGCGCTTCATGAACCACGACATCATCGATCTGTATGATCGCGCGCAGAACGGTGCGACGGTGATCGTCAATCAAGGCGCGACGACGGCCTGATCTGCGTCGGACAATCGCTGAGAAAGGGGGAGTGCCAGCCGGCGCTCCCCCTTTTCTCATGCGTTCAGCAGTTCAGACGCGGTCGAGGCGCTCCCCGGTGATGACTTCGGCCTGACGGCGACGCTCTCCGTCCATCACGTCCAGCCGGCGCTCCAGATTCTCCTGCCGGATCATCGAGGGCAGCAGGAACAGATCGATCAACTGACCGATGCCGAGAAGGCCGAAAGTGAAGATCCACAGGATTCCGGTCCAGAAGCGGCCGAGATAAATCCGGTGCAGACCGCAGATGCCGAGAAGGCAGCACAGCCAGAGAACGAAGGCGGTGGGGCCCGATTTCATCGCGAGGTCTCCCGATAGGCCGCAAGAGGGCGTTCACCCTCATATAGGGAAGAAGAACGCCTCCCGAAATCCGTCAGCGTCCGCGCTTGAAGCCGCCGAGGAGGCCACGAAGGATCTCGCGCGTGACCGTGGAGGCGACCGTGCGGCCGACCTGCTTCATCACTGTCTCGCCGATGCCTTGCCGCTGGTAACCCGAACGCGCGGCGCCCGTCGTCGTGCGCCGCCGCGGCGTCGGCTCGTCCGGAAAATCGGGGATCGGCAGGCGGAGATCGTCATCGGCGGCATCTGCACGCCCCCGTCCCTCTTCGGCGCGACGGGCAGCCGCATCGGCCCGGCGCTCGGCCTCCCTTGAACGCCTTTCGTCGCGCTCGCGCTCCTCGGCCTTGCGGGTTTCCTCCTCGCGGGCGAGTTCGGCCTCCGCGCGGCCGGTGAGAAGCTCGTAAGCCGATTCACGGTCGACCGCCGTGTCGTAGCGCCCGCGCATCGGGCTCGCGGCCATGAGTTCGGCGCGCTCGGCGTCGGTGACGGGCCCGACGCGAGCCGCGGGCGGGCGGATGAGCGTGCGATGGACGACGCCCGGCACGCCGCCATCGCCGAGCGTGGAGACCAGCGCCTCGCCGACGCCGAGTTCGGTGATCGCGGTTCCGGTGTCAAAAGCCGGATTCGGACGGAACGTCTCTGCGGCGATCTTCACCGCCTTCGCCTCGCGCGGCGTGTAGGCGCGCAGCGCGTGCTGGACACGATTGCCGAGCTGGGCGAGCACCGTGTCGGGCAGGTCCGCCGGGTTCTGGGTGACGAAGTAGACGCCGACGCCCTTGGAGCGGATCAGCCGGACGACCTGCTCGACCCGTTCCACCAGCGCGCGAGGCGCGTCGTTGAAAAGAAGATGCGCCTCGTCGAAGAAGAAGACGAGCTTCGGCTTTTCGGCGTCGCCCACCTCGGGAAGCTCCTCGAAGAGCTCGGAGAGGAGCCAGAGAAGGAAGGTCGCGTAGAGGCGCGGATTGCCCATCAAACGGTCGGCGGCCAGCACGTTGACGGTGCCGCGTCCGTCGCGGTCAACATGCATGAGGTCTGCGATGGAGAGCGCAGGCTCTCCGAAGAAGTTCGCCGCACCCTGGTTCTCAAGGATCAGAAGCTGACGCTGGATCGCGCCGACCGAGGCCTTCGCCACGTTGCCGTAGCGCGTGGAGACCGTGTCTGCGTTCTCACCGAGATGGGCCAGCATCGCCTGAAGATCCTTCAGGTCTAGGAGCAGGAGCCCCTCGTCGTCGGCGATGCGGAAGGCGATGTTGAGGATCCCCTCCTGCGCCTCGGTCAGCCCCATCAGCCGCGAGAGGAGCAGCGGCCCCATCTCGGACACCGTGGCGCGCACCGGATGGCCCTTCTCCCCGTAAAGGTCCCAGAAAACCGCCGGATAGAAGTCGTTGTAGTAGGGATCGAGGCCGATCGCCTCGGCCCGCTTGACGAGAAAGTCCTTGGCCTCGCCACGCTCGGAGATGCCGGACAGGTCGCCCTTCACGTCGGCGCAGAAGACCGGAACGCCCGCTTCCGAGAAGCCTTCGGCGAGCACCTGCAGGGTCACGGTCTTGCCGGTGCCTGTCGCGCCGGCGACGAGCCCGTGGCGGTTGGCGTAGCGCAGCTCGAGATAGGCAGGCTCGCCAGGGCTTCCCGTCTCCCCGCGCGCAGCCGATCCCAGATAGATGCGTCCCTCTTCGAGCATTCGGCATTCCCCCGGATATCACCGCCGCAACTGTAGGATAACGCGGCGTCGACAGAAACGGATTTTCCATCGTCGTACCGTTCTTGGTCGTTGCCAGCCTTCGTGCGGTTTGCCATGTTCGCGCCTCGCGGCCTCGCCTTCCGGCGGCCTAAAAGGATTCGTCACGTCCATGCCCGAAATCTTCACCCGCATCGCCGACGCCGCCGACATCTCGCAGGAGACGGCCCGCCAGGCGGTGAGCCATATCCTCGCCTTCATGCAGACGGAAAGCGACGACCCGGCGGTGGGCAAGATGATCGCCGACACGCCCGGCGCGGCCGAGGCTCTTGCCGCCAGCGATGCGGACGGCAGCGGCGGCATCATGGCGCTCGGCGCCAAGCTGATGGGTCTCGGCCTCGACATGGGACAGATCCGCGCGGTCGCCGAGGAGCTCGTGACAGCCGCCAAGGCCAGCGCCGGCGAGGAAACGGTGGATCAGGCGATCGCCTCGGTGCCAGCCCTCGCCCAGTTCGTCTGAACTGCCGGCAAGTCCTCGCCCACCGAATGCCCCTGCGCCTTGCTGTCCTATTGCAGCAACTGCGAAAAATGCAAAGTGTCTCTTAAAGGTCGCTTACGACTCCGCGTTTAAGCTGCCCTGGTCTCGACTTCGGGACGGACACTGGTGCGTAGGATGAGCCTGGACCCGCTATCGACGCTTTTGCCCAGGCCCCGCCATCGGCGGGTGCACGTGACCGAGTCGCTCTACGGCGACCGCAAGAGCTTCGTCGTCGGTGGCCTGGCCGTGTTCTCCGCGGCCTGCGTCACGGCCTGGCGCACCGGCGTGCCGCTCGTCTGGGTCATCGCGGCCGCGATCGGCACGATGACGCTGATCCGGCTCGTGGCCTTCGAGCTTTTCCTCGCGAATGAAACCCATGCGGACCGCCACCCCGCCTTCTGGCGCCGGCTCTACTCGATCCTCGGCGTTGCCCACCTCCTCATCATCGGCTCGTGGTCGACGGCGATCTACTGGCTGGCCGGCGACCACTTTTCCGAACTTTTGTCGATCACGGCGACGCTTGCTTACCTGATCGGCACGCAGGGGCGGAACTTCGCGTCGATCGCGCTGGTGCGCGCCCAGCTCCTCGCCGGCCTGATCCCGATGATCCTCGCCTTCTACGCGCGTTCGCCAGGCTGGTCGATCAGCTTCAGCATCTTCGTCGTCGCCTTCTACTTCTCGGTGATGCAGACGACGCGGCGCATCCGCACGATGTTCCGCCAGGCCATCGAAACCGCCGAGGAGAACTGGCGGCTCGCCCACACGGACCCGCTGACGGGAACGGCCAATCGCATCTCGATGCAGGAGGCGATGGGGCGCGCGGTGGAAGAACGGCAGTCCTTCACACTGCACTATATCGATCTCGACCGCTTCAAGCGCGTGAACGACACGCTCGGCCACATCGCGGGAGACCAACTCCTGCGCCAGACGGCGAACCGTCTGCAGAAGATCATCGGCTCGGGCGGGCTCGTCTCGCGCGTTGCGGGCGACGAGTTCATCGTCTTCCAGCTTGCCGACCTCGACATGCGCACCCCCGCCGACTGCGCGGCCGAAATCATCGACGCCCTGAACCGGCCGGTCGTCATCAACGGCGCGACCATGCCGAACAGCGCCAGTCTCGGCTATGCGCGCTACCCGCAGGACGCGGCCACGATCGACGCCGTCTCGCACTGTGCGGACATGGCGCTCTACGAGGCTAAGTCGAAAGGGGGAGGCCATGCGATCGCCTACCAGCTCGGCACGCCGGACCGCGCGGCCGACCGGCTGCAGCTCGAGAACGACCTGCGTCGCGCACTGCGCGAGAATGCGCTGGAGCTCTACTTCCAGCCGATCGTCCACAACGGCTCGTTCAAGATCTCCGGCTGCGAGGCGCTGGTGCGCTGGCACCACCCCACACGCGGCGCGATCCCCCCGGCCGAGTTCCTGCCCGTCGCCGAGGATGCCGGCCTGATGGGCAAACTCACCGACCAGACTTTCCGCGCGGGCTGCCGCGCTGCGATGCGCTGGCCGGACCATGTGGGCGTCTCGATCAACCTCTCGCCCAGCCAGCTCACCCGCGTCGATCTCCTGTCGATGATCTGCCAGGCGCTGTCCGAGGCTGGCTTGCCACCCGAGCGGCTGGAGGTGGAGATCACCGAAAACCTCTTCATCGAGGATCGCGAGGATTTGCGCGAAGCGCTGGAGGGCATTCGAGGCCTCGGCGTCCGCCTTTCGCTCGACGATTTCGGCACGGGCTATTCCAACCTCGTGCAGATCGCCCTCCTGCCGATCAACAAGATCAAGCTCGACAAGAGCTTCCTGAAGAACATCTCGACCGACGAGCGCAAGGCGGCCGTCCTGCGCGGCGCCGTTCGCTTCATCGCCCCACTCGGGCTCGACGTCGTCCTGGAAGGTGTCGAAACGCCGGAACAGGTGGACTTCGCCGCCTCGCTGGAGGGGCTGACCCACCTTCAGGGCTATGCCTTCGGCGCGCCGATGCCGGACCATATCGTCGAGGGATTCCTCGCCTCGTACAAAGCGCGCCCCGTACTGCCCGCAGTCGCAGAGGCGCCGGTCGACAACACCTCGTTAAGGATAAATTTCTAATTTGATTAAAATTAGCAGGGAATAACCTTTTTCGCACTGCAGCGGCCATAGGGTCCTTCCGTAAGGATAGGAGACGGACCGTTGGCCGACGCGAGCAGCATCCCCCGGCAGTTCCCCCAACCCCGGCCCGATGACGGGTCGATCGTCTACCGCCGGGCCGTCGAGCGCGAGGAACTGGAGGCGATCTACCGGCTGCGCTACCAGTGCTACCGCGCCGAAGAGTTCATTCCCGCACGCGCCGACGGGCGCTTCTCCGACAAATACGACGACGACCCCAACGCCTTCGTCTTCGGCGTCGAGCACGATAGCGCGCTGGTCGCCTCCATTCGCCTGCACATCATTTCCGCCGAGATGCCCTTCGGCGCCGCGCTCGATGTCTACCCCGACATCATCGGCCCGGCGATCGACCGCGGCGAAACCTTCGTCGACCCCTCCCGCTTCGTGGTGGACCGCTCAATGCGCCGCGCGATGGGGCAGATGCCCTTCGCCACCGTGCGTCTTGCGGCGATGGCGGCCGAGCATTTCGAGACCGACCACGTGCTCGCCACCGTGCGGCTGGAGCACATCCCGTTCTACCGGCGCTTCTGCGACATGGAACTGGTGACCGAGCCGCGCTCCTATCCCGGCCTCATCCGCCCGCTGGCGCTGATGGCCGGGCGCTCCTGCGATATCCGCGAGAGCGTCTACCCGCGCCAGAGCCATTTCGCCTCGACGCATCGGGACCGCATCCGCCTGTTCGGACTGTCACGCATGATCGGCCTCGGCATGGCCGACCCGCCGGCCTTCAACGACAACACCGTTGCCGCGTCGCGCAGGCCTTCGGGTCATGCGAAGAACACGGAAGGCGGGAGCGGGTCGGACTGACGAGACTGTCGAGGGTCCGAAGGCGCCTCGCACACCGCTGCAAGGCGCTCTTCGACGAACGTGCGGTGTGACCTCAGGCGCGCCGCACGCGGATTTCACCGACCTCGCGACCCTCCCAGTTCTTCAGCGTGCGCCGGGCCATCGCGTCGTAGCGCTCGGCGAGAGCGGGTTCGCTTTCGCGCAGCATCTCGGCAAGGAGATGAGCCACCGCCGCCTCGGCCGCGCGGGACGTGCCGTCCTGCGCCTTCAGGGCGAAGCCGAGGCCGAGTTCGGGCACAGCGCCGCAGAAGACACCCTCCGCACCGGTCTTGGCGAAGACGCGGCCGGGCGCCGCTTCCATCAGGGTGAGGCACGCGCGGCCGGTGCCTGACATCAGCCAGGGCTCGGCCATGCACGCTTCGATGAGCCGGCGTCCGGCCGCAAGACGTGACGGCTCGGCCCCCTGCCGGGCCGCGAGCTTGGCAAAGCCGCGGGCAAAGCCGGCAAGCGGGGCGGCGGCCGTCGGGATCGAGCAGCCGTCCGTGCCGCACATGGAGGGCGGCAGCGCAGAGCCGGTAAGGTCTTCCATCACCGCCAGCGCGCGGCGCTGCACGGGATGCGCCGCCTCGACATAACCGCGCGTCTCCTCGCCGAGATGGACGGCGGTGCAGAGGAAGCCGGCATGCTTGCCGGAGCAGTTGTTGCCGAGCGGCGTCGGCGCCCCGCCCGTGCGGGCAAGATCGAGCGCGACGGACATGTCGAAGGGCCAGTGGCAGCCGCATTCGAGTGTGGGTTCGCCTAGGCCGGCACGCTCCAGCATCTCGGCCGCGAGGCGCCGGTGCCCCTCCTCGCCCGAATGGGACGCGCAGGCGAGAGACAGCTCGCGATTCGTGAAGCCATAAGCGTCGGCAGAGCCGCTTTCCACGAACGGGATCGCCTGGAAGACCTTCACCGCCGAGCGCGGGAAAACGGGCGTCACGGTATCCCCGTGCGAAAAGACGAGCGCGCCGGCCGCGTCGCAGACGGCCGCCGAGACCCTGTGCAGGCTTTCGACGCGCGCGCCGCGCGTCACCTCGATCACAAGGGGTTCGGCCATCGCATCTCTCCGGTCTTGTCGGGCTTCATCGACACGCTTCGTAGAAGATGGCGGGCGGCTCGGCCAGAGGCTCCATCGGTGGTTGAAACGACGAAGGCCGCCGACCCTTTCGGATCGGCGGCCTTCGCTTTGGCTCACGCCGCGAGCGCGGCGCGTGTCCCGCTTAGTTGAAGCGGAACGAAGCCTTGGCCCACACGGTGTGGAAGTCGAGGTCGTTCGACGAGTTGGTCGAGAAGTCGAACTCACTCGGGCCGCTGGCCTGGGTGTAGTCGACGTTGAAGTCCGACGAACCGAGGTCGGTGTAGAGGTACTCGACGCCGATCGAGAAGTTCTGCGTCACGAGGTAATCGACGCCACCACCGACGGCGTAGCCGACGTCATCGGAGTCTTCCGAGTAATCGACGTTATACAGCGCGCCATCGACAATCGCCGTGGACGGGCCAGCAATGTTGCTGTCGATGCTGGCGTAGGCGAGGCCACCCGTCGCGTAGAGAGCGAAGCGATCGAGCGCAACACCAGCCTTCAGGCGGGCCGTGCCGACGAAATCGATCTCGGACGAGGACGCGACCGAGCCCTGGATCGAGCCAGGAGCGGCACCCGGGATGTCGTAGAAGGCGACCGACTCGGCGTCGATGTAGTTGATGTCCGCAACGGCACCGAAGATGAAGTTGTTCACCTGGTAGTCGTAACCGACGTGCACGCCGCCGATGAAGCCGGCGTCGCCGTCGTCGTTACCGCCGACGAAGCCGCTGTCGCCGATGGAGAACGGGCCGGAGTCCGGGTTGAAGGCGGCGCCAGCCTGGCCACCGACGTAGAAGCCGGTCCAGGTGAAGGCCGGCTCGAAGACGACCGGAGCGGCCGGAGCCATCGGCTCCTCGTAGATCACGTCAGCGGCCATCGCCGGGGTGACGAAAGCGGCGGACGCCAGAAGCAGAGCGAAACGTTTCATGACTGATACTCCAATTGTCGCCTTTGGCGACGTTCGATCATGCGGGCCGATTGTCGTCGTCCCCCGATGATGTGACCCAGCCCGATTAGGCGGCGGTTGAGGCGAATTATGGTCCGCGCGAGACGAAAGTAAGCCTCCGTTCCGCGATCCAGACCGTTGTGTGTCAATCCGGCAACAAGGAACCGAACCGACCATCAACGTTCGCAGACAGAAATACTCCGCCAACCTTAAGGACCACTTAAACGGTTGAGTTAACGCGATTATTTTGAATCGAAGTCGCGTTAACGATTGGCCTGAGGGCAACGAGAAAGGGCGGCCCGGAGGCCGCCCTTCCATCACGAACTGTGTCTTTCGACGACCTTAGTTGAAGCGGTAGGAGAGCTTCGCCGTGATCGTGTGGAAGTCGAAGTCGCCGCCCGACGTGAAGGCGGTGAACTCGCCATTGGCGTTCGCGCCGTTCGTCGTCGAACCGTCGAACGGGCCGCCGTCCAGGACGGTGAGCGAGTCGCCGCCGCCGAGGTTGGTGTAGAGGTACTCGGCACCGAACGAGAGGTTCTCGGTGAGCTTCACCTCCATGCCGCCGCCGACGGAGTAGCCCCAGTCGTCCTCGCCCTCGTAGACGTTGGCCGGACGACCCGCCGCACCGACGACAGCCGGGCTGTTGGTCGAGAAACCGTAATCGACCTCACCGTAGGCGACACCACCGGTGACGTAAGCGAGCGCCATCGGCGTGATCAGGTAACCGGCGCGCAGACGAGCGGTCGCCAGGTAATCCAGGCTGCGCTCGGCCTCGTAGAAGGCGGGCGTGTTCGAGAAGGAGTTCTGGTTCACCGCGATGTCCATCGCGTTGATGTCCAGGATCGCGCCGACGACGAAGTCGTTGATCTGGTAGTCGTAACCGATATGCGCGCCGCCGATGAAGCCGGAGTCGAACGAGGAGTCGAACGAGCTGCCGAAGGCGCCGGCGATCGAGCCGCCAGCCAAGCCCGGAACGGGCGTGTCGTTGCCGAAGGAGGCGAAGATGCCCTGGTCGTCAGGGCTCGACGGGTTGAAGGCGCCGCCGGCCTGGAGACCGAGGTAGAGGCCGGTCCAGCCGGACGCGACCGGAGCGATCGCCACGGGAGCCATCGGCTCTTCATAGATGACGTCCGCAGCGAGGGCCGGTGCCGAGAAGGCGGTGGCAGCGAGAAGAAGAGCAATGCGCTTCATGACCGATACTCCATCGGGCGCCTTGTTTCCGCGCCCCGTTTGTGAGGGGAAGGTCGTGCTTTCGCAGTGAAGCGATCACCCCGCCTTCCGATGACGAGAAGATGCGCCCGTCACATTCGATCAGCAATGGGGGGCGTTGCGCGGTGGATACAGGCTGTTGCATCGGAGCCACTCCGCTCACGAGCGCGGGATCTGCAACTGGCGAACTAAATGACTGACTTGTTTGATCTTTTTGAAAAAAAACGACCTCCTGTCGCCGGTCGCCAGCGCTTTCACGCAAGTGTCATCCAGCAAAATGACCTCGGCCATGCATCCGAAACGGTTCGGAAACGTTCACGCGGCCGCAATGCAGCGGGAGTACCGTCCTCGGCCCCCAAACGCGGCCTTGCACATGAAACCGAGCGCCGGAATCGAAAAAGGCCGGGCTCACCGCCCGGCCTTCCCGTTCCTGCCGCGCCTGTCGGTTCAGGCGTAGATGTCCATCACCTCACCGAGAAGCTTCAAGGCATCTTCCTTCGAGCGCTGGAAGGAGTTGCGGCCGATGATCGAGCCGTTGCCGCCGCCCTCGCGGATGGCCCGCACCTCGTCGAGAAGCTCGTGCGTGTTCTTGGCCGCCCCGCCGGAGAAGACCACGATGCGCTTGCCGGCGAAGGACGCCTGCATGACGTGGCGCACGCGGTCGGCCTGCGAGACGTGCGGGATCTCGTTCTTCTCGTAGGTCGCTTTGGCTTCCGGCAGATCGACGTGGTCGCTCGGCAGCTTCACCTTGATAATGGTGGCTCCCATCAGCGCCGCCATGTGCGCGGCATAGGCGATGATATCGAAGCCCGTCTCGCCCTCCTTCGTGACCTTGCCGCCGCGCGGATAGGACCACACGACCGTCATCAGGCCACGGCTCTTGGCGTAGAGCGTGATCTCGCGCAGTTCCTCCATCATGTCGTAGGAGGCATCCGCGCCCGGATAGATGGTGAAGCCGACACCGACGCAGCCGAGGCGAAGCGCATCCTCCACGGTGCCCGTCAGCGCCTGGTCCTGGGTCTTCACCAGCGAGTTGCCGGAGTTCAGCTTGAGGATCAGGGGCACTTCGCCGGCAAAGGTGTCCGCGCCCTGCTCGAGAAGACCGAGCGGCGCAGCATAGCCCGAGACGCCCGATTCGATCGCGAGTTCATAGAGATAATGCGGGTCGTAGGCGACCGGGTTGGGCGCGAAGGAGCGGGCCGGGCCATGCTCGAAGCCCTGGTCCACGGGAAGAATGACGAGGCGGCCGGTGCCGGCGAGGCGCCCGTGCATCAGCAGACGGGAAAGGTTGGCCTTCAGGCCCGGCGTTTCGCCTTCGTACCAGGACAGGATCTTGCGAACGGTATCGGTTCTCAGCATGGGGCCTCTCGGTTCGATATCGCTGACGCGATCGCACGCGGACGTCCGCCGCATGCTTCGGCAAAGCTTTTGCGGGGCGCGGACGGGATCGGCAACCCTCCGGGCACCTCACCATCGCATTTATATCGGTTCAAAAGCAGGAGGATGACAATTCTCCCTCCCCGCACGCAACCGGGGAGCCGGTGACGAGTTGCAGGAGATGGGAGGCGACGAGGTCCGCCATGGCCAAGCTCGACGACATGCCGCGCGGATTCGGGATTGATCCCGCGGTCTTCGCGCGCCCGCAGAAGCCGGCCGCCTCCGAGCCCCTGCGCCAGGGGCAGCAGCCCGAAACCCGGCAGGTTGATCGCGCCGAACGTCTTCGGGCGGCTCGGCGGCACAGGGATCGCCTCATCGCCGGGATCGAACACGGATTCGAGGTCGAAGGTGAGATCGCCCAGGAACCGAGGCCGCGCCCGTCGATCATGCTGATCTCTCTGACCGTAGGCCTGGTGATCGCCGGCGCTACGCTGGCTCTGGAGTGGTTCTGAGGCGGCATCACCTTCCTTTCGCGCGGCAAACGCGAACGCGCGCGTGGTGCATGAATGAGCCTCGACAAGACCCTCGCAAGCTGCTATCGACGCATCCGCTTGCGGATCGGTGACTTTCCGCACGGGGCCTTTCTCGTTTTCGACCGGGCCTCCATCGTCCAGGCGAAAACTTTTGTAGAAACGGAATCGACCCTTGCAGGTACTCGTTCGCGACAACAACGTCGATCAGGCGCTCCGGGCGCTGAAGAAGAAGATGCAGCGCGAAGGCATCTTCCGCGAGATGAAGATGCGCAACTTCTTCGAGAAGCCGTCCGAGCGTCGTGCTCGCGAGAAGGCCGAAGCCGTTCGCCGCGCTCGCAAGCTGGCCCGCAAGCGCGCGCAGCGCGAAGGCCTCATTCCTGGTGGTCGTCCGGCGCCGACGCGCTGAAAGCACTCCTGGCCGCTTCGACGGCTTGCACTGACGAATGGCGGGGACCCGAGTGGTCCGCCGCCATTTTTCGTGTCGGCGGATTTTCGCGTCGGTCGGCCAATGGTTTATCCGCGGCTACGCCCTTGCCGGATCGCGGCGGATGGGTAGATTCGCATCCGGGGGTCGCGGCGCGAAAGACGCTTCAGACTTGCCTTATGAACCCGGCATCGCCGCAAGCGGCCGTATCGGGACAATGATCTTGGGGCCCGCACCGCCCCGGCGAAGGAGTCTGCCCGCGTGAGCGCCATCCTGTCCTCGAAAATCGACGCCCCCCTCGCCTTCAACCTCCTGCGCACTGCCGGCTTCGCGGCGGCCTGCGGGCTTCTGGCGGCCTGCCAGTCGGCCAACGGCCCGGCGCTTCAACAGGTGATCAACATCGATCAGGCGCAGGCCTCCAGCGAGAACATCGCATCACTGACGGCTGCGGTGAACGCCAACCCGCAGAACCCGGAACCCTACAATGTGCGTGGCAGCGCCTATGCACGCGGCGGCGACAATCGCCGCGCTCTCGAAGACTTCTCGACGGCGATCCAGCTCGATCCGAACTTCTATCAGGCCTATGCCAACCGCGCCCTTGTCTATCGCCAGACGGGAGACAGCGTGCGCGCGGTCGAGGACTACAATCGCGCGATCCAGATCAACGCGAACTACGACACTGCCTATATCGGGCGCGGCAACATCTACCGGCTGGCCGGCCGCAACCGCGAAGCGTTGTCGGACTTTCAACGCGCGATCGATCTGAACACCACCGATCCGCGCGCCTACCACAATCGCGGCCTGCTCTACCAGATCGACGGCCAGCACCGGCAGGCGATCGAGGACTTCTCGTCCGCGATCTCGATCAACGCCAATGCCCCCGAGCCCTATTCCGGGCGCGCCGTATCGTATCTTGCGCTCGGCAACACCGAGGATGCGCGCGACGACATCA
Organism: Aureimonas mangrovi; assembly: GCF_014058705.1. NCBI lineage: Bacteria > Pseudomonadati > Pseudomonadota > Alphaproteobacteria > Hyphomicrobiales > Aurantimonadaceae > Aureimonas > Aureimonas mangrovi. Next base: position 3,101,486 of record NZ_CP059692.1, read on the forward strand.
ACCGGGCGCTGACGCTCGACAACAACCGCGCGGAGTTCTGGGCCAATCAGGGCATCATTCTCGAGGCGATCGGCGGCGAGAACGAGCGTGCCCGCAACGCCTTCGCGCGCGCCGCGCAGCTTGACCCGAACTACCGTCCGGCCCGTGACGGCCTCGCACGTCTCGGCGGCGGGGTCTGATCCCTCACCCCCTTTCGCGGCGCCGCGCGCTCCTGAAACCCTTCGCCCACTCACGAGTTGCAGTGGGCGAGACCTGACGGGAGATATCGATGACGCCGCTTATCCGCTCGACCGCCGTAGCCGCCACCGCCCTCACCGGGGCACTGCTCCTCGCTATGCCGCAGGCGCACGCACAGGCCGGCGTCACGCTCGGCGCGCTTACATGCTACAGCGAGGGTTCAACGGGTTACATCATCGGCTCGTCCGAGAACGTCGCCTGCACGTTCACTCCGGCCAATGACGCGGCCGCCGAAGAAACCTATGTCGGCACGCTGAACCAGTTCGGCCTCGACATCGGTGTCACCGGCGAAACGGTGATGGAATGGGTCGTACTGGCGGGCTCCGCAGACGTCTACCAGCCGGGAATTCTCGCCGGACGTTATGTCGGCGCGAGCGCCAATGCCTCCTTCGCGGCCGGTGGGGGTGCCAATCTCCTCGTCGGCAGGCCGTCCGACGGCCTCACTCTCCAGCCGCTGAGCCTTCAGGCGCAGGAAGGCGTCAACGCCGCCGTCGGGGTGTCGGAGTTCACGATCCAGCCGGCCATGGAAGTGGTCCCCGCACCAAGCGTCGTGGTCGTCGAATAACGCAAACAACCGATCCAAAGAAAAGGCCCGCCGGAGCGATCCGGCGGGCCTTTTTCGTTCGCGCGACGCAAAATGTCAGTGCGCCATCGCCTTGTTGATGTCCTCGACCATCTTCTTGGCATCCGCAAAGAGCATCATCGTGTTGTCCTTGTAGAACAAGGTGTTGTCGATGCCGGCATAGCCGGAGCCCATTGAGCGCTTCACGAAGAGGCAGGTCTGCGCCTGATCGACGTTCAGGATCGGCATGCCGTAGATCGGCGAGGTCTTGTCGTCGCGCGCCGCTGGGTTGGTCACGTCGTTGGCACCGATGACGAAGGCGACGTCGGTCTGCGCGAACTCGGAGTTGATATCCTCCAGTTCGAAGACTTCGTCATAGGGCACGTTCGCTTCGGCGAGCAGCACGTTCATGTGGCCCGGCATCCGCCCCGCGACGGGGTGGATGGCGTACTTCACTTCGACGCCTTCCTTCTTCAGGAGGTCGGCCATCTCGCGCAGCGCATGCTGGGCCTGCGCGACCGCCATGCCGTAGCCCGGCACGATGATGACGCGGGCCGCGTTCTTCATCAGATACGCCGCATCCTCGGCTGAGCCCTGCTTGACCGTCCTGTCGCCCGTGTCGGCGCCGCCGGCCGCTGCGGCATCGCCGCCGAAGCCGCCGAGGATGACCGAGACGAAGGAGCGGTTCATGCCCTTGCACATGATGTAGGACAGGATCGCGCCGGACGAGCCGACGAGCGCACCGGTGATGATGAGAGCAAGATTCTGGAGGGTGAAGCCGATGCCGGCCGCCGCCCAGCCGGAGTACGAGTTCAGCATCGACACGACCACGGGCATGTCCGCCCCGCCGATCGGCACGATCAGGAGAACGCCGAGCGCGAGCGCCGCGACGACGATCAGCCAGAACGCCAAATGGCTTTCGGTCGCCGCGAAGATCACCACAAGCACGACCACCGCCGCGCCGAGCGCGAGATTGATGAGGTGGCGCGAGGGCAGCATGATAGGCTTGCCGCTCATGCGCCCGTCGAGCTTGAGGAAGGCGATGATCGAGCCGGTGAAGGTGATCGCGCCGATGGCGACGCCGATCGACATCTCGACCAGCGCCTGCCCGTGGATGGCACCCACCGCACCGATGCCGATGGATTCGGGCGAATAGAGTGCAGCGGCCGCCACCATGACGGCGGCGAGGCCGACGAGCGAGTGGAAGGCCGCGACGAGCTGCGGCATCGCCGTCATGGGGATGGCGCGCGCCACGTAGGCACCGATCGCACCGCCGATGGCGATACCGAGGACGATGACGACGAGGCCACCGAAGCTCGGGCTCGCCAGAAGCAGCGTCGTGAAGACCGCAAGGCCCATGCCGACCATGCCGAACAGGTTGCCCTGCCGCGAAGTCGTCGGGTGCGAGAGGCCACGCAGCGCGAGGATGAACAGGACGCCGGAGACGAGGTAGAGGAAGGCCGCGAAGCTCTGCGACATCTCTCAGCGCTCCTTCTTCTTGTACATCGCCAGCATGCGCTGCGTGACGAGGAAGCCGCCGAAGATGTTGACCGAGGCGAGCACCAGTCCGACGAAGCCGAAGGTGGTGGCAAGACCCGAGGCCGAGATGCCGACGGTCAACAGTGCGCCGACGATGATGACCGAGGAGATGGCGTTGGTAACGCTCATCAAGGGCGTGTGCAGGGCCGGCGTCACCGACCAGACGACGTAGTAGCCGACGAAGATCGCCAGCACGAAGATCGCGAAGTGGAAGACGAACGGATCGACCAGCGCGTGGGCGACGGTGTCATTCGAAAGGGCCGCCTCGACGGCCAGCGTCTCGACCTGCGTGCGCGCGGCCTCGACGGCGGCACCCGCCGTGTCGAGCGCCTCGCGGGCCGCGTTCAGCGTATCCTGTTCCATCACACCTCTCCCTTCGGCGCATCGCCCACCGTATCGGTCGGTGCCGCTTCGACCGGCGCTTCTTCCTTGGCGAAGGCCGGATGGACGACGCGCCCCTCATGGCTCAGCACCGTCGCCTTCTGAAGCTCCTCGGACAGATCGAGCTTCAGGGCCTTGGCCTCTTTGTCGACAAGGGTCTCGAGGAAGGCGGAAAGGTTGCGCGCGTAGAGGAGCGAGGCGCTCGCGGCGATACGGCCGGCCATATTCAGATGGCCGACGATCTTCGCGGGGCCGACCTGCGCCACCTCGCCCGGCACTGCGCCCTCGACATTGCCGCCGCGCTCCACGGCCAGATCGACGATGACCGAGCCCGGCTTCATCGATTCCACCATTTCGCGGGAGATCAGCTTCGGCGCGGGCCGGCCGGGGATCAGCGCCGTGGTGATGACGACGTCCTGCTTGGCGATGTGCGAGGCGGTGAGCTCGGCCTGCTTGGCCTGATACTCCGCCGACATCTGCTTGGCGTAGCCGCCTGCCGTCTCGGCCGCCTTGAATTCCTCGTCCTCGATCGCGATGAACTTCGCGCCGAGCGATTCCACCTGCTCCTTGGCCGCGGGGCGCACGTCCGTCGCCGTGACCACTGCGCCGAGGCGGCGTGCGGTGGCGATCGCCTGGAGGCCAGCGACGCCCGCCCCCATCACGAAGACACGCGCCGCGGGAACCGTGCCGGCCGCCGTCATCATCATCGGAAAGGCGCGGTCGAACTCGAAGGCCGCGTCGAGCACGGCCTGATAGCCGGCGAGATTGGCTTGGCTGGACAGGACGTCCATCACCTGCGCGCGCGTGATGCGCGGCATGAATTCCATCGCGAAGGCGGTCACGCCGGCCTTCGCCATCGCCTCGACCGCGTCTTCGTGGCCGTAGGGGTCCATCGTCGCGATGACGACCGCCCCCTTGCGATACGTGCTCAGATCTTCGCCGTTCGGGCGGCGCACCTTCAGGACGACGTCGGCGTCCTTCGCGTCCTCGGCCGAGCCGATCGTCGCTCCGGCCGCCTCGAAGGCGTCGTCGGTGATGCGCGAGCCCTCGCCCGCGCCGTTCTCGACGGTAACGGCGAAGCCGAGCCCCGCCAGCTTCTTCACGGTATCGGGCGAGGCCGCGACGCGCGTCTCGCCGCCTTCGCGCTCACGTGGCACGAAAAGCTTCATGGCTTGTCCCCCCTCCAGGATCGGTCGGCGCCCGCCCGGGCGCGTGTCAGCTCAGAACGTAGGCGAGGACTGCGCCCGAAGCGATGAAGACGAAGAGCCCGCCGAGAATGCCCCAGGAGCCGATGAGGCTCGCGAGCATCGCGAGAAGAATGGCGACGATCGCGATCGAGCCGTACTTCACGAGCCAGAGAAAACCGGCATAGGTCCGCTCGTGCTGGGGATAGTCCATCGGGGCGCTGACGATGGGCTCGTTCGAGAAGTCTTCAGCCAAGGGTCCCTCCGGCGGCACGTCGCGTTTCCTGTTGGCACAGGACATATACGAAAGCCGCCACAATCGGCAACGCATTCGTCCGCGGGCGGCGGAACCCCTTCGAAGCCCGGACGCTTCCCTGTTTCAGAGCCCGATTTCGAACGGAGGATCTCATGGCCGACGAAACCAGCAAGCGCCGCGAAGACGAACGGCTCGACGCGAGCCTCAGCGTGCTCGGCGACGAGGCGAAGGAGCCGCATGTCGGCCGCGTTGGCAGCGCACCGCGTCCGGCAGACGACGGCGATATGGAAAAGGAGCTGAACCGGGGCGAGCCGGCACCAGAAGGCGGCAATCTCGACCCGAAGAGCCAGCGTGCGGCGAACGAGGCGATCGCTGACGTCGCCGCCGATGCCGGAAAGCGCTGAACAGCGAGTTCACTGCTCTTTGCAATAGAAGAGGGGCGCCCGATGAGGCGCCCCTTTTCACTGGTTTGACCGCGATCAGGCGGCTTCACGCTTCTCGTGGCGGCCTTCCTCGACCTCCTCGATGATCTTGGCAATGAAGGCCGGAAGATCGTTGGGGTTGCGCGAGGTGATGAGCGCCTGGTCCGTGACGACCTCTTCGTCGTGCCAACGACCGCCGGCATTGACGATGTCCGTCTTGATCGACTTGTAGGACGTGACGTCGCGATCCTTGATGACGCCCGCCTCCACCAGAAGCCAAGGGCCGTGGCAGATCGCGGCAAGCGTCTTCTTGGTGTTGTAGAAATCGTGAACGAATTTCACGGCGGTTTCATCGGCGCGCAGCTTGTCGGGGTTGATCTGGCCGCCTGGCAGGACGAGCGCGTCGTAGTCGTTGACCGTCACGTCGCTGACGAGCTTGTCCACGGGAACGCTGTCGCCCCAGTCGGTCTTGTCCCACCCCTTGATCTCGCCGCTCTTGATCGAGATCACCTCGACCGTCGCGCCGGCCGCCTTCAGCTTCTCGAGGGGCTGCACCAGTTCGGACTGCTCGAAGCCGTCCGTTGCGAGAATGGCAATCCTGGCTTGATTGATGCTCGGCATCGTACTTGTCTCCTTCTGTTTCCGCGCACAGGCGGCACGAGACGAGCTCGTGAGGACGCTGCGCTTTGCGGATTCGAGGGGACAACGGCTGCCGAAGATGCGAGTTCCGCGCGTTGCCGCGCCGCAAGAACATTCAGTGCGCGGGACGATCGCCATCCACCGCGAAGGCCGCATCCGCATAGGAGAACCCCGCGCGCATCATCGCCGCGACGTCCCGGTCCCGGCGCTCCTCGCGCTCTCTTGCACGGTGTGGGCCGAGGCGACGGCGCCGGGCATAAGCGAGGGCGGCCTCGCGCTCGTCGGTCTCGTCGGCCGCCATCGCGGCCTCCGCTGTCTCGCGTTCGACACCCTTCTCGGCAAGCTTGGCGGCGGTCTGCCGGCGAGACGCGCCGCGCCGGCGCAGGCTCGCGACCCGCGCCCGCGCGAACTCCGCGTCGTCGATCAGCTTCAGTTCCAGAAGGCGCGCGAGCGTCTCGTCGATGAGGGCGATGACGTCAGGCGGCTCGCCGTCCCCGTCGTCGGCTTCGCGCAGCCGACGCGCGGCCTTGCGTTCGAGAACGCGGCGCAGATTGCCGCTCGATGAGGCGTAGCGCTCGAGATAATGGACGGCGGCGCGGAACAGATAGTCGGCCGTCACCGGCCTTGCCCGCCGCTTCGCCTCGCCGTTCTTCCTCACCGCGCTCATGCCCTCCGGTTTAGCCGAGAGGGCCGTGAAGGCAAGGCTCCTCAGGCGGCACGGGCGAGCGGCACCGGCGCGCCCTCGGCGGCCTCGCGCCCGAGAAGCCCGACCTCGTAGGCGAGCATCGCCGCTTCGGCGCGGGCGCGGTCGAGGCCGGGCGCCACACGCTCGTCCAGCGTGAAGATCGTGCCGCCATGCAGGAAGGGCGCCTCGTAGGCCGCGCGTTGGACGAGGCCGATCGCGAGGCGCCGCGTCGCGCTCTCTTCGACCGTGGCCTCGATGGCGCGTGCGATGCGGCTCGGAATCGCGGTGACGGCGGTCGCCGCAAAGGCACGCTCGCGGCCGCGCCGGCCCTTGCCCGCATCAGCGGCCAGCAGGCGATCCGTGACGACGGCCGCGCAGACCGAGAGCGGCGAGAAGCGGACCGGGATCAGAGCCTTGTCGGCAAGCCGCGCACCGGCGCGGATCGCGTCGGCGCCGTCGCCGCAATCGATGATGGCGACATCACCGCGGCGGCGGGCCGCGCGCACGAGGCGTTCCAGGCTCGCCTCGTCCTCGGCGGCCTCGACAGTGCAGTGGCGCGGGCGACCGGCCTTCCCGCCCCAGGCGACGAGGTCCGCGTCACGCGAGGCATCGATGAGGACGACCGGAATGTCGGCGGCGGAAGCGACGGCGGCGAGCGTCATGGCGAGCGTGGTGGTGCCGGCCGTCTTGAGCGAACCGATCGAGATCACAGGGGTCATGCGACACGTTCCTTGAGGCGCGCGTCGGCGATCCTGCGGACAGGCCGGCACGCGGTCGGTTGTGGACGAGGCAGCGGCCGGTCCCGTCGCGGCGCCGGCGATGCCGGCCTGTCCGCGAACGCCCCACCGGGCTTCCCGCTCAAGGGACGCTATAGAGCGGACATTGACCGAAGCTTATGGTTAACGAGGCATTAATGGGGCAAGCGGCCTGACGGCATGTCGCGCACCGGCTGCCGCCAGGCGCTCTCCCCAAGCCGCCTCTCTGAGCGTAGAAGAGCGGCCGGACGTTCCATCCTCATGCAGGCCGCCATGACCGAGCCCCTCCTCGTCGCCGTTCCAGCAGACGTGCGATCCTTCGAGAACTACTCCTGGCATGCGAGCCCGGACACCTACCTGAAGGCGATCCTCTCGGTCGCCGGGGCGGTGCCGGTGATCGTGCCCGCGATCGAAGGCATCGACATCGGCGCGCTCCTCTCGCGCTTCGACGGCGTCCTGACCACCGGGTCTGCAACGAACGTGCATCCCGAGCGCTACGGCGCGAGTGCGAGCCCGGCCCACGAGCCTTACGATCCGGCGCGCGACACGCTGTCGCTCGCGATAATCGACGAGGCGTTGAAGCGCGAGATGCCGCTTCTGGCGATCTGCCGCGGCCATCAGGAAATGAACGTCGCCTTCGGCGGCACGCTCGCCACGGAGATCCAGACCCTGGACGGGCGCGCCGACCACCGCGCGCCGACCGCGCCCGAGCAGGCCGAGCGTTTCGCGTTGCGCCATACCGTGGAGGTCGCCAAGGGCGGGCGCCTCGCCGCGATCGTCGGCGAGGCGCCGTTCGAGGTGAATTCGCTGCATCGGCAGGCCGTGGACCGGCTGGGCGAGGGCCTCGTGGCCGAGGCCCTCGCGGAGGACGGCACGGTCGAGGCGATCGCCCCGCGCGATGCGAAGGGATTCGCGCTCGGCGTTCAATGGCACCCGGAATACTGGGCGGCGAGCGACCCAGCCTCGGCCGCGATCTTCCGTGCCTTCGGCGAGGCCTGCCGGCTCTACCGCGACGCGCAGAGGTCGCGCTAGAGCCGCAGGCTGCCGATCAGGAGTGCGAGGCCGAGCAGCATCAGTAGGCTCGCGCCCGCGACCTCGATGACGTCCTGCACAAGCCGCGCCCGACCGCTGCCGAAGCGCAGGGCCGCGCCTTTCGAGAAGACGGCCAAAGCGGCGAGCGCGGAGACCGTGATCGCCGTGCCGGCCGCCATCGCGAAGACCGACAGGACGCCCGCGAGATAGAGCCCGTTGACCAGCGAAAAGGTCAGGACGACGATCGCGCCCGAACACGGCCGCAGCCCCACCGCGATGACGGCCGAGGTAGCGGAGCGAAGGCCGAGGCGCTCGCCTCCGAGCATTGCGGGATCGGCGATGTGCGAGCGCCCGCAGTCGCAGTCATCGCCGCTCGGATCGACACAGACCGAAGCGGCGAAGCCACCGGATGCCGGGCGCATGAGCGGTCCGGCGCGATTCTGGCCGGAAAAGCGTCCCGCGCCCTCGAAGGCGAGGCCCGCCGAGGAAAAGGCGGGCGCGCGCTCGGCCCGGCGGCGCAAAAGCGCGCGGGCCTTCGCGAAGAGCAGCCAGACCCCGAAGCCGGCAACCAGCGCGTAGGAGACAAGTTCGAGCGCGAAGCCCGCCTGCGTCATCGAGACGGACGTGCCGCGCAGGAGATACCAGCCCGCGCCGACCAGCAGCAGCGCCGTCAGGGCCTGAACGAAGGCAGAAACGACAGACAGTGCGATGCCGCGCCTCAACTGCACCTCGTTCGCCAGCATGTAGGACGAGATCACCGCCTTGCCGTGACCGGGGCCGGCTGCATGGAACACGCCGTAGACGAAGGACAGACCGACGAGCCACCACAAGCCCGAGGAGCCGTTGCGGATACCGACGAGCGCCGCCCGCAGGCCGGCGAAGAAGCTCTGCTGCTGAGTTGCGATCCAGGTGAAGAGCGCGCCGGAGCCCGGCTGAACGGCGACCTCCGCGTTGCCGATGCCGAGCGAGGACTGGGCCAATGCCGGCGCGGCGGCAAGGCAGAGCCCGGCAAGAAGGATCGTGCCGCTCAGCCGGCGCATGAAACGCGCGCCTTCGTGGAAAGGACGCTGCCCCACTCGACCCCGTCTTCCGGGACGGACTGGTTGGGATCCAGCATCGAGATGCTGGCCATCCAGTCCGCAGCGGCCGCATCGGGGTCCGGCACGTCGATGGCCTTGGTGCATGTGGACGGCAGGTCGAAGAGCTCGAACGCGGTGTCATCGATGAAGTCGAAGGCGACGAAGAAACTGTCGTCGAAGACCGAGAAGGTGACGGCTGTCGTCTTCAGGTCCACCGTCTCGTCGGCCATCATCTCGAAGAACATGATGAGCTGGCCGTCCTGCCAGAGCGTTCGGATCTGGTCCGGCGGGCGCATCTTCACCTCGCGGCCGGGTATCTCGACGAAGGTGTAGAAACCCCATTCGGCGATGGATTCGCGCACCACCGCGCCGACGGCCGCAAGTTCCTCCTCGTCGAGGACGCCGTCGGCATTCTTGTCGAAGTCGAAGAGGACGGAGGACGAGAAGAGCTCATCCATGCGCCAGATGTTGCGCACCGAACGCAGCGTACCGTCCTCGGTGCCGACGATCTCCATGCGCGAGTCGGCGAAGACATGCGGGTGGGCGGCGACGCCCGCCGCCGTCCCGAGGAGTGCCGCGGCCGCGGTGGCCGCGCGCGCAGCGATGGATCTCTGTGTCATCAAGGACCTTCCCGCTCTCAGCCCCGGCTTTGGCGCGAAAGAATGGCCCAAGTTGGGAGGCGCCCGTCACTCGGGCGCCCCTTCGGATCAGGACGGCGTGACGGCCCGGGCCGGCACCCAGTCCGGCAACTCGCCGAGCGTGACGCCGAAGAATGTCAGCATCAGGCCGTAGGCGAGCGTGGAGATCACGACCATGGCCAGGAGGTTCAGCCACAGGCCCTGGCGTGCCATCTGCGGGATGGTGACGTAGCCTGACGCAAAGACCAGCGCGTTCGGGGGCGTCGCCACCGGCAGCATGAAGGCCATTGAGGCAGCCAACGCGGCCGGCACGGTCAGGAGCAGCGGGTTCTCCCCGAGGCTGACGGCGAGCGCCGCGAGCAGAGGGATGAAGGCCGCCGCCGTCGCAGTGTTCGAGGTGAACTCGGTGAGGATCAGGACGACCACCGTGACGACCACGACGATGCCGATCAGCGGCAGCGGGCCGGCGATCACGCCGAGCTGGTCGCCGATCCAGACGTCGAGCCCCGTCGAGGTGACGGCTGCCGCCAGCGACAGGCCGCCGCCAAACAGGATCAGCACGCCCCACGGCAGGCGCTTGGCGCCGTCCCAGTCGATCAGCGCGCCGCCCTTCGCATCGCCCGAGGGGATGAGGAAGAGGGCAAGTGCCGCGAGGATCGCGATCGAGGTGTCGTTGAGGCCCGGGATGAAATCGTCGAGCACCGTGCGGAAGGTCCAGGCGAGCGCAGTGACGAGGAAGACGATCCCGACGCGGATTTCGGCCGGCGACCACCGGCCGAGCGCGGTCAGCTCGCGCTCGAAGAGTTCGGCTGCGTTCTCGACCTCGCCGCGGTCGAGGCGGATCGAGAAGCGCGTGAGGAAGAGCCAGGCGCCGAAGAGCATGACGAGGGCCACCGGCACGCCGATGATCATCCAGCGCGCGAAGCCGAGGTCGTAGCCGTAGGACTGGTTCAGCGCGCCGGCCAGAAGGGCGTTGGGCGGCGTGCCGATGAGCGTCGCGACGCCGCCGATGGAGGCGGCGTAGGCGATGGCGAGCATCAGCGCGAGAGAGAAGCGCGCCGAGCTTTCGCGCCCTTCCATCAGCCCTGCGACCGAGACGGCGACAGGCAGCATCATCACCGCCGTCGCCGTGTTGGAGACCCACATCGAGACGAAGGCGGTGGCGATCATGAAGCCACCGACGATCCGGTGCTGCTGCGAGCCGGTGCGCGAGACGATGTTGAGCGCGATGCGCCGGTGCAGGCTCCAGCGCTCCATCGCCAGTGCCAGCACGAAGCCGCCCAGGAACAGGAAGATGATCGGATCGCCGTAAGGCGCGGTCGCCGCGCCCGCCGTCGTTGCACCGAGCGTGGGGAAGAGGGCGATGGGCACCAGCGCCGTCGCCGGCACCGGGATCGCCTCGGTAATCCACCACACGATCATCAAGGCCGCGACGGCGACGACTGACCAGGCGGCCGGATCGAGACCGGCAGGCGCCGGCAGGAACAGAAGGACCAGAAAGATCGCGGCACCGATGAGAAGCGGGATCGGCTTCATCGGAAAGCGGTCGTCAGAGACGATCTTGTCTGCCATGTCTGTTTGTCCTCCTCACGCACGGTCGAAGCGGCGCGAATGCCCGTCCGCGCGGGTAACGTCAAGTCCGAGACGACGCGCTCAGCGCAAAACGACGACCTGCGCGCCGACATGGACGCGCTCGAAAAGGTCCATGACATCCGCGTTGCGCATCCGGAAGCAGCCGGCAGAAGCGGCTGAGCCGATCGAGTTCGGCGAGTTCGTCCCGTGGATGCGGTAGGTCCCCCAGCCGAGGTTGATTGCCCGTACGCCGAGGGGGTTGGACGGGCCGGGACCGACCGAGGCCGGCAGGCGCGGGTTCGCCTTGCGCATGGAGGGCGTCGGCACCCAGGTCGGATCGACGCGCTTCTTCGACACCCAGCTCTTCCCGAACCATTGCTCGCTCGGCTTGCCGACGGCGATCTCGTAGCGCAGCGCCGTCTCCGGGGCGGTGACGAGGAAGAGCTGGCGCGCGCCGGTCATCACGACAATCGTGCCTGGCTCGTAGTCGCCCAGAAAGATCGTCTCGCGCGGATCGGGCACCGGCTCGCCGGCAGCGAAGGCCGGCCCGGCGACAAGAGCGGCCGCGGCCTGCAGAAGAACCCGTCGTGTGATACGCATCGCCGGCTCCGAGAAATGAACGCGTCACGCCTCGGCGGGGACTTCCTCCACCTCGCGCGACATCTCATTCTTGCGGAACCAGCTTGCCAAGAAGTCAACGAAGACGCGCGTGCGCGCCGGCAGATGACGGCGGTGCGGGAAGACGGCGTAGATTCCGGCCCCGCGCGGCATGTAGTCGGCAAGGACGCGCACGAGCCGCCCGGAGGCGAGATCGTCTCGGACGATGAACTCCGGCGCGAGCGAGAAGCCGAGGCCCGCGAGCGTCGCGGCGCGCACCGTGACGGGCGAATTCGCGCTGAAGCGCCCCGCGACATTGACCGTAATCGCCTCGCCCGACACCGGATCGAGGAAGGTCCAGTTGTTGAGCGCCCGCGCGTTGGAATCGATCACGACCGGCAGGCTCGAGAGTTCGTTCGGATGGCTAGGGACCCCGTGTTTCTCGATGAGGGCCGGACTTGCACAGATGGCGAAGTCGAGCTGCGCAAGGCGCCGGGCGATCAGCGCAGAGTCATTCAGCCGCGTCATGCGGATCGCAACATCGAACCCCTCCTCCACCAGATTGACGAAGTTGTCGTCCAGATGGATGTCGAGAGAGATATCGGGATGGGCGAGCGAGAACTCGACCAGCGAGAGACCGAGATCGGCGTCTCCGAAGGTGCGTGCAGCTGTCACGCGGATCGCGCCTCGCGCCTCGCCGGTCGCCTCGCGCGCCGCGTCGTTGGCTGCCTGAAGGTCGGCGAGGATCGCCGTCGCACGGGCGAGATAAACCTCGCCAGCCGCCGTCAGCGCCACCTGCCGCGTCGTGCGGTTGATGAGAAGCGCGCCGAGCTCGTCCTCCAGCTCGCGGACGTATTTCGAGATCAGCGCCTTGGACCGCCCCGTCTTGCGCGCAGCCGCCGAGAAGCCGCCGTTCTCGACGACCGAAATGAAGGCACGCATGCGCGTGAGAGTATCCATGCGGCGTTTGAGCTCCCCTCGCCCGGTCCATGCGGCGATGAGGCCGCATGGCTTGCGCGAGTCTGTCCAGCGCCGCGAGAAAATCAATGGTGTCGCGATTTTCCGGTTGTTTGTGACAACGCGTTTTTCTATATCGCGGCTGCCCCATGTCGCACGTGCCTGTGGGCGTCCCCCGGTCCTCATATGCGAGGGTTGCCGGGACGGTACCTGGACGTAACACATCCAGTCGGCTTCGCAGCGAGCGAAGACGAGGACGCCTTGAAGCAACGACGGTCCGGGCCTTTCTGGTCTCTCCCGGTCTCCACAGCCGGGAAAACTATAGAGGCACACCATCCTTGCCCGAAGTGCGGCGGGTCCAAGCCCTCCAAGCCAAGGCACGAACCGATTCGGAACTCCTTCCATCGTGAGGGATTCGGATCATTTCGCGTTTCGCGATGCCTATCCGACCGGGCTTCCACCTGTCGGCCGGGAAGGTATTCGCGCACGCTCTCGTCAACCTTCCGGTTCATGGGAGAGCCCAAATGGCCACGCAGCGTATCATCGACTTCCTCGCCACCCGACGACCCACGGGTCCCTGCCTCGTCGTCGACCTCGACGTCGTCGAGGACAATTTCAACGCCTTCCGCAAGGCGCTGCCCGATTCGTCGATCTACTACGCGGTGAAAGCCAACCCGGCGCCGGAGATCCTCCGCCTGCTCGCTTCGCTTGGCTCCTCCTTCGACTGCGCGTCGGTCACCGAAATCGAAATGGCGCTCGACGCCGGTGCGACGGCCTCGCGCATCTCCTTCGGCAACACGATCAAGAAGGAGCGCGACGTCGCGGCCGCTCACGTGCTCGGCGTCTCGCTCTTTGCGGTAGACTGCGTGGAGGAGGTCGAGAAGATCGCCCGCGCCGCGCCCGGCGCCCGCGTCTTTTGCCGCGTCCTGACCGACGGTGCCGGCGCCGAATGGCCGCTCTCGCGCAAGTTCGGCTGCGTACCGGCGATGGCAATCGAGGTGCTGGAGCACGCACACCGTCTCGGTCTCGGCGCCACCGGCGTCTCGTTCCATGTCGGCTCGCAGCAGACCAACACCGAGGCCTGGGACGGCGCGCTCGCCGACGCCGCCCACGTCTTCGAGACGCTGGCCGAGCGCGGGATCGTGCTCACGCTCGTCAACATGGGCGGCGGGTTCCCGACGCGCTACCTCAAGGACGTGCCGACCGCACAGGCCTACGGTCGCTCGATCTTCGCCGGCCTGAAGCGCCATTTCGGCAACCAGCTCCCGGAGACGATCATCGAGCCGGGCCGCGGCATGGTGGGCGACGCCGGCGTGATCAAGGCCGAGGTCGTGCTCGTCTCGAAGAAGTCGACGGCGGACGAGAACCGCTGGGTCTATCTCGACATCGGCAAGTTCGGCGGCCTCGCCGAGACGATGGACGAGGCGATCCGCTACCCGATCGTGACCGAACGCGACGCCGACGCCAAGACGCCCTGCGTCCTCGCCGGCCCGACCTGCGATTCGGCCGACGTCATGTACGAGAAGACGCCTTACCCGCTGCCCGTCTCGCTGACGATCGGCGACGAGGTGCTGATCGAGGGCACGGGCGCCTACACGACGACCTACGCCTCGGTCGCGTTCAACGGCTTCGAGCCTCTGCGCGCCTACGTCATCTGACGTAGCGCCAGCTTCCACGATGACGGCCCCGGCAGTCTGCCGGGGTATCTTGCCCCTGCCGCGCGATGTGCGGCGGGACCGTCTTCGCTCGTTCCCAGGAAGGATGTGCGCCATGGCCGCGCTGCCTCTCGTCTCGCTCTCCGTCACGGAGGGCTTCCGCCCGCTCGTCACGCTGCGCGCCGAGACGCCGGCCGATCTGCCCGCGCGCGAGGCGCTGCTCGACGCCGCGATGGGCGCCGGGCGCATGCGCAAGTCTTCGGAGACGATCCGCCGCGGTCGCCTGCCGGCCGACGGCCTGTCGCTGGTCGCGGAGGACGAGGACGGGCTTCTGCTGGGCACCGTGCGGCTCTGGCATATCGATGCCGGTGGCGTGCCCGCGCTCCTGCTCGGCCCGCTCGCCGTGCGCCCAGGCTTCGAGGGCATCGGCATCGGAGGTCAGCTCATGCGCCGGGCCGTCGCCGAGGCGCGGTGGCGCGGCCACCGGGCGATCGTCCTCGTCGGCGATGCGCCATATTACGACCGCTTCGGCTTCGGCGCGAAGGTCGCGGCCGGCCTCGCCATGCCCGGCCCGTTCGAGCGTCACCGCATGCTCGGCCTCGAGCTGGAGGCCGGCGCGCTGACGGGTGCCAACGGCGTCATCGCGGCCACCGGCCCCGCCGCCTGACGGCGCGCGTTTCAGCCCGCGATGTCGACGACGCCGGCTTCCCCGCTTTCCGTGCCGAAGGCGAGGAAGCGGCCGTCCTTGTCCCAGCCCATCGCGCTCACGGGGGACTTGCCGCCCCGGCGCAGGAGCGCTTCCTTCTGGTCGGCGAAGCGAACGGCGAGGATCATGCCGTCCTGGTAGCCGATGGCGACGACGTCGTCGCTCGGATGGCAGGCGACGGCCGTGACCATCGTGTCGCCCCGCGTGCCGAGTTCCAGCGGCGCCTTGCCCATCGGACCGTCGCGCCCGGTGAAGGGCCACAGGATGGCGGCGGGCGCGCCGGAGGTGGCGAGGAACTTGCCCTTGGCCGACCACGACCAGCTCTTCACCTTGGCCGGATAGCCGGTCATGCGCATGTGCTTGCCGTCCTCCAGCCGCCATCCGTGCAGGGCGTTCTCCTGCATGACGGTGACGAGGAAGCGCCCGTCGGGGGAGAAGAGGATGCCGGTGTGAGCGCCCTTCCACTCCAGCTCCTGCGGCGCGGCATCGGTGAGGGGAAAGAACAGCGAGGCGCCATCGTAGCGCGCGCTCGCAAGCCGCAGCCCCTTCGGCGCGAAGGCGATGTCCTCGACGCTGCGCGCATGGACGAGTTCGCGCGGCGCGCCCTTGCCGTCCACCACATAGGCCGTGCGGCCGGAGGCGAAGGCGGCGGCGCCCTTCGGCCCGCCAGCGACCGCGCTCACCCATTTGCGGCCGATCTCGGCAAGGGTCGATTGCGTGCCGGAGGCGTCGGTGGCCACACAGCGCCCGTCCTCCCCGCCGGAAAGGAGGCGCGGGGAGAACGGATCGAGCCGGGCCGTGAGCAGGCCGCCTTCGTGCGTCTCCAGAACCGTCTCGCCGCCGGCCGGAAAGCGGATCGTGCCGTCCGCAAGCGCGAAGACGGGCCGCTCCTTCAGGAACAGCGCCGCCTCGACATGGGCCGTGTAGTCGTAAGGTGCGATCTGCGGCATCAGGCGGGCACGCCCGCCTTCGCCATGCAGGCCTCGAAGCCCGCTTCGAGCGCCTTGCGATCGAGATCGCGCCCGATGAAGACGAGCCGGCTCACGCGAGCCTCGTCCTCGCGCCAGGCGCGCTGGTGGTCGCCCTCGACGATCATGTGCACGCCCTGAAGCACGTAACGGTCGGGATCGCCCTCGATGGCGAGAATGCCCTTCAGGCGCAGGATGTTCGGCCCTTCGGTCTGGGTCAGCGTCTGGATCCACGGGAAGAAGCGATTCTTGTCGATCTCCCCGCCCGACAACGACACCGAGGTCACCGTCACGTCGTGGATCGGCGCCGCCTCGCCGTGATGGTCGTGGTCATGATCGTGGTGGTGATGATCGTGATCGTGGCCGTGATGGTGGTGGTGATCGTGGTCGCAATCCGGCCCGCAGACATGCTCGTCATGGGCCGCGTGCGCCTCGTTCAGGAACTCCGGATCCTCGTCCAGAACCCGCGCGAGATCGAAGGCGCCCTGCCCGAGAACGCGCTTCAGGTCGATCTCGGAGCGCTCGGTCCGGTGAATGACGGCCTGCGGATTGATCGCGCGCACCGTCGCCTCGACGCTCGCCAGTTCCTGCGGGGTGACGAGGTCGGTCTTGTTGATCAGGACGACGTCGGCGAAGGCGATCTGGTCCTCGGCCTCGCGCGAATCCTTCAGGCGGAGCGGAAGGTGCTTGGCATCGACGAGCGCGACCACGGCATCGAGCTGCGTCTTTGCCCGCACGTCGTCGTCCATGAAGAAGGTCTGCGCGACGGGCACCGGATCGGCGAGGCCGGTGGTTTCGACGATGATGGCGTCGAACCGTCCCTTGCGCTTGGTCAGGCCCTCCACGACGCGCACGAGATCGCCGCGCACCGTGCAGCACACGCAGCCATTGTTCATCTCGTAGATCTCTTCGTCGGTCTCGACGATGAGGTCGTTGTCGATGCCGATCTCGCCGAACTCGTTGACGATGACGGCGTAGCGCTTGCCGTGATCGCCCGACAGGATGCGGTTGAGGAGGGTCGTTTTGCCGGCGCCCAGATACCCGGTGAGCACGGTCACGGGGATCGGGGCCTCTGCGGCCGGATTGGCGGTCTGCGTGGCGGACATGATGAAAGCTCCATCGCTGGTCGGTCCGATATAGCGATCGGCGCGCATGATTGCATCCGTCGCCGCACCGCTGCCGCGTTCGATTGTTGCGCCCGCGCGCCATCATCGCTTACACCGGGCGGGCTCACCACGGCGGGAACGGGAGATCGGTGGCCCAGAAGGTCAAACTTTCGACGATTGCGGAAACGCTCGGGCTTTCCACCGCGACCGTCTCTCTGGCCCTGCGCGACTCGCCGCTCGTCGCCGAGGTGACGCGCGAGCGCATCAAGGAGGAGGCGCGCGCTTCCGGCTATATCTACAACCGGCGCGCCGCGAGCCTTCGCACCTCCAAGTCCGGGATCGTCGGCGTGTGCGTCGCCGACATCATGAACCCCTTCTTCGGCGAGATCCTCAAATCGGTCGAGAACGAGCTCGACCGGCACCGCCAGACCTTCGTCCTGTGCAACCACTACGACGATCTCGCTAAGCAGCGCTCCTTCGTGGACACGATGCTGCAACTCGGCGCCGACGGTCTGATCATGTCGCCCTCGATCGGCACGCCGGCCTCCGACATCCATCTCGCCGAAGAGAACGACCTGCCGGTGACGCTGATCGCGCGCACGATCGAGGGTTCGGGCGTGCGCTCCTTCCACGGCGACGATTCCTACGGAATGCGGCTGGCCGTCGGGCACCTGATCGAGGGCGGGCACACCCGCATCGCGATGGTCGGCGGCACGGATCTGACGTCCACCGGGCGCGAGCGCGAGCGCGGCTATTGCGAGGCGCTGGAGAACGCCGGCCTGCCCTTCCGCGAGGAATGGCGCCTGAAGGGCCCGCGCGACCGCCATTCGGGCTTCGATGCGGCCGAACGCTTCGCGGCCCTGCCCGATCGGCCGACAGCCGTCGCCTGCTTTTCCGACCTCGTGGCGCTCGGCTTCATGTATGGTCTTGCGCGCCACGGGCTGAGGCCCGGCGTCGACGTCGCCGTCACCGGCTATGACGACATCGACGAGGCGGCCATCGCCATGCCTTCGCTGACGACGGTCGCCAACGGCCAGAGCGAGGTCGGCCGCCAGGCCGCCGAAGCCCTCGCCGCACGGCTCTCGGGCACGCCGGCCGTGGAGTCCGTCGAACTCATCACCCCTCAGTTGAAGATCCGCCAGTCGAGCCGCTTCGGCCCGCACGGCACAGGAAAAGGAAAAGATCCCGCGTGACCGATCTCAAGGCGACCAAGATCCTCGTTCCCGGCAGCATCAATCCCGACACGTTCGAGACGCTGAAGGCGACCTTCGACGTGCGGCATCTGCCGAGCCGCAACATTGCGGATCTGCCGGAAGAAGAGCGGCCGGCCATCCTCGGCGTCGCCGGCTTCAACAACGTTCCCGCCAAGCTGATGGACGCGCTTCCGAACCTTGAGATCGTCGCCAATTTCGGCGTCGGCTACGACGGCGTCGATGCCAATCATGCTGCCTCGAAGGGCATTATGGTGACGAACACGCCGGACGTCCTGACCGAGGAGGTCGCCGATACCGCCCTCGGCCTGACACTGATGACGCTGCGCGACCTCGGCCGGGCCGAGCAGTATCTGCGCGCCGGCCGCTGGGAGAGCGATGGCCCCTTCCCGCTGACGCAGACGACCCTGCGCGGTCGCACGGCCGGCATCATGGGCCTCGGCCGCATCGGCCTCGCCATCGCCACGCGCCTAGAGGCGTTCGGCGTGAGGGTCGCCTACCACAACCGGACGAAGCGCGACGACGTCGCCTATGCCTATCACGACACGCTGAAGAGTCTGGCGGAGGCCGTCGATCTCCTCGTCATCGCCGCGCCCGGCGGCGCTTCGACCGACAAGGCGGTGGACGCGGAGGTCCTCAAGGCGCTCGGGCCGAAGGGTGTCCTGATCAACATCGGCCGCGGCACAACGGTGGACGAGGAGGCGCTGATCGTCGCGCTCAAGGACGGCACGATCCAGGCGGCCGGCCTCGACGTTTTCGAGAAGGAACCCAAGGTGCCGCAGGGCCTCCTCGACGCCCCCAACGCCGTCCTTCTCCCGCACGTCGCCTCCGCTTCGCGTCACACCCGCAAGGCGATGGGTGATCTGCTTGTCGAGAACCTCAAGCTCTGGTTCTCGGGGCAGGACGTTGTCACGCCGGTGGCGGAAGTGACCCGCACCGGATTGAAACGGCGCGGGTGAAGCGTTGCGCGCGATGATGTGAACAGTTTTAAGGAAGCGTTTCGGCGACCGTTAACCTTCGGGTAAGATTAAGAAGGTGATACTGTCGGTCTATCCGAAAGGAGACCGTCATGAACTTCGCCGCCATGGTCCTGTCCATAGGGGTCGCCGGAGCAGTCCTTGCCTACAACATGCAGGGCACTGCGGTCGCGGCGAACGACACTCTGGTGAGTGCGATGCAGCCCTCGCCGGAGATCACCGGGACGATTTCGGCCGCCACCGCGGCCCCCACGGCGGCGGTTCGGCTGATCGACCTGCGCTCGGGCGCCACCTGCAAGATGATGCGGCCCGACACGTCAAGTACGGCGCTCAAGCTCGCGCTCATCGGCCCCGACTGCGCCAGCGCGCCGCATCTGGCCGAGGTCGCCTTCTGGCGCACGACAGAGAGCGGCTCGCTCATCATGACCGACCGTGCCGGTGAAACCGTTCTCGAGTTCGCGCCCGGCGATGGCGTTCTCTATGAATCGGTCTATCCGTCGAACGAGATCATGACGATCGTTCCCGCGCGCACCTGAGCGCAGCGAAGATCCGACGGACAAACGGCGCCTTCGGGCGCGGCTTTCGTTTCAAGGCCGCAGTTCCACCAGCGCGCTGCGCTGGCGTCCATGTTCGTCGAAGTTCGCGTCCGCCAACCATGCCTCGAAGGCAACCCGGCAGTGCGGCCATTCGCGGTCGAGCAACGAGAACCAGGCCGTGTCGCGGTTCTCGCCCTTCACGATCATATGCTGGCGGAACAGCCCTTCCCACGTGAAGCCCAGCCTCTCGGCCGCGCGCTTGGAGGGCGCGTTGCGGTCGTTGCACTTCCATTCCAGGCGCCGATAGCCGAGATCGTCGAAGACGTGAGCGAAGACGCGGAAGAAGACCTCCGTCGCGCGGCGCGTGCGCTGGAGCGCCGGCCCGAAAAGGATGTTGCCGATTTCGACGACCCCATTGGCACGGTCGATGCGCATCAGCGAGAGAAATCCCTCCGCCTTGCCGGTCTGTGCGTTCACGACGGCGAAGAAGCGTGCGTCGGGCGCGAGCAGGACAGGGCCCGCCCCCGCCTCGAAGGACTCGAGCCTGTCGAACGGTCCGATCGCCAGATAGTCCCAGGCGGGGTCGAAGGCGCGATCGGCGGACATTTCATAGAGTTCCGCGAAGCGCCGGCCGTCGACGATCGGCTCCAGCGTCACCTCGCGCCCGGTGACCGGCTCGGCCGGCGGAAAGGGGCGAGGTTCGTAGTCGAGGCTCATCGTGACGTCTCCCTGATGAAGCTTGCCACCTCGGCGCGGATTTCCGGCCGGCCGAGGCGCAGCGCCGTTGCGAAGGAGGTGATGGGCCCGATGTGATCGAGCCCTTCGTAGAAGCGCGTCTCGACGCGCCCGCCCGCAGTCTCGATCCGTCCCGCCATCGAGCGGGTGTTCTCCGGATCGACCGTCGTGTCGGCGAGGCCGTGAACGAGGAAGGCCGGTGCCTCCGTACCGTCGACGAAGTTGATCGGCTGGCTCTCGTCGCGCGTCGCCTCGGGAAAGACGCGCTTGTAGCGCTCCTCCGTCAGCGGCAGGAAATCGTAGGGACCGGCAAGGCCGACGAAGCCGCGAAGGCGAGCGGGATCGTAGCCCGTGCTGCGCAGATAGCGTTCGTCGAAGGCCAGAAGCCCGGCGATTTCGGCACCCGCCGAATGCCCCATCAGCACCAGCGGATGATCGCCGGCGGGCACGCCGTTTCCACCCTCGCGCATGGTGGCGTCGATGCGGGCAACAGCCGCCGCACCGTCTTCCACGAAGCCGGGGAAGACGACTTCGGGATAGAGCCGGTACTCGGGAACGGCGACAATGAAGCCGTAGGCAGTCAGCGACTGGCCGACAAAGCGGTAGATGTCCTTGGATCCGGAATCCCAGCTTCCACCGTGAAAGAAGACAACCACCGGAGTATCGGACGCGACGCCGTCCGGCACGTAGAGATCGTAACGCCGCCGCTCGCCCTCGCCATAGGCGATGTCGCCGGTCAGCGAGTAGCCGCTGCGCGGGGTGATGGCGTTCAGCGCGCCGGCCGCGCAGGCGGAGAGGAAGAGCGAAGTGGTGACGAGCCCGGCCAGCGGCCGCCACCGTCGCCCACCCTCTTCGCGCGCCCGCGCGAGCCTCACCCGCGCGGCATCTGGGAAGCTTCGCGCGCGAGCGCCTCGATGGCCGCGAAATCACCTGTCGCAAGCGCCTCTTTCGGCGCGACCCACGATCCGCCGACGCACACGACGTTCGGCAGGGCAAGATAGTCCGCGACGTTCTTCGGCGAGACGCCGCCCGTCGGGCAGAAGCGGATGTTCTGGAACACCGGCGCCAGCGCCTTGAGATAGGGCACGCCGCCGAGCTGTTCGGCGGGGAAGAACTTCAACAGCTCGTAACCGCGCGCGATCATCGCCATCAGCTCGCTAGGGCTCGCCGCGCCCGGCAGCAGCGGCACCGGCGAGGCGTCCGCCGCATCTAGAAGCGCTGGCGTCGCGCCCGGCGAAACGACGAAGCGCGCACCGGCCGCCTCGACCTCGGCGAACTGGGCCGGCGTGAGGATCGTGCCCGCGCCGCAGATGGCCTCGGGCACCTCGGCGCTGACCGCGCGAATCGCATCGAGCGCGGCCGGCGTGCGCAGCGTGATCTCGATCGCCGGCAGACCGCCGCGAGCAAGCGCGCGGGCAAGTTCCACCCCCTCGCCTGCGCTGGACACGGCGACCACGGGAATCACCGGCTGGCCGGAGAGAATGTCGATCAGCGGTTGCGTTTTCTGCGCCATCTTCGGTCCCTATCCAGGGCGCACGGCGCCCAACAGTCTCAGCGCCTTATCCCACAGCCAGGGCTTCTGCAAAATGGCATCGTCCGGGTTGTCGACATGTCGCCCGCCATCGAAGGCCTTGAGCGTCTCGAGGAACCCGTCGCACCAGCGCGCGGCCGTGTTCTGAAAGACCTTCTCGGCCATCAGCGCGTGCCGGCGGCGGCGCTCGTCGAGCGGCATGGTCAGCGCGTAGTGGAGCGCGCGCGACACGTCGTCGGATGAGTACGGGTTGACGATCAGCGCCGCGCCGAGTTCGGCCTTCGCGCCGGCGAAGCGCGACAGGATGAGGACGCCGGGATCCTCCGGATCCTGCGCGGCCACATACTCTTTGGCGACGAGGTTCATGCCGTCGCGCAGCGGCGTGACCATGCAGACGCGGGATGCGCGGTAGATGCCGGCCAGCGCCTTTCGGGTGAAGCCGCGCGTCAGGATCTGCATCGGCGCCCAGTCCAGCGTGGCGAAGCGCCCGTTGATGTTGCCGGCAAGCTGCTCAAGCTCGACACGCAGTTCCGCGTAGGCGTCGAGCTGCCCGCGCGAGACAGGCGCCACCTGCAGGAAGCGCACCTGGCCGTGCGTTTCGGGATAGTCCTCCAGAAGCTGCTCGAAGCCGCGGAAGCGCTGAATGATGCCCTTGGAATAGTCCATCCGGTCGACGCCGACGATCTGCGCGCGCCCGTTCGCCATGCCCTGCACCATTGCCTGATGCTCCTGCGCTTCGGCCGAACGGGCAAATTCGGCAAAGCCCTCGGCGTCGATGCCGATCGGGAAGGTCGCGGTCTTGGTCAGCCGCTCGCCGACGCGCACGAGGCCGTCGTCGAGTTCTTCCGCCTCCAGCTCCTGCACGCAGTAGGTCACGAAGTTGCGTCGGTCGGTCTCGGTCTGGAAGCCGACGACATCGTAGGCGAGCATGGCGGAGACGAGATCGAGCGAGGCCGGCAGCGCGCCGAGGATTTCCGGCGGGCAGAAGGGGATGTGCAGGAAGAAGCCGATCCGGCCCGTGTACCCCTGCTCGCGAAGCTCCGCGCCGAGATAGAAGAAGTGGTAGTCGTGGACCCAGACGAGGTCGTCGTCCTTCAGGAGCGGGCGCAGACGCTGCGCGAAGCGGTGATTGACCGCGCGATAGGTGCGGTCGGAGTCCCGATCAAACTCGGCGATGTCCAGCCGGTAGTGCAGAAGCGGCCAGAGCGTGCGGTTGGCGTAGTGGAGGTAGAAGCCCTGCGCCTCCTCCTCCGTCATATCCACCGTGACAAGTTCGGTCTTGTCGTGCGTCTCCGAACGAAGCTCGCCACCGAGGCCCTCTTCGCTCGTTTCTCCGCTCCAGCCGAACCAGAGACCGCCACGCCTGCGCAGCGCATCGGCAAGGCCAACAGCGAGGCCGCCAGCCTTGCCCTCGTCTCCGAGCGGCCCGACGCGGTTCGAGACAAAAACGAGACGGTTCATGGACTCAGTCATGCGATGCGCTCTTCATCGAATTGTCGGCCACCGACGCAGGAGACGAGAGGGGAAGCGCCCCGGCAAGCCAGCGATGCACCGCCCCGACGTCGTCGAGCCGCGCGTTGGCCGCCGTCTCCCCGTCCCCGACCTTGACGGCGAGGCCGCCCATTTCGGCCACGACGCGCATGGCGAATTCGTCGGTCGTGTCATCACCCACATAGACGGGACGCCGGCCCGCAAAGGGCGCTGCTTCCATCAGCCTGCGCACGGCGTTGCCCTTGTCCATGCCGGCCGGGTGCACCTCGACGATGCGGTTGCCGTGCATCACGGACAGATCACCGCGTCCGGCAACGGCGGCCGCCATGATGGCCCGCGCCTCCGCCTCCAGATCGGGGCGCTCACGGTAATGCAGGACGAGCGCGGTGCCCTTGTCTTCCAGCTTGAGTGCGGGCTGGGCGGCGACCGCCTTTTCGAGCGAGGCGCGCACGCCGTCGAGCGTCCGCGGCCCGGCCGAACTCTCGACCGGCGCGCCGGGCGCGGAACGAGTCTCGAGGCCGTGCACGCCGGCTGCCGCGAAGGACAGCGGCGTCAGGAAACGGTCGAGATCGGCGATCCGCCGGCCGCTGACAATGGCCAGCGCGCCCGACAGCTGCTCCTTCAGCATCAGGAGCGTGTCGAGCGCGTGGCGATCGATCGCAACGGCCTGCGGGTCATCGACGAAGCGCACGAGCGTTCCGTCGAAGTCGAGGAAAAGGGCGTCGGCGGTCGGGTCGATCGGTTGTGGTATCGGCATGCCCATCGAGATAGGCGCGATCCGCCGCCCTGCCACCCGTTCGCCGCAATTGAGGCCGTGCCCGTCAGGCGGCCGCGGCCATGCGCACGCGCGTCGGCCCGTCGAGGACACCGCTCGCCGCAAGCCCCGCCTGCACCTGAAACTTCCGCAAGGCGGCCTGCGTCTTCGGGCCGAAGATGCCGTCGACGGCGAGCGGATGGCCGGCGGCGGCGAGCGCGCGCTGGAGGCTCGTCACGGCCGCACCACGGGCGCCCAGGGCGAGATCAGGGATATCGCCCAGGAGGCGCTGAGCCTCTGCAAAAGCCCCTGCGATCTTCGTGTCGTAGCCGTTGCGGGCATAGGCGGGTCCGTTGTAGCGCCGTGCGAAACCCTTGACGTCTCCGGCCGGCAGGAGCCGCGAGAGCGCGCCAACGCGGAGAAACCGCGCCATCAGGCGAAACTGCCCTTCGATCGATCCTCGTGCCTCTTTGGCAAGCGCTTCGACGCTCGCATAACCGAGCCGCCGCCAATGCTCGCCCATCACCTGACCGAGCCCCCAGGAGGTCGATTGCCAGGCCGCCCGGCGATCGATGGCGGCGGCCCTTTCGATCATCGCCCAGCGCGCGGCCTGTCCGGACGGATTGCGCACCCGCCCGGCGGATGGATGCGCGAGTCCGGCCGTGCGCGCGACGGTTCTCGGCCCGGGCGCGAGGAGGCGATCGAAATAGTGACCTTCGAAGCGGATCAGCGGCTCGCGACGCCGGCCGACCGGCGCGAAGGCCTGCGCTCTCGTCTCCACCCACGCGACGGCAATGAGCACGGCGGGCGAGACGCCTTCGGCCTCACCGGTGCTGCGCGCGGCTTGCAGGACGTCGTCGGCAATCTTCATGGCTGGCTTCTCCCCGGCTTGGTTGCTCGGGCGCCAGTATCGCGGCGCCCGGCGTGACCGGGGAGAAGTTCAGGATGCGCGTCGGGCGCTCAGGCCGCGTCGCGAAGCGGGTCCGGGCTCTTCACCGCAGGCTCGTCAGCCGCCGTCCTGGCGGCCGGAGAGACAGGCTTGGCGCCGGGATAATCCCCGGCGACCTCGTTTGCGATCATGTCGGCAGTGAGCGCGGAGAGCGTCCAGCCGAGATGGCCGTGGCCGGTGTTGTAGTAGACGCGGCTCTGCTTGCCGCGCCCGACGCGCGGCATCATGTCCGGCATCATCGGGCGCAGGCCGGCCCAGGGCACGACGGACGCCGTGCCGATGCCGGGGAAGCGCTGGCGGCACCAGGTGACGAGCGGCTTGATGCGATCCATGCGGATGTCGCGGTTCTCGCCGGCGAACTCGGCCGTGCCGGCAATGCGCATGCGCGTCTTGCCAAGGCGGCTGGTGACGATCTTGGCCTTGTCGTCGAGGAGGCTGACCCACGGCGCGCCGTTCTGGCTGGCCTCGTCCTCGAGGTTCACCGTCACCGAATAGCCCTTCACGGGATAGACGTTCACGCGGTCGCCGAGCTGAGCGGCGAAGCGACGCGAGGCGACGCCCGCACAGACGACGATGGCGTCGAAACGGTCCACGCGCGGGCTCTCGCCGGTCTTCGCCCAGGTCACGCGCACGCCGTCCTCGTCATGCGAGAGCTGCGAGACGTCGGCATCGTAGTTGAAGACGACGCCGCGCTTGGCGCAGGCATCCGACAGGCCGCGCGTGTATTTGTGGATGTCGCCGGTAAAATCGCTCTCGGTGAAGAAGCCGCCGTGGAAGGTGCCGGCGAGCGTCGGCTCGATGGCGTGGATTTCCTCGTTGGTCAGCGCGCGGCGTTCGAGCCCGCCCTTTCGGTACATCTCGTTGACGCGCGTCGCATGCTCGAACTCGGCCTTGGATTCGTAGACATGCAGGATGCCGCGCTTTTCGAGGTCGAAGGCGATGCCCTCCTCCTCGGCCATGTCGATCAGATGGCGGCGCGCCTCGATGGCCATCTTCGCGGTCGCGATGGTGTTGGCCTCGTACGAGCGCGCGGCCATCACGAACTCGAACATCCACGAGAGCTTGTGCCAGGTGGGCGCGGGATGGACGAGCAGCGGCGCGTCCTTCTTCAGCATCCACTTGATGCCCTTGATGAAGGTGGCCGGGTTGTTCCAGACCTCGGCGTTGGAGGCCGAGAGCTGGCCTCCATTGGCGAAGGAGGTTCCCATGCCGGCGAACGCCTCGCGGTCGTAGACCGTGACTTCGAGGCCCTGGCGCATGAGTTTGTAAGCGGTGGTGACGCCGGTGATGCCGGCGCCGATGACGGCGATGGAGGTCATGCACGATCCTTTTCGAACCCGCGTTTCCGCCGGATTCTCGTCGTGCCCCTCTCCGTCATGAGCCTGAGAGCTTCACGGGACGAGAACCATCCTCCTCCCGCTTTCTCCTTCGGCGGGCGCCCCTTCGATCAGGGCGCCACTCTCCGGATTTGCCGCTGCCGCGCGGTCCTTTTGCCTGAGAGATTCCGGGGCGGTTGCTCCTTCGGCGCCGGCCTTTCGGCCGGTCTCTCCCGCAGCGGCAGTGTTCATTAAACATACGTCATGCCGCCCACACCGGCAAGCTCAAAGAATGGGCATCAGTCACGCGGGAAGCGCTGGTCGTGCTCAAGGACGTTGAGGTCCATGTGATTGCGCATGTAGCGCTCGGAAGCCTTCTGAAGCGGCTGATAGTCCCACGGATAATACGCGCCGTTGCGCAGCGCCTCGTAGGTGACATGCCGGCGCGCCTGGCTTTCGCGCACCGCCCGCTCGAATCGGGTCAGGTCCCACTGCGCGGCGACCATCTGACGGAATCGCGCCGCCGTCTCTGCATGGGCCGGATCGCCGGCGAGGTTGTGGAGTTCCAGCGGATCGGCTTCGAGGTCGAAGAGCTGTTCGGCGTCGGCCGGACAATGGGTGAACTTCCAGCGCCCCTCGCGCAGCGCGACCATCGGCGCGATCGAGCCTTCGGCCACATACTCCATCGCGACGGCTTCGCGCCCGTTCTCCGGCACATCGAGAAGAGAGATGCCGTCCAGCCATTCGGCGTGATCGGACAGGTCGACGCCGACGAGCTCGCACAGCGTCGGCATGACATCGAGCGTGGAGACCGGCGTCTCGACGCTGCGTCCCTCGTCGCCCGGCAGGGCCAGCATCAGCGGCACGCGCGACGATCCCTCGAAGAAGTTCATCTTGAACCACAGGCCACGCTCGCCCAGCATGTCGCCGTGGTCCGACACGAACAGGACGGCCGTGTTCTCGGCCATGCCCGTCGTCTCCAGCACCTCCAGAAGCTCGCCGATGCGCTCGTCGACATAGGAGATGTTGGCGAAATAGGCCCGGCGCGAATCGGCGATCATCTGGTCGGTGATTTCGTATTTCGCGTCCTCACAGGCATCCATCAGGCGCCGCGAATGCGGGTCCTGATCCTCGTAGGGAATGCGCCCCACCTCCGGAGCCAGCGCCTCGCAATCCTCGTAGAGGTCCCAGAAGCGCTTGCGGGCGACGTAGGGGTCGTGCGGATGGGTGAAGGAGGCGGCCAGGCACCAGGGCCGATCGTCCTGCCGGCGCGCCAGATCGTAGAGCCGCGCCTTGGCATGGAAGGCGACCTCGTCGTCATATTCGAGCTGGTTGGTGATCTCCGCCGTGCCCGCGCCCGTCACCGATCCAAGATTATGATACCACCAGTCGATGCGCTCTGTCGGGTGGCGCCAGTCCGGCGTCCAGCCGAAATCGGCAGGATAGACATCCGTCGTCAGGCGCTCCTCTAAACCGTGAAGCTGGTCGGGCCCCACGAAGTGCATCTTGCCGGAAAGACAGGTGCGGTAGCCGGCGCGGCGAAGATGATGCGCGAAGGTCGGGATATCGGAGGCGAACTCGGCGGCGTTGTCGTAGACGCGCGTTCGCGACGGCAGTTGCCCGGCCATGAAGGAGGCGCGGCTCGGCGCGCAGAGCGGGCTCGCGGTGTAGGCATTCGAGAAGCGCAGCGAGCGCCCGGCGAGCGCACGCAGGTTCGGCGCATGCAGGAACTCCGCCGGCCCGTCCGGGAAGAGCGTTCCATTGAGCTGATCCACCATGAGGATGAGGATATTGGGACGGGCGGTCATCGGGATCTTTCGGCGGCAGGAGAACGGGCGAAGGGCCGATCGCTTTCGCGACCGGCCCTCCGGCTTGGACAGGTCAGTTCGGCTTAGAGGCCGAGATGGGCGCGAACGGCATCCAGGCCCGGCTTGCCGGAGAGCGTCGTCACGCCGTCGAGCCAGGGCTCGAGCACGTCCGGGTTCTCGGTGAGATAGGCCGTGGCGGCTGCCTCCGCCGTCTCGCCGTCGGCGAGGCGGTCCATCAGCGCGTTTTCCATCTCCACGGTGAAGGTCATCTGCTCGAAGAGCTTACCGGCGTTCGGGCAATCCTCGGCATAGCCGGCACGCGCCACCGTGTTGATGTCGGCGCGGCCGAAGTCAGGGCCGAAATAGTCGTCGGCGCCAGAGAGATAGGTGATGTCGAAATTGGCGTTCATCGGATGCGGCTCCCAGGCGAGGAACGCGATCCACTGCTCGCGGCGCTCTGCCCGCGAGACCTGCGCGAGCATGCCCTGCTCGGACGAAGCCACGACCTCCCAGCCATCGAGGCCGAAATCGCCCGAATCGATCATCGCCTGCAGGTTCTCGTTGGCCGGAGAGCCGGCATCGATGCCGTAGAGGCGCGAGTTGAACTCCTGCGCGTGTTCGGCGAGATCGGAAACGTCGGTCACGCCGGCTTCTGACACGTAGCTCGGCACGGCGACGGTGAAGCGCACGCCGCCGAGGTTCTCGGCCAGCTGCTCCAGCGAGTTGTTGGCCTGCGCCTCCTCGCGGAAGGCCTGATGCGCGGGCATCCAGTTGCCGAGGAAGACGTCGATCTCGTTATTGGCGATCGCCTGATAGGTGATCGGCACCGACAGGGTCGAGACGTTCTGCGAGTAGCCGAGGCCATCGAGAACGACACCGGCGAAGCCGTTGGTCGAGGTGATGTCCGACCAGCCCGGATCCGACATGCGGACCGCCGCGCAGCTCTCGGGATCGGCCGCTTGCGCCATGCCCGCGAAGCCGGCCGTCGCGGCGAGAGCAAGAGCGAGGCGGGACAGGGGTCGGTTCATGGGAAACTCCTTGTGGGACATCCCGCAGAAACGACACCATGGCCGCGGCTTTCGCAAGGGCAGAGCTGCAAAATGCCGCAACAGTCCCGCGCAGGCGTTCACTCCGCCGGCTGGTGAACCTCCCCGTGGTCCGGCGGCGGTTGGGGCAGGAAGCGGCGTGTACGCCGCTTGAAGCCCTCGAGGAGCGTGATGATCACCGGCACGAAGATCAGCGTCAGCAGGGTGGAAGAGATCAGCCCGCCGATCACCGCATGCGCCATCGGCGCACGCTGCTCACCGCCCTCGCCCGCGCCGATGGCGATCGGCAGCATGCCGAAAACCATGGCGAGCGTGGTCATGACGATCGGGCGCAGGCGCACCGCGCCGGCCTCCACGAGGCTGTCGTGCAGCGACATGCCGCGCGCCCGGGCCTGGTTGGAATAGTCGACGAGCAGGATCGCGTTCTTGGTCACGAGGCCCATCAGCATGATGAAGCCGATGATCGAGAAGATGTTCAGCGTCGAGCCCATGATGAGAAGGCCGAGAAGAACGCCGATCAGCGACAGGGGCAGCGTTGCCATGATCGCGATCGGCTGGAGGAAGGACCCGAACTGCGAGGCGAGGACGAGGTAGATGAAGACGACCGCGAGCGCGAGCGCCTGCACCGCGTAGCCGAGACTTTCCTGCATGTCCTCCGTCTCGCCGCCGAAGATGACGCGCACGCCGGGCGGCGTCTCGATATTGGCGAGCGCCGCCGTCAGATCGCCCGAGACCTCGCCCAGCGCGCGGCCCGAGACGTTGGCGTCGATGCGCACCTCGCGCGAAAGATCGCGACGGTTGATCGTGGTCGGGGCGACCGAGTCGGTGATCTCGGCCACCTGCTCCAAGCGCACGACGACCGGACGGCCGTTGTCGTCCTGACGGGAGGTCGCCAGCGTGAGGTTGCGCAACTGGTCGGCGCGCTGGCGCATGTCCTCGGGCAGCCGCACTAGGACATCGTATGATTCGCCGTCCGGCGCATTCCAGACCGAGATGGCGTCGCCTGCAATCAGCGGACGAAGCGTCTCCGCAATCTCCTGGATCGAGACGCCGAGATCGCTCGCCGCCTCGGAGCGCAGGCGCACCGCGAGCGTCGGGCGCTCGTCCTCGATCGAGGATTCCACCTCGACCGCTCCGGGAATCGCGCGAAGCGCACCGGTGATCTCCGCCGAGACCTCACGCAGCACGGTCTCGTTGTCGCCGAGCACGGAGATCTGCAACGGCTTGCCGCCGGGACCGGCCGCCGCGTTCTGGTTGATCGAGATGTCGAGCCCCGCGATGCGCGAGAGACGCTCGCGGAGAGGCTCGGAGAGCTGCACGGCCGACATCGTGCGCTCGTCGATCGGCTTCATCGTGACCTGGATGTTGGCCGCGTTGAAGCCGCGCGCACCCGAGGCGTTGATCGCCGAATAGGTGGAGACGACGTCGGGGAACTCCGACAGCGCCGCCTCGACCTGGCGAACCTTGGCCGCAGTGTAGTCGAGCGACGATCCCTCGGGCGCCTCAATGGCGATCGAGAATTCGCCCTGGTTGCCCTGCGGCAGGAACTCGCCGCCGATGCGTGGCACCAGCATCAGCGAGCCGACAAAAACGAGCAGCGCCGCGCCGACGGTGATGATGCGGTGGCGCAGGCTCCAGCGGATGACCCCGCGGTAACGCCCCGCCAGCCGCTCGAAAGCGCGATCGAAGCGCGCGACGAGGCGCCCGATCGGCCCGCGCTTGGCGTTCGGCTGGGAGGCCGGATCGTACCAGACGCTCGACATCATCGGATCGAGCGTGAAGGCGACGAAGAGCGAGATCATCACGGCCACCGAAACGGTGACGCCGAACTGCAGGAAGAAGCGGCCGATGATGCCGCCCATGAAGGCGACCGGCAGGAAGACGGCGACGATCGTGAGCGTCGATGCGAGAACCGCGAGGCCGATCTCGTTGGTGCCCTCGAGCGCCGCCTGCCGGTGGCCCTTGCCCATGTGGAGGTGCCGCGTGATGTTCTCGCGCACCACGATGGCATCGTCGATGAGGATGCCGATCGCCAGCGAGAGCGCCAGCAGCGTCATCGTGTTGAGCGTGAAGCCGAGGAAGTAGATCACCGCGAAGGTGCCGATGACAGAGATCGGCAGGGTCAGGCCGGTGATGACGGTGGACCGCCATGAATTCAGGAATAGGAAGACGATCGCGACCGTCAGGAACGCGCCCTCGATCATCATCGCCTGGACGTTCTCGACCGAGGCGGCGATGGCGGTGGAATTGTCCCGCGAGATGTCGAGCACGATGTCGTCGGGCGCGAGTTCGCGCGCCAGCACCTCGATCTCCGCGCGCAGGGCCTGCGCGACGCCCACGGTGTTGGCGCCCTGCACCTTGACGACGTCGACGCCGAGGGCCGGCACGCCGTTGCGCGTCGCCCGGCTCGTCAGTTCGGCCGAACCGTCGACGATCCGCGCCACGTCGTGCAGATGCACCGGATACGGGCCATCGCGCGAGACGATGATCTGATCGAAATCGGCGATGTCGGCGAGCCGCCCTTCGACCGTGACGATGCGCTGGTCGATGCCCGACGTGATATTGCCCGCGGCACGATCCTGGTTCTGCTCGCGGATCGCGTTCATCACCTGCAGCGTCGTGACACCGAAGGCCTCCATCCGGTCCGGATCGGTCAGGACGAGCACCTGCCGTTCCGATCCGCCGACGATCGTCGTCTGGCCGACGCCGGACACGACGTTGAGCCGCTTGGTGATGATCTGGTCCGCGATCGTCGTCACCTCGGCGAGCGTCTTCGTCGGCGAGGAGACGGCAAGCGACAGGATCGGCGCATCGTCGGGGTTGAAGCGGGTGATCTGGGGG
The DNA here is from genome assembly GCF_014058705.1 of Aureimonas mangrovi. NCBI lineage: Bacteria > Pseudomonadati > Pseudomonadota > Alphaproteobacteria > Hyphomicrobiales > Aurantimonadaceae > Aureimonas > Aureimonas mangrovi. Next base: position 3,133,651 of record NZ_CP059692.1, read on the forward strand.
GTATCGACCTCGTCGGGAAAGCCCGCTTCGAGCTGGGAGACGCGGTCGCGAACTTCCTGCGAGGCGAGACGCGAATCGACGTCGAGGTCGAACTCCACGATGACGAGCGAGCGTCCCTCGAAGCTTTCCGAGGTGACGGTGCTGACGCCGCCAATCGTGTTCACCGCCTCCTCGACGGGGCGCGTGATGTTGCTCTCGACCGTTTCTGGCGCGGCGCCCGTGTATGTCGTGGCGACGACGACCACCGGAAGGTCGATGTTCGGAAACTCGTCCACGGCCATGCGGGAGAAGCCGAACAGGCCGACGACCATGATCGCCGCCATCATCATGGTGGCGAAGACGGGATGGTCGACGCTGATGCGTGTCAGGAACATCGATCGGTTCTTTCAGGCGGGCTTGTGCACGGGTTCACAGGCCCGCGATGCGCACGTCCACATCGGGCTGCAGGTCCGGCAGCGGCGCCGTTACGACCACGTCGCCGGCCTCGACCCCATCCGCCACCTCGACGAGATTGCGGTCGGGCCAGGCCTGGCCGACGGAAACGGCGCGGCGTACCAGCCGCCCGTCCTCCGCCGCTAGCACGTACTGACCCTGATCATCCTCGCGGATCGCCGAAGGTGGCAGGGCGACGACGTCCGCAAACTCGCCGGTGCGCAGCGTGCCGGTCGCGAACATGCCGCCTCGTAGGCGTCCGTCCTCGTTCGGAACGCTCAAGAACACGCGCACGGCGCGCGATCCATCCACGGCGATCGGACTGATACGCACGACCTCGCCCTCGAAGACACCGTCGAACCCGTCGACGCTCAGCCGGGCCGGCTGGCCGATGGCGACACCCCCGATCCGGCTCGTCGGCACTGCGACATCCGCCTCCATGCGCAAGGGATCGACAAGGCCCATCACTTCGGTGTTGGCTGCGAGAGACTGGCCAGGCTCAACCGAACGCATGGAAATAACGCCGTCGAACGGCGCGCGGATCACCGCGTCAGCCAGCTGGATGCACGCTTGCGTGACCTCGGCCTCCAAAGCCTTCACCTGCGCCTCGAGGTTCAGAACCTGTGCCTCGGCATCGAGCAGCGTTGCCTGCGAGGCGATGCCGGTCTGCCCGAGCCGCTGATTGCGCTCCAGGACGGAGCGAGCCAACTGAAGTTGGGCCTGCGTCGCTTCCAGGCTGGACTGGCGGGCCAGCAGCGTGGCATCCAGGGTCGCGGTGTCGAGTTCGACCAGTACGTCGCCCGCAGAGACTGCCATGCCGACATCTGCGTTCACCGTCTCGACCGTGCCCGCGACTTTCACGGTAAGTGTCGTCTTGCGCACCGGATAGAGAGCACCCGACACACGCACGTCACTCGTGATCGTCTGCGGCGCAACCGTCGTCACCTCGATGTCCGCGAGTTCGATCGGGCCGGTCACGAGCGAAGCGGTCACCACCCCCGGCGCGCCGTCCTGGTGATCGGCTGCGCTCAGGTGCTGATAGGAAACGCCAGCGACGCCAACAACGGCCGCAAGCGCGAGGATCAGCCCAAAGGTTCGTGCAGCGGATGCCATCGACGGTTCCAAGCTCAGGATTTCATGTGTCCGGATGATGCCACAGATAGGTGGGAATCATGTTGGCCGTAAGATGTCGATTTGTTACAGTTTGGGGCCGATCGAAGAAGGCCGCACCGACCGTGGCCTATCAGCATCACGGGCCATCGCCGTTTCAGGCCGCCTTTCGCGCCAGGCGGCCACCAACATCTATCAAGTCCATCGCGGACGTGCGCTCGATCCGATAGACCGCGGCCGGCGGCATGTTCCACCAGACGCGGCCGATGCGCATGGCACGGAGACCGAAACGGTCGAGCACGAGATCGGGGACCGGGCAACGCAGCCCATAGGTGAACTGGTAGATCGCACCGTCGGCCCGCAGGCAACCGCTGAGACCGGAGACGATCCGCATTACCTTGGGCAGCGGCATCGACAAGAGCGGAAGGCCGCTTACTACCGCGCCCACGGGGCGGCCGTGGAAAAGCTGCATTCGCGACAAGTCAGCCGCATCCATGCGCACGAGACGAGCCTTCGGATAGCGTGCCGCGAGAATGCCGGCAAAGGCTTCATCGTATTCGACGAGAGTCAGGTCGTCCTCCCTTACCCCGGCCGCCAGAAGCGCGCGGGTGAAGACGCCCGTTCCCGGGCCGAGTTCGAGAACAGGCGCGCAAGTCGGTTCGATCTCCCGCGTGATCAGGCCGGCGAGCCCCCGGCCGGATGGCGCGACCGCCCCGACGCGCAGGGGTGCCGAGGCCCAGGATCGCAGGAAGGACAGGAGGTCTGAGGCGCGCTGGCCACCGGTCGACAAAGTTTCACAGCCTCGAAGGTCATGGATCGTTAAGCGCGACCTTGCCGGCCGATGCCGCGATGCACCATGCCTGAATCTGCGCAGAATTTGCCTGATCCTCCAAACGAAATCCTGTCTGCCTGCGCGCTCTATCGCGGAAGGGCCGCAAGATGCGAAGCCGGCTTCTTCCCGAGAGCATCTGCGATGAACAGAGCGGCCTCGACGATGCGTTCGCGGTCGATGCCCGTCTCGATGCCCATCCCGTCCAGCATGTAGACGAGGTCTTCCGTGGCGACATTACCCGTCGCGCCCTTGGCGTAGGGACAGCCGCCGAGACCACCCACAGCCGCATCGACCACCGACACGCCAAATTCCAGACAGGCGAAGATGTTGGCGAGCGCCTGCCCGTAAGTGTCGTGGAAGTGGACGGCAAGCATCTCCAGCGGCACGCCCCGCGTCACACGCTCGACCATCGCGGCTGCCGCGCGCGGCGTGCCCGTCCCGATCGTGTCGCCGAGCGAAATCTCGTAGCAGCCCAGCGCCGCCAACCGGGCCGCCACGTCCGCCACCGCATCGGACGATACCGCGCCCTCATAGGGGCAGCCGAGAACGCAGGAGACATAGCCGCGAACCTTGATGCCGTGTCCTTGCGCATGAGCGACCACGGGCCCGAAACGCTCCAGGCTTTCGGCAATCGAACAGTTGATGTTGCGCTGCGAGAAGGTTTCCGACGCGGAGGCGAAGACGGCGACCTCGCGCGCGCCGGCTCCGATCGCAGCCTCGAGCCCCTTCATGTTCGGCACGAGCACCGGATAGACGACGCCCCCGACCTGCGGTGCCAGCCGCAGAACCGCAGCGCTGTCAGCCATCTGCGGCACCCATTTCGGCGAGACGAAACTGCCGGCCTCGATCGTTCTGCAGCCCGCCTCGACCAGTCGTTCGATGAGCGCGACCTTCGTCTGCGTCGCGATCTCGCCTTTCTCGTTCTGGAGCCCGTCACGCGGGCCGACCTCGACGACGCGCACAGTGGAAGGAAATGCCATTTCTGCCCTCTTCGATGTCAGGATTTTGAAACGCCCAGAGCCTCGCTCAGAAAGGCGATGAAGCGTGGGTCCGCGCCGTAGGCGACATTGATGCGGATGGCCGGCGGATGGCTCTCCTCCCGGTCCGGATAGAAGACCGAGCCCGGCGCGATGAAGATGCCGCGCGCCGCGCCTCGTCGGCACAGCTCCGCCTCGTCTGTCGACGGCGGTAGCGCGAGCCAGAGATAGTAGCCGAGGCCGTTCGGCCCGCTGCCCGTTTGTCTCGCCGGGAGTTCGAGTTGATCGAGACCCGCGAGCGTCGCCGCCCATTCCTTCGCCAGCCTCGTGCGCAGCCGGCGCAGATGCCGCAGATAGTGGCCGCCCTCGATCAGCCCGAGCACGAAACGCTCCACGAAATCGGAAGTGGCGACGCCCGTCACCATCTTGATGTCGCGCAGCGAGGCGAGCAGCGAAGGATGGGCCGCGATATATCCGGTGCGAAGGCTCGCCGACAGCGTCTTGGAGAAGGAGCCGACATAGACGACCCGGTCCAGCCGTCCAAGCGCGGCCAGCCGGGGCATGCCGGGCGGCACGATATCGCCGAAGGCGTCGTCTTCGACGATCCGGAAGCCCCAGCTTTCCGAAGCTTGCAGGAGAGCAAAGGCGACAGCCGGCGTCAACGAGGTGCCGGTCGGATTTTGGGCCTGCGACTGGGTGAAGAAGAGCTTCGGTCGATGGCGCGGCAGCTTGGCGAAAAGGTCTTCCAGGTCGGGGCCGTCCGCCCCGCGCCGGATGCCGACCATCCGAACCTTGGCGAGCGTCAGCTTGGCGAAGAGCGGATAATAGCCCGGTTCGTCGACGAACACGGTGTCGCCGGGCTCCAGGAAATGGCGGATGACGAGATCCAGCGCGTGGTTGGCGCCGTGCGTGAGCAGAAGCCCGCCCGGCTCCACCGCGATCATGCGCTCGGCCAGCATCTGGCGCAGGCGGTCGCGCAGCGGCGCGAAACCCTCCGTGCTGCCATAGCCGAAATCAACGTCGCCGCCGCCGCGAAAGGCCGAGAAATGCCGACGCAGCTCCGACGTCTCCATCCAGGATGGCGGCGGTCGTCCATCGCCGGGGCGGACGTCGAAATGCGGGTCGAGTTGCTCGCGCAGAAGCGAGACGGCATCCGTCGCCTCGACGAAATGCGGAGGCGGCGCGGACCACAGGTCGCGCCCGCTGCGCGCGGCGTAATAGCCCGAGCCGCCGACGGCCCGCAGGAAGCCCTCCGAGACGAGACGATCGTAGGCTTCCGCCATCGTGTTCTTCGAGACGCCGTAGCTGAGGGCGGCGGCGCGCACCGGCGCCAGCCGGTCACCCAGGGCGTAGACACCGCCGGCGATATCGGCCTTCACCGCCTCCACGATCTCGTCGACGCGGGTGACCCTTCCCCGAGGCCTTTCCTCCAAAGCGTCCCTCCCTCGAAAATGGGACAATACGGCGGTCGATAGCCTAATTGTCCCTTGATTGTCCCTCCGTCCATGTGGACGATTATCGACATGTCGGCGTCAGGACAAGCCGAGGAAATGCTAGGGAGGACAGAATGAGCAACATCAGCGGCCGCGAGGCCGGCGTCGATTCGCGCATCACGGGCATGCGGGACATGACGCCCGAGGAGCGGCTGGCAGCGGTTGCAAAGGCAGCAAGCCTCGGTCCCGAAGACGCCCGCACCCTCTCCGACCCGACAAGCCTTTCGATCGAGCGTGCCAACGGCATGATCGAGAACGTCGTGGGCGGCTTTCAGCTGCCGCTCGGCATCGCCACCAATTTCACCGTCAACGGCCGCGACTATGTCGTTCCAATGGCCGTCGAGGAGCCTTCGGTCGTTGCCGCGGCGTCCTACATGGCCCGCATCGCGCGTGGCAATGGCGGCTTCGCGACCTCGAGCACCGCGCCCGTCATGCGCGCACAGATCCAGATCCTCGGCCTCGGCGATCCGCATGGTGCGCGCCTTGCTCTCCTCAAGGCGCGCGAGGAGATCATCGAAACCGCCAACAGCCGCGACGCTGTCCTCGTTGGGCTAGGCGGCGGCTGCCGCGACATCGAAATCCATGTCTTCCCGCAGACGCGTCGTGGGGCCATGATCGTCCTGCATCTCCTCGTCGACGTGCGCGACGCGATGGGCGCGAACACGGTCAACACCATGGCCGAGGCCGTGGCGCCGGTCGCAGAGCGTCTGACCGGTGGGCAGGTGCGCCTTCGCATCCTGTCGAACCTCGCGGATCTTCGCATCGCCCGGGCGAGCGTGCGGATCCCCGAAGCGGCGCTCGCGACCAAGGACTTCTCGGGCCGGCGCATGATCGACGGCATCCTCGACGCCTACGAGATGGCGGCGATCGACCCTTACCGAGCCGCCACCCACAACAAAGGCATCATGAACGGCATCGACCCCGTCGTCGTCGCCACCGGCAACGACTGGCGCGCCATCGAAGCCGGCGCCCATGCCTACGCCGCGCGAAGCGGACGCTACACTTCGCTCTCGACCTGGGAGGAGGACGGCGAGGGCAATCTCGTCGGAACGCTCGAGATGCCAATGGCGCTCGGCCTTGTCGGCGGCGCGACGAAGACCCATCCGGCCGCGCAGGCCGCGCTGAAGGTGCTCGGCGTCGGTTCCGCGCAGGAGCTTGCCGAGGTGACCGTAGCCGTGGGCCTCGCGCAGAACATGGCCGCCCTGCGCGCGCTGGCGACGGAAGGCATCCAGCGCGGCCACATGGCGCTTCACGCCCGCAACATCGCGATCCTCGCGGGAGCGAGCGGCCCGGAGGTGGACAAGGTGGCCCGCGAGCTCGCTGCGGCCCACGATGTGCGCACCGATCGCGCCCGCGAGATCCTGGCTCAGATCAGGGGCTGATAGCCACCGAGCGAGGGCGCGCCCTCGCCTCATCGGCCTTCAGGCCATTTCTCTCGAAGCGAGGCATCGCGGTTAACGGCCTCGACCGCGATGCGCATGACCGCGGCGCGAAGGTGCGCCGTGCGGAGCCGAAAGACAGGGAGGAGCATCATGAACGAAGACAGAAGGGCGCCGCAAGCGCTCGACCGGCCACCCGGCACCGCAGGCATCGCCGCCCCGCAGCGCGATCTCGCTCAGGTTTGGGGCGACGTCGTCGACCTGCGCGAATTGCGCCTCGCCATCCCGATCGGCGCAGCGATCAGCCTCGGAGCGTATCTCGGCGCCGTGGCCCTTTTCCGCGGTTTCGTCGAGGACCCGGCGATGGCGCGTGCCTACGGCATGCTCGTGGGCATCGCTGGCTGTATTCTTTCCGGCGCCGTCTGCGCGGTGCTCTTCCAGCCCAAGCGCATCGTCCGCGAGGAGATCGAGGACACCGCCTGGCACGAAGCGGTGATCGACCAGCTCGCCGCCGAGCGCGGCGGGATCGGCCTCCTGGAGGACCTGCCGCCTGCCGCCGAACGGGAATTGAAGGAACTCGGGCTCTACGAACTCTTCGCCGCGCGCTCGCGCGCCGAGGCGCAGGAACCGTCACGAGGGGGGATGTGACATGGACGACCTCTATTATCAGATCGCGGTCGCGGTCGGCATGGGTGTCCTCGGCGCCGTCATCTTCTCGCTGATCGGCCTTGTCTCGGGCACCGACGAGACCGCGACGATCGCACCCGTGACCCTCGTCGTCGTCCTTCTCGGCGTTCCGCCTGTGGGCATCTTCACCTTCTGGATGGCGGCCGCCGTCTCCAAGCATCTCACGCACGCCGTACCGACCGCGCTCCTCGGCATTCCCGGTGACACCCTGGCCATTCCGCTGATGCCGCAGGCGACGGCCCTCAGAAACCTCGGCATCCCGCACATCGCCCTGCGCAAGATGATTTCCGGCGGCTTGATCTCGGCGTTCATCGCAGTGCCGCTGTCGGTCGGCTTCGCGCTGATCCTGGCGCCTTTCGCAAGCGCAATCACCAGTTCCGCGCCCTGGCTCTTCCTCGTCGCTGCGTTGCTGATCGCCTACTTCTCGGCCGGGCGCTGGGCTTCGGTTGCCGCACTGGTGCCTTTCGTGCTCCTGATCGTGGCTTTGCGCGCCTTCACAGCGGGCTACGATACGCCGCTGACGATCAGTTACTTCCTGGGAATCGCGGTCGGCCCCCTGATCGCGGCGCTCTTCTCGGCGCTGTCACCGCTCGAGCGGGCCAACATCAAGGTGGACGGCCCGCGCATTTTCTCGCTCGCGCCCGACGTGAAGTCCTGGTCCGGCTACCTGCCGAACCCCTTCCGCGTCCTCGACGGAACTCAGTTGCGATGGACAGCGGCAGCGGCGACCGTCACCAGCGCGACCTTCGTTTTCAGTCCCGTCGCGATGACAGTCATCATGGGCGAAGCGGTCGGCGCGCGGATCAAGCACGCCTATCATCGCCTGACCACGGTCCTGTCCGTTCGCAACGGCGTGACGGAATCGACCTACATCGCCGAGGCGATGATTCCGCTCATCGCGTTCGGCCTGCCTTTGAGCCCCGTAGCGGCCGGACCAGCCGCGCCGCTTTTCAACGCTCCGCCGCGCTTCACGGTGGATACGGCGAGCGGGCAGGTCGAGAACCTCCACACGTTGATGACCCCTTGGGAGTTCCTCGGATACGGCCTACTGGCGGTCGCGCTTGCAGGCCTTATCGCCTATCCCTTCGCGATGAACTACGCGCGCAATGCCGCGGCCTTCGTGGCGCGCCGGATCAGTCACGAAGCCATTATCGCAACGTTCGTCGGTCTCGTCCTCGTGATTGGCGGCTGGGAGGGCGGCATGCTCGGCGTCCTTGTGATCGTGACGGTCGGCCTGGTCGGCGGACTCCTGTACCGGATCATCGGTTTCAACACGGGCGTCCAGTTCATGGGTTTCTACGCCGCGATTCTGACGGTCCCTGCCCTGCTCGGCCTCTTCTGACGGCGGCCTACGGCAAGATTGCGTTCGGCGCCTCCTACCCTCGGGCGGGGGGCGTCCTTCTCTCGGGTACTTTACGTCCATCTGGGAGGTGCGCCGGCTCTGAATGGGTATGCGGGCTATTACGGGCAGGGTTGATGGTGGCCGCTTCCATGCTCGCCCAGCCGTGCCGCTCTGTCCCAACGACCGTGTTCAGGCATGCAGTTCATGGGCTTTTACGCGGCATACGGACGGTTGCTACGTTGCTCGGGCTTTTATGAGGAGCTGAGCGGGCGTGCCGTGATGCGTTTGCGGCGTGCCGGGCGCGGTTCGTGCTTCGTGCTGGCAGCCTGCGGCCTTTGGTCGTGGGCTTTTTCGATTGCGTCTGCTGCCCCGTGCGTTTTCGATGGAAGCATCACGCTGCGCGCCGCTCTGATGGACCCGCCGTCCGCCGCGCCCGGTACAACGTGGCGACGAGGCTGCCTGGGGCTGCCGGGGCTGAGCCCGCCTTTGTGGCCTCGGTTGCCATAGCTGCCCATAGCTGCACCGGGGTCGCCCAACCTGACGGACCAATTTTGTCAGCGCCGCCCATGGCGGTCCGACCGTCCGCAGCTTGTCTGCG